>JBBRPK010000139.1:0-15160 GCA_038228235.1 Verrucomicrobiota bacterium
AATCGCGTGGCAAACTGTTTTATCGCTTGGCGCAACAGGCGGTCCAGGTGCCAGCCGTCCCGTACAAACTCCTCGTGGGAGGCGCCGAGAATGAAAAACACCACCCGTTGCGGTCACTGGAGTCAGTAGGATAGCCCTGCTGGCTTAATCTGGCTTTCGCAAAGAAATAGGTTTGATTTGGTTTGATTCAGTTTGATTCCTCCCTCTGGCCCTCGGTCGCCTCCTCCGTTGGTGGCGGCTTTTGGGCGGTTTCTTCTGGCTTCAATCCAAAAACCTCCCGCATCCGACGCTCCTCCTCTTCAGAGCTGGCGCAATCCTTGCAAACCCAGCTCCGCACATTGGGATCTTTGGCCCACCTCTTGAAATGCTGCACCAAATCCTCTTCGCTCTTCTCGCGCTCCCGCTCCAGCCGCTCCTGCTCGATTTTCAAGCGCGACGCGCTATGCTCGCCGCGCCTCAACTCCACAATGTCCTGGCACAGACCTCGCAGCGAGCGCAGTTTGCGCCGAAATTCCTCAGTGGCCTCGCCCTTCCAGCCCGCCAGCGCGCTGGCGTAACGCGCCGTCAGGACCGTCGCCAGATGATCCGCCAGCACTCCTTGGGTGGCGTCAGCCAATTCTCCGGCGTCTGCCGCCAGTTCACGGACCTGGGCAAGCGCCTCCTGTTGTGCCAGCCATTCCTGGTAACCCCCCTGCTTCCATTCAGATAAATTCTGCTCGCTGAGCGGGCGCCCGCCGAAATCTGCTTTCAACACCGCCTGCATTTCTGGCAATGAATTCAACCACTCGACCAGGCGGGTGCCCGGTTCTCCATCCTGCAACCGCCGATTCAGTTGCGCGCGAATCTCGCGCCGCAATCGAGCTATTTTTCCTGTGCGAGTCATAGAATTATAGGGACGCTGTGTGGGCCTGGCGGCTTGATTTCGATTGGGCGCGCCTCCTCCGCCTCCTCCCCGAACATAACCTTCAAAAGCAGGGCCATTTTCTCTGAGTTGGCAGAGCGGCCTTCGCGCGCAGCCAAATTAGTGAGCCTGGGGGGAAGCCCTTCGCCGACGTCGCATTCTGATGACGGTGCCGAACGAATTCGATGCCCATTCATGTCATGGCTCCGGGTGGTGGAACGGGGCCGGAAGCGGGCGCCGGGTCGTTGGCCGATGGGTGGAGGTCCTCAGGGAGTTGGCCGAAAAGACGGCGGCGGACTCGCAGAATTGCGGCGGCGGTATAAGCTTGGCGATTGCGTCTCAGGAATTGATCGATCCGATCGAAAGCACGCTGGCTCCGCTCGCGCTCAGCCGACCGTGCCGTTTTATTAGTATTGTTGTTCATCTCAGGATTTGTGCCGTGTTGTGTTTGGTTAGTTGAGTCGCGGGAGCCTCACCGATAACGTCCGCGGATGAAGCGGGAGTAATAAGCGCCAATGGACGATGCTTGCATGAGTGCCGCGTACACATCATACGGGACGTTGGGATGGTCATAAATTTTCCCGCCGTGGAATTCGATGGTCAACGTGCTTCCATCATAACCCACGGCCCGGATGGCGGTGGACTCGACTGCAATCATGTTCATTTGCATGCCCTCAAACAAACACGGCGCGAACCGTCTGCCAAATGTTTCCGTAGGGTAGCGAGTAAGAGGTGATGCAACCCTGGGCCAGTCACCTCTCCTGGATCGACATCGCTCTCAGCGCCCTCTTGATTCGGTTCCTCACAGCGCTACGATGCTCTGACTCGTAAGGAATTCGCTTCACGATATTAGCAATCACAGGAATTCCGTCCCAGGAACCTTCCTTCTCTCGAATCTGATCGAGCATAGGCATGATGTGGTGGTCGAGGTAATCGTCGAGCGTCTTTGCCGTAAGTTTCGGCATGTCACGTGGCAAGGTAACCCAATAGAACTCTTTGTCCGTGAAAATCGTCCCCGCCAGCAAAGTCAAAATAAACTGATTCATCGGCGTGGTCAGCTTATACCGCGCTCGAGCCGAGCAATTCACGAGGGTTTTCGTGCCGAGGCCGATCCGATCCGCCAGGGCTTTGAAATCGGATTCTTTCGGGTAGTGTCGGGCGGCCATGATCGGCCAGGAAATCCGATGATTGGCTGTTTCTGCCAAAAAATGGGGATATTTTTCTGAGACGTCAGAAAGAGCCTCAACAAGTTCCTCGGCATAAAAGGGGAGCTCGGCACACAAGGCCGGATTGCCGTTACGCGCGAGAAAAGCGTAAAGCCTTACACAACTCCTCAAGGCCCCCAGGATGGCCAGGGCGGCCGGGCAATCGGCAGGCTGCTCGATTCCTCGTCTTTTTGCCACATCTTGCACTGTCGCTGCGGCGAAGCCAAAGCAGTCCAACAGAGAACCGACAAGTTTGGAGGCGGCTTTGATGTTGGAACCCGGCTGGGGTTGGGCCTTTGCTCGCTTCGGCATTCACTCCTATTACACGGCTCCGGGCTTGGAGAGCAATCTCCATATATCCGGCCCTCGGCGCTCACGGTCTCCTGATCCCCAAACCTCACCTGGCGCGAATGCTTGCGACGCATTGGTCAGAAGTCTCTGACCTCGCCATGTTCGCGGCCATAAACCATCCGGCCCTGCGCATCTGGCAGGTCGTGAAACCCGTCCTTGTCGAACACATCGGCACCGTCTCCACCTACATCCCTGACCGCATCAAAACGCTGGAAGTGAACCATGCAACTTGACCAAATCATCCTGCGCCCCTCTGCCAATCTCGTCATCCTCCAACACAGCGACAGCGCAGGCCGTACCGGGTCTGTGCTGATTGATCCCGCCTCCCTTGATCCGCAACAGGCCGCTTCCTTGGCCGCGCTGGTCGACCTCTGCCAGAAACGGCTTCCGCCCGAGCCGGACAAGCCGCCCCCGTCTGAGGTCGAGCAGGAGATCTCAGACTTGGAATACCGGCTTGAGCAGCTCAGGAAATTGATTCCGCCTGAGCCGGCAATAACGCTGGCCGGCGCTACATGAAGACGCACTTTCGTCCCCCTCCGCCGGGTTGGTCCGCATTGCTGCCTCTGCCAACATCGCCGATAGGAAACCCGTCTCCCGATTGTGCTGGCCCCTTGTCGTGCGAACCTTCTAAGCTGCTTTGCATGCCAGCGGCAATCGACGCTAAATCAGAAAAACTGGCCCCCGTTCCGCTTCGGCACGAATTGACGGGCCGCTTGCGCAACCTGGGCAGGTTGAAGCACTGGCAAATGGCGGTGGCCGAGGCGATTCACAACGCGCTAGACGCTGCGGCAGAGTCCGGCCGCGCTTGTGAAATCTCCGTTGAGATCGAACGGGCGGCTGATCTCGCGACGAGCGGCGGGGGTGGTAAGCCCGTGAAGACCATCGTGGTCCGGGACGATGGGGTTGGTTTTACGGAGGAAAACTTCATCTCGTTCTGCACGCCGGACAGTCGGCAAAAAGAAAAAGGCGGTGGAAAGGGTCTTGGGCGCCTGACCTGCCTGCAGGCTTTCGGCCGGGTTCGCGTCCACTCCGTGTTCAAAGATGTCGATGGATGGAAGGAACGACGGGTAGTGCTGCAATCTGAATCGCCGGAACTCCAGGCAAGTGTGTCTCCCTCAGACACGACAGGCTGCTCCACCGAGGTTCGCTTGGAGGAATTGCGCACCGATTTTCAAGCAGGCGGGGCGGTCAGTTTCGATCAGGTTGCGGAGTGGTTGGCTGAACATTTTCTTCCGGCTTTGGTTGAGCCCCCAAAGTCGCTTAAATCATTCACATTGCAGCAGGGCAACGATAGGCTTGACCTCACCAAAATGATCGAGGGCGCATCTCTGTGGGTGCAGAAGTTTGCGGTTCGTGGTTATGAATTCCGTGCGGTCTGTTACTCAGTTACCTCTGCGGGGAGCGGCGATATGGTTAGGCTCGTGGCAGGTGGGCGGATTGTTCACGCGAATACAAGGCCCCTTGAATTTTACCTTCCTCACTTGGCAAGCATTTCGAAGAATCGGCCACATCTCGTTTTAATCTACTCATCCTTCTTCGACGAGCATGTGAATGACGCGAGGAACGGCGTTTCCTTTGCCGAGGAAGGAGACGGGATTCTCTTGGGTCTAACCGCGCCTGAGTTCCGCGACGCTTGCGCCTCCGCGTTGAAGGGGAGCCTGAGCGCGGCTTTGGAACGCTCTCTTGGCGCGTTCAAAGAACGAATCAGCGCGGTCGTGGCGAAGGAAGCTCCGTATTATCGTCCTTTGCTTCTTGGCTTTTTTGCCAGCAAGGACTTTTTGGGGCTGAGCACCAGTTCGAGGGACGAAGAGATTCTCAGTGCGCTTGACACCTACAAACGGCGGGACGCCACAAAGCTGAAACAGGAGAGCCGCCGGCTTGCGAAACTCAAAACGAGTGAGGGTGCTGAAGAGTATTTGGAGAGCGCGCGAAAACTGGCGGAGCAGATCGAGACTCAGAAAAAGGTTGCACTTGCTGAGTATGTGACGCTGAGGAAAATCATCCTGGAGCGTCTCCAGCAGCTTCTGGAAGTGCAGGACAATGGTAAATCTCATCGCGAGGCCGCGATTCACAACTTGGTTTTTCCTCAGCGAGCGGATACAGAGTCTGCTCCCGGAACTGACCATCAACTCTGGATTCTGGATGAGAGGCTGGAATCGCATAACTATCTCGCGTCGGACAAGGCCATGGACGGAAAAAGTGGAGACCGGCCCGATTTGCTCGTTGCGTTGGATCGGCCAGGAGCTTTCGGAAGTCAGCCGTTTTCTGAGTCTCGCGGGTATGAGCGCATTGTCCTTGTGGAATTTAAACGTGCGCTTGAAGACTTAGCGAAGGTCCCGACAGACGACCTTCCTCATCAGCAAATGATCCGTTATGCGCGGCAAATCACTGACGAGAAAGCTTTGCACCTTGGCTCTGGCAGGCCGATAAAGACGGCGGCAGATGCCCGCTTCTACATGTATGCCGTGTGTGAGGTTTCCCAGGCACTGCTCAAGCGTCTGGAGGAAACTGGGTTCACTCCATCACCGACCGGGAATGGGTCGTTTTGGGTGACGAATAAAGGCCGCTATTACATCGAATACATCTCCCTTCCAAAGTTGTTGGAAGATGCGCAGGCCCGAAATGTCGCATTTTTCAAGCGACTCGGTCTGGAGCCGTAAATCCGCCTATCGGCTCCTCCACGATTGTGATTTCCTCCCTCGTGAGGCCGTAGAGGCGATAGACACGCTCGTCAATTTCCCGCTCCAGGGCCGACACGTCCGCCGCCGGGTTCGCCTCCTTCGCTTGCAAGATGCGGGCAACCAACCGTTCCACACGTTCTTGCGTCTCCGGCGGCGCGGCGGGAATTGGCAAGCCGGAAACGTACATCGGCTTGAATTCGTAAAAACCGCCCTGTTTGGTCGCTGCTGTCTGGCGGATGAACCACCACAAAACCCTCGAATTCAGCAGCCCCAGCAAATAATTCAAGTTGTCAGTGACGCAAATGGAAGTCTTATCATTGCTGTAATGCCTTCCGAAGTCAGGAGCGTACTCGACTGACTGAACGATTGCAGGAATTACGATCTTCGGTTGCTCGAATTCCTTCCAATACTCGGCCCCCCATCTTTGTAAGGCATACCACTCGTAACGTACTCCGGTCTCAGCAACATTTCTCGCCATTAGCTCCTTCTTGAATTTCGAAAGGTGTTTGTGGATCGCTGGGTATTTCGCCTCAAATTCCTTTTCTGCGGTGGCCGAGACGCCATTTGCCTCTCGATTCAAATGTCGGGGAAAGTGCCACGGAATAAAAAGAAGCCACAAATCCGCTGATTCCGTCCTCCAACGCTTCACGTCTCTGCCGCGTAGAAACGGTTTGATGACTTCGGCGGACGATTTGTGCTCGCGCAGGAGTCTGTCTCGCGTCGCCCGGTCAACTATGAACGCATCGTTGAGGCCGGTCTTCAACCCATAGTAGAGTCGTCCGTTGACGTATTCGCCCAGGCGCTTCCCAGCGCGCCTTAGCTTTTCCAACAATCGCAGCACCGCGGGAGATTCCAACCGCCAGCCGTCCGGCTTTAACTCGTTCTGCCGGATTTTCTGCCCACGTTCGGTAACGATGTGCGCGATGCGGTCAAACGAAACGTCCTTTTCCCAAGTGTAGCCGAGCGCAGCGGCATCCGTAGGCGGTGCGGCGCGGATACCAGTGAGAATAGAAGCGTAGGCGATGGCCTCGAACACGGGGGCGTCGCCAAAATCAATGAGTAATTGGAGCGTGAGTTCACGCGCCAGAAAGCCGCGTAGCTTTTCACCGTACCCGGCACGATAGTATTTGTTGGACGTGATGAGCGCGAGCGCGCCGCCCTCGCGCAACAGTTTCACGGAACGCTCGTAGAAAAATACAAAAAGGTCTGCCGTGCCGGTGTAGCACTCGAAGATTCGCTTGAGGCCCGGTTTGAACTCCTGAATTTCCTCCTGCCGGACGTAGGGCGGATTGGCAATGACAACATCGAAGCCGCCACGTCGCTGGAAGACATCGCCGAAGTGGAGCCGCCACAGGAAAAACGGTTTGCGGTGCCGGGCACTGGCCCGTTTCAACTCGGCAATCGCCTCCGCGCGGCCCTGCTCGCGCAGGGTGGCTTCCATGAAGCTCCATTCCAGCCCGTCGAGTTCTCGGCGCAGCTTTTCCTTCTCCGCGCGCGAGTCTTCGTCAAAGAACTTTTCGTGGAGTTCCTGAATGCGTTTCAAACTGGCCCAACTGGATTGCTGGGTGAGTTCCCCCTGCGCGTCCGCGCCGACGGCGGCGGGATTCACCAGCGCATCGACCCGCTTCTTGAGCCGCTTGATTTCCTGCTCGGCGGCGAGCTTTTGCGCCGCGCCTTTGCCGCCCTCGCCGTGAAACCGGATCGCCTCGGCCTGAAGCGCCGCGATGCGCGCCCGCACCTCGGCAATTTCCATTTCGCGCGCGGCGTCGGGCGTCTGGAGCAGTTTGTCATCGAGCAGGCGGATGCCGTCGAATTCCTCCAGCAGGGAATTTCCCTGCATGATTTTGTAATCGAGGTTGGGCAGCGGCTGGATGTCGGCGAGTTCATCCTCGTCCACCACCATCGAGAGCCAGAGCCGGAGCTTAGCAATCTCCACCGCACCAGGGTCAAAATCTACGCCGTAAAGGCAATGGTGGATAGCGTGCCGCTTCAGGGCGTAGAAGGTTTGGTCGGGCATCCCCTCAACCGCCGCCAGAGCCATGCGGGCGCGGACGATCTCGTGCATCATGCCCACGGGAAACGCGCCGGAGCCGATGGCCGGATCGCAGACGGTGATGGTGGCGAGCAGTTCGTCGAGGCGCGCGGCGCTGCGGCTGATGGTTTCCGGCAAGCGTTTGTCGGCGTGCTTCTTGGTTGCCTTGGCTTGGAAATCTGCGAACCGCTCCGCCAGTCTAAGGAACAACGCGAGATCGGCCTGTGGGATCTCGGCAGCCCGAGCGGTCAGGTAATGCAGCAGCGCCTGCTGGCACATGTAATGGACGATGACGCGCGGGGTGTAATAGGTGCCGCTGGAGTGCCGGATGTTTTCGGGTAGCAGGTTCTCGAACACCAAGCCAAGCATTTCGGGGTCAACGGCGACTTCTTTTTCCAGGGGCTCGGCTTCGTTGACGGTGAAATTGTAGCGGTCGAAAACGTCGAGAATCCCCGTGCCGGTGTCCTCCTTCGTCTGCTCGTCGTTGGCGAAAAGTGCGTCGGGCAGCAGGATTTCCGTCTCCACCCAATTATACCCGTAGAGCGGCTCGAACAGGCCGCCGTTCAGGAACGGGATGCGGCAGTCGAAACGCGAATAATAATGGTCATCGTCGGTACGCGGCGCGGCTATAGCTTCGTAAAAGAGCGGTTCGAGGATGTCGTTGAAGAAATTGGCCGAACGCCCGGGCCGGCCCGCAACGTTGGCGTAGTCGGCGCGGTTGGTGAACAGGTGGCGGATGAAATCCTTGCGCCCGCTGCCCCAGGGCTTGCCCCGCTCAACCCCGAACCAGCCTTTCTTTTGCAGGAAATAGAGAAATATAATCTGACCAAGCAATTTCTTGGAGAAGTCGTCACACTCAATGCCGCGCTCCTCGAAGTGCTTTTTGATGGCAGGTGCGGAGTCGAGAAACGCGGCCAAGGCATCGCGGGTCTTCTCGAACAGTTCTTTGTATTGTTCGTAGAATTCCTTCGTAACTTTCTCGACGCTGAACGCGGCCTCAAGCTGTGCCACAGTGGGGTTGATCTGATCTGCTTCAAGCAGCGCGAGGAACTGCTTTTGCGCTGTGTGGCAGTTTTCATTCTGGCCGACAAGGTAGCTGTAGCGCCGGGCGGGCGTGAGCAGGCGGCGCTCGGTGACGAACCCCAGGTCGGTCTTCTCGAAAGTGTAATCGAGTTTGACGAACGAGAAACGCCAGTCGTCCTCCTGCGGGGAAACGAACGCGGCGATGACCGCCGCCTTGCCCTGACCGTGGCCGGTAGCGAGGTAGTCGGCCACGAAGTTGCGCAGCGTCACGCGGCCACGCGCAAGTGTAGTGTCTTTGCGCAGGTGGATGACCAGCACATCCACCTTCTCGCCGTCCGGGCCGCCGTAAGTTCCAAGGCGCGCGAAGTGGTTAACGTAATCCTCGAATGCGGCCTTCTTGAGCGTCCACGTTTGCTTCTTGGACTCGTCCAAATGATTCACGAGGTTGCGTATGAAATAGAGAAAGCGGGCGTCGTCGAACTTCTGGCGGAAGGTGGCGACGATGGTTTGGCGGGCAAGTTCCGGATTCATACGGGTTGAATCAAGAACGAGGACAGGATGACCTCGCGCGGGGCGGTGCCGTGGCCGGCGGTCGGGGCGTTCGCCCGCAGAAATTCACGCGGGATGTCGCGGCGCAAAATCCGCAGGATGTTCAGCGGTTGGATTTCGGTTTTCAGCGCCTCGGCGACTTTTTGCGCGGTGCGCTTGGGCAACGCGCCGTCTTCCAAAAGCCGGATGACAGTGCCGACAAATTCCTCGTCGTCCTCCGTGAATTGCTGGCACCGACGGATTTCTTGGACCCGTAACCGTTTCAGGACCGTGGCCGCGTGGCGGTCGCCCCGGTGCGCCGCCTCCGCCTGCCCGGCCTCGCCGGTGGTGGCGGCGAGAAAGTTTCGGTTGTTCTGTTCCAGCAGATCGTAGAACTCGCGCGGGATGTTCTGGCGCGGTTCCTTGCGGTCGGAGGGTTTCAGAATTTTGGCGGCGGTGAAGAAATCCACCTCGGCGGCTTCGGCGCTGGCCGGGGGCGACACGAAAAACTTGTCGAGCTTGTTGCGGCGGAAATAGGTGAGCAGCGCCGGAAGCTGCTTCGCGGGCGCGGCGGCGGGCAGCAGCCGCGTGGAACGCGCCTTCTTCGGCAGGCGCTTGATGCGGTCGAACAGATCGGACTGCGTGTCACGGATCTCCCGGATTTCGGCGAGATATTTCAACTCGGTTTCCTCGCCGCCGCCCTCGCCGGTGATCGTTTCCTTGGAGTTCAATCGGGCGAAAAGGCTTTGGGATTTGATCTCCTCGCCGTCGGTCAGGAGCTTGGCATCCGCGCCGAGCATTTCGATGAAAGCGTGAATCTTCGCCTCGGCGGCTTCGCGGAGCTTGATCAGGTCGTTGCTTTTCTTGGTCGGGAAAAAGTTGAACGTGTAAATTTTGTCAAATTTGGTGTCCACCCGGTTGACGCGCCCGACGCGTTGGATCAGGCGCGTGGGATTCCAGGGGATGTCGTAGTTGATAACGACGTGGGAGCGGTGCAGGTTCACGCCTTCGGCCAGGACTTCGGTGGCGACCAGGATGCGGTAGTCGTCCTTTGGGTGACGCACCTTGGCGTCAAAATTGGCGATGACCTCGGCGCGGACGCTCTCGTGCGACTGGCCGGTGAAAACGATGACCTTGGGTTCGACTTCTTTAGCGATTTGCGCGGCCAGGTATTCGGCGGTTTCCTTGGACTCCGAAAAAATGATGACCTTGCCCTTTTTGAGGTGCGCCTTGGTCTTGAGAACGTCAGCGAACTTTTCCCATTTGGGGTCGCGGGTAATCTTTTTCCAGTGGTCGTGGATGGCGTGAAGGAATTTCAGGTCATTCTGGAGGTCGGCGATGAAGGTGGGCTTGAAGTCGTTGGCGTTAAGTTTTTCTGCCTTGTCCTCGTCAATCAGCCGTTGGAGGGCTTCGGTGTCATCAGATTCCAGAAGCTCAAACACCTTGGCCGTGTAATCCTTGCTGATATAGACGTGGCCCTTTTGAAACTCCTCAATCACCCGCTCGTAAGTGCCGATGAACCGGCCCAACGTCTGCCGGAAAGCGGTGAAGCTGCTTTCGAGGCGTTTGACGGTCAGGATTTTCATGAACTTGGCAAGGTTCACCTGGCTTTGGATTGCTTGCTTGGTGCGCGGGCCTTGAAAGTATTCGAGCGGCTTGTAGCGGGCGTACTTAAATTCGTTCGTCAGCAGGCGGACGGTCTCGTCGAAAATTTGGTTTTCCGCCTCGTTGAGTTCGTAGAAAAGTGGTTCGGGGTCCGCGACCTCGGGAAATTTCAGGCCCTGCTCGGCCAGGTCCTTTTCGTAGTACTCTTTGATTTCGTTCCGCGTCCGGCGGATCATCAGGTGTTTTAGAATCTTTTCGCGCGTCTCGCGGGCGTTGTCCTGCACGGTCTGAAAATACTGTTCACGGTCGTCCTGACGGTCCAGGCCGCTGAGGTTACGGCGCAACCCAGCAAAGAAGGCTTCGAGGTTGCGGACGCCGGGGATGGAACTGTTTTTGGCCGGTTGGAAAAGTTTGATCTGGCTCAGGATGTCCTGCGGCGAATTATTCAGGGGCGTGGCCGAAACGAGGACAACCTTTTTGCCGCTACAAATCTGTGCGAGCAACACGTAGCTCTGGGTGTCCTCGGTACGAAAGCGATGCGACTCGTCAATGAAGACATATTGGTATTTGTCGAGGTCGTCCTCCAGCAGTGAGGCAAGTTTGCCAATGGATTCGCATTTGAAGCCGCGCACGCCGAACTCGCGGAAGACGTTCGGCCAGGAGCCGGGGTTATGTTCGTCCAGCAGGTGCGGGGGGGCGATGACGATGGAACGCCCGTCGAGGTGGCGCGCCAGCAGGGCGGACATGAAGGTCTTGCCAAGCCCGACAACGTCCGCGAGGAACACCCCGCCAAATTCGTCCAGCACGCGGGCCGCGTTCAAGACCGCGTCTTCCTGGTATTTGAGTTTCTTGAAATCGTTCGGGAGATAGGCGCTGTCCAACTCTTCGGGCAAGTTGAGTTCCTTGCGGAAATACTCGTAGAGGAACTTCAGGTAGAGTTCGTGCGGGGTGAATTGCGCGTAGGGCGATTGGGTCTCGATGATCTGCACGAAGTCTTTCGAGACTTCGACGGCTTTGGCCCAAAGCTCGTTGAACTTGGCCAACGCGAAATCGTAATCGGAGCGATTCTTCAACTCGACGTTGAACTCCAGATTGTCCACCAGCCCCGCCTCGGTGAAATTACTTGATCCCGTGATGACCCGGCCTTTGTCGCGATCATCCTCGTGGAACGTCATGATGTAGAGCTTGGCGTGAATCCGCTCGGACGGGTAAGCCTTGATTTCGAGTTTGCCGGATGCCACCCACTCGACAAATTTCCTGACGCCTTCCTCCACGCTGGCCGTGTCCTCGGATTTTTCCAGTTCACCGCGGACGGCACCGGCTACGGCCGCCCGCGCCTGGGCGTGGGATTCCAAAACCAGTTCTTGCTGCTTGGCTTCCTGGATAAGTTCGCAGGTCTTGCTGTCAGTTTTGATGCCGATGAGGATGCGGACTTTCTCGGTGCTCGTGAGGGACCGGTAGAGCTTGTGAAAGCCGCTGAGGTAAAAGTAACCGACGAGACAATCAAAAAAGCGGGTGTTCTCACCGAGCAGGACGCCGAAGCGATCGCGCAAGCTCTTGCCCGTCTCGTTGGTGATGAATGTCAGGTCCGAGGACATAGTTAGGTTGTGGCCGCCTCTGGGCGCTGGTGGCCAGAAATGAGGGTCGGCCTGGCACCGTGGCTGGTGCCCTGGTCGCCCGAAAGGAAGCGGTAAGCTGCTGCCATAAGCTTCGGGTAACTGTTTACGCCCAAATGCAGCGGATTGCAGCAAAAAACGTGATGCTGCTTTCGCGAGGTGGTTTCCGCAAGGGGTTCTGGTGGCGGCTCGACTCGGCGCAGCGGCTAAGTTTCCGGGGCGCTCGTTGGTGCGGGCGGTACCTCCGGCGGCTCTGCACCCAGGGGCGCAGCTTCGCCTCGCCGTCTCTCCCGGCTGTGCCTGGTTTGCCGTTGAATCCAGCCGCTTTCTTGACCCGGCCAAAATGGACCTGGAAGGCGGAGGGCTTCAACTGGGGCCGCTGGACCGCGTAGGGCAGCAGCCACGCTACCGCGTTCCCCGGCAGCTTCACGATGCGGCGTTGGCGCGTCTTGGCCATCTTGCCCTCGAGGGTGATGGTGCCGCCGGTGAGGTCGATCCTGTCCCAACCGACTCGCGCGATTTCCGTGGGCCGCAAGGCCGGCAAAGAGGGACAGGGCGACGTAGGGGAGCAACAGGCCATCTTTGTAGTCCCGCGCTGAGGCGAGAAGGTTGCGGCAGTCGGCCAGGGTGAGGACGCTCGGCTCTTCGGTGTCCACGGCTGGTTTGTCGACGTGCTGCATCAGAGGGGCTAACCCATAGAAAAGGCCGACTTTGCCTCACATTCCAAGCCTTCCTTGGGCTGAATCCTCGTTTGCCTCGGCACACATCCACTTCTGCAGGTTCGTGTTGGCACCCTTGGTTGCGCCCAAGTGCACACGTCCGGCAATCGCTTTGATCGATAGCCTCGTCTCTTTCCTGAGCCCTTTACGGCAACCCCAGAAAGAGAGCAGCGCCGGCGCACTCCTCCAGCGAGAGCCTCGGAAAAACACCCCGAACAAACGAGCCATCGAAGGCCTGCAGAGTGCCCGCATTGGCGCCGCAGCACCCCTGCCGCCCGATAGAATTTCCCCTGGGAAGCGATCCCCGCTGAAGCCTTCGCCACGCGGCCACAGCCCTCCAAACCGCCCTCGCATGATTCGTACACTGGTCCAAAATCGAAGGCCAAAACACCGAAAAACCCCACTCCACGGAATGTCGCCTTTCATTACACCCATTAAAGCTGCGCAAGTAATTGAATACATGCAACTTACGACTTTTTAAAACCCAGACGAAAACCGTGCCTGTCGGAGGGTTTTACATCTCGCCTCAGCTACAACGGTTTTTCGGTGCCTTTTCGCGTCCCGTAATTCTACGATATTCCTTCGTAAGCGACTATGAATCAGCACGTTATCGTGTTCGACTCATAGGTCATCTAAATCCCTTGGCATGAATACGGCTTTAGACCGATTTACGACCAGAAATGGCCCCTAGTGTTAGGGGCAATTTGAGAAGAAAAAGCTCTGTGAGCAAACGATAAATTTGGTTTTTAGCGATGGCTCTTAAGGCAACAGAGAAAACTGCGGGAATTCAGAAATTATAAATTATGAGAAGCCAGACATCTACGATTATTCTTTTAACCTTTGCGTTTTTACTTTCGCTTGAGACTCAAGCGCATGCCCATCTTAATGTGCCCGATGCGGGGACTTCTGGGTTGCTCCTTGGGATCGCCTTTGCGGGTGTCATTGTGGCTCGCAACTTTTTGGGGAAGAGGTGACCATTCTTCGTTTGCAGGGGCAAACGGAGCAGTTTCGAGCGCGCCGTGACTTTCAGCCACTTCTGCCGCCTGCTGCGGCGGCGGAAAGTGGTTGGTGCTTTATGATGGCAGTTGTATTTACAGTTTATCAAGAGGCTGTGTATATCCTTCCCGGGATTAGTTTTTTGCCTCAGTTTCCGAACAATGTTGACGATAAGGATAACATAACTTTATGAAGATCTTTTCAAGAACAGCCGGTTTGGCAGTGGCGGCGCTCAGTTTAGTATGGGCAACGGACTCCGCCCTAGGCGACACAGGCTGCTGTCTCGTTCTTCCGACACCAGCAACAAATGTGACTGTAACTGTGGCCTCCGGGGCGCCAGTGAGCTATCTGCTTGTTACAGTGGCTTCTTCAGTGGCTCAGCCTGCGCCTATCCCAGTTGGGGCCTACGCCGCCTGGTGTATGGATTGGCGACGTGGAATCGACGCAGGGAAAACTAGCGGCTACTTTTACTCGAGTTGCGATCCCTCGCTCAACACCTATCTCCCCAAACCCCCGAGTGTTGACCCACTTTCGCCACACTCCGAAATCTGGGCGAGTCTTGCCCAGTGGAAAAAGGTGAATTGGATACTCAATAACCACGCTGGTTACAACTATTTTGACGTCCAAGCGGCGATCCTCCATTACGTCGGCGGACCTTATTTTCAATATCCTGGCGATCCGACACCTAATATGACTGCAGTCAATGCTCTCATCGCCGCTGCCGATCTGAATGCTCCGAGTTGGCAACCAAGCTGCGGTGATAAAATGGCAGTCATCCTTTACATCGATCCAACTCCGCTGTCCTACTTCGACGATGATGTCCAACTTATTTTCCTTGAAGTGCCTTGCACGTGCCCTCCGACCATTATTTGTCCTTCAGACAAAAGCTTAGAGTGCGGGGAATCGACGGACACGAGCCATACCGGCGTTGCTACTGGCGGCCTGGATTGTCCTGTCACAATCACTCATGTTGACGTTCCGACGCCAAATTGCACTGGCACTCCTGGCGTTGATCGCACTTGGATAGCCGTTAACGGCTGCAACAACTCGACCAGTTGCGTGCAACACATTACTTTTGTGGATCACACCAAGCCCACGCCGCCCTCGGCCCCTGCGGATTTCAACGGTCAATGCGACGGGGATGTGCCGCCAGCGGGCACCCTGACGGCGAACGACAATTGCGACGGCTCGATCACGGTTTCGCCAGTGGACGGCGCGAAGATCCCGGACGCTACGGGCTGCGGATATACGATCACGCGGACCTGGACATTCACCGACAAGTGCGGGAACAGTTCAAGCGTTTCGCAGAAGATTCATATCCAGGACACTACCGCGCCCGTGCCTCCGTCAGCGCCTGCTGATTTCAGCGGTCAATGCGATAGCGATGTTCCGCCAGCGGGAAGCCTGACGGCGACGGACAACTGCGATGGATCGATTACGGTTTCGCCAGTGGACGGGCCGAAAGTCGCGGATGCGACGGGATGCGGTTATACCATCACGCGG
>JBBRPK010000140.1:0-15003 GCA_038228235.1 Verrucomicrobiota bacterium
TAACTTCGTCAAAGCCCGCACCTCTGCCCAGAAGAGCGCCTGCATTGCGAACCTCAAACAGGTTAATGGCGCGAAGGCCACCTGGGCTCTGGAACAAAAGAAAGTCAACAGCGATACGCCTCAAGATTCGGATCTCTTCGGGGCGACGCTCTATATCCGCATAAAGCCCGGTTGTCCGGGCGGCGGCGTTTACGACCTCGCTAGCGTGGCCAACAACCCCACCTGCACGCTTGGGAACTCAGACGGACACACGCTCTAATCCAAAGTGGAACTCCAAAAGCCTGAGGAAAGTTCCTCAGGCTTTTTTATTTGTTGAAGCTGGTTTCCGCGATTTCCTCGGTTGCAGTTGCCACAAGGGTCGGTTAATCTTTGGGCGTTTATGACTTTAACCGAAAAAATCCTCGCCCGCGCCGCCGGTAAAGCAACGGTGGAAGCCGGGGACAATATTTGGGTCCAGGCCGACATTCTGATGACCCATGATGTTTGCGGGCCCGGGACCATCGGGGTATTCAAACGTGAATTCGGAAAAATGGCCAAGGTCTGGGACCGCCGGAAAGTCGTGATCATTCCGGACCATTACATTTTCACGGCGGATTCGAAATCCAACCGCAATGTGGATATTTTGCGCGAGTTCGTGCGGGAACAAGAGTTGCCTTATTTTTATGATGTGATTGATGATCCGAATGGGCATTGGGCCTTCGACGCCAGTCAAGGGTTGCTGCAACGCCAATACGGTTCCCACTACGCGGGCGTTTGCCATACAGCCCTGGCACAAAAGGGGCATACCCGGCCTGGCGAGATTTTGTTCGGGACAGACTCTCACACCTGTATGGCCGGAGCCTTCAACGAATTCGCCACTGGCATAGGCAACACGGACGCCGGCTTCGTGTTGGGCACGGGTAAGCTCCTGCTCAAAGTCCCGGAGACCATGCATTTTCGCTTTGAAGGCAAACTTCAGCCCGGCGTTATGGCTAAGGATGTGATTCTCCATTGCATCGGGGAAATCGGATTCGATGGCGCCACTTATCGGGCGTTGCAATTTGACGGGCCGGGCGTTTCCAATCTGTCCATGGACGATCGCATGACCATTGCGAACATGGCCATCGAGGCGGGGGGCAAAAACGGAATTTTTGAATTTGATGCTCAAACTCAGGCCGCCGTGGATTATCGCTGCAAATTAAACGGGACTCAGCCCGGCTATGAACCTGTGGAGCGCGAACGGAATGAGAAATTCGTTTATGAACTGGTCCTGGATCTGGCTCAACTCGAACCCACCGTGGCGTGCCATCCCGATCCGGGCCAGCGCAAACTCGCCAAAGAAATGTCTCATATCAAATTAGATCGCGCTTACATCGGCTCCTGCACCGGAGGCAAGACCAGCGACTTCCTTGAGTTCGCCCGGCTCTTGCGGGACAAGCATGTCGTTATCGATACTTTCGGGGTGCCCGCCACCCCCGAGATCGTCCAGGATTTGCAAGCCGTCCGTTGGGGCGACAAAACTGTCTGGCAAATTCTGGTCGATGCCGGCGTGCAGATGACGGAAAATGCCGGCTGCGCCGCGTGTTTGGGCGGGCCCGTGGATACTTTCGGACGCATGAACACTCCGATGAAGTGCATTAGCGCGACCAATCGGAACTTCCCGGGCCGCATGGGCCATAAAGAATCGCAAGTGTTCCTGGCCTCCCCCGCCACTGTGGCCGCCAGCGCACTGACGGGAAAGATCACTGACCCCCGGGGGTTCCTGAGTTGAATTCGGTCCGCACTGCGAAACTCGCGCGCGACGCCGCAGTGGTGGGGCAGACTTTCTGTTGGCCTTGGAGCGGCTTTTTAAATCCCTCCTGGAGATTGACCGTCCTGCTCCTCGCCACTACCCCCGGCTTTTACTGCGGTCGTAGGGCCGAATGGCAGTCGGCTGTATCGCGGATTGGCAATCTGCTTTGCGTTGGTTGGTTGGCGCTGGTCGCCGCTCTACGTCTCTAGCTGGAGATTCTCTATGGATCGCGAACGATTAGACGGTTGGTGTGAACGAGGCGTCCTGGGACTGGTGCTGGCCATTCTTGTCTATTCCCCTTTGGCCTTGGGGGCGGTGCGGCCACAGGAGTTTGTGGTCGTGGAGTGGATGACAGTCGCGCTTTTAATTGTCTGGGGCTGCCGATTTTGGCTCAACCCAAAGCATCGCCTGCTCTGGCCGCCAGTGTGTTGGGCGGTGTTACTCTTCATGGGCTATGCGGTGGGCCGTTATTTGACCGCCGATATCGAATACGCAGCGCGTCAGGAGATGATCCGGGTCCTCATCTACGGCTTCATTTTTTTTGCGGTGCTAAATAATTTGCACCGCCTGGAGACAACCCAGATTGCAGGCATGACTGTCCTCTTTCTGGGCATGGCCATCGCGTTCTACGGCGTGATGCAATTCCTGACTGATTCCGATCAGGTTTGGCATTTCGTGCGCCCTGAAGGTTACCGCAAACGCGGCTCCGGGACGTTCATCTGCCCGAACCACCTGGCGGGCTACCTCGAGATGGTTCTGCCGTTGGGATTGATTTACACGTTGACTGGCCGTTTTAATCATGTGGTGAAGGTGCTACTCTGCTACGCCTCGCTGGTCGTCTTCACTGGCATAGCGGTCACCGTTTCGCGCGGCGGTTGGGTTGTCACAGTAATCACTTTGTTGGTGCTGTTCTTTTGGCTGATGCGCCAGCGGGATTATCGTCTGCAAGGTCTGCTGCTGCTGGCGGCGCTGGTCACTATCGCCGTCCTGTTTTTCGTGAAAGCCGAGTTCTCGAAAAACCGCAAGGAAATCCTGGATCCGGCTCAGCAGAGCGATGACATTCGCTTTAAGCTCTGGCCGCCGGCCATCCGGATGTGGCAGGAGAACTTCTGGTGGGGGGCCGGCCCGGATCATTTTGTCCATCGATTCGGCCAATATCGGCCGGCCCATTACGATCTTCAAGTGCTGGCGGATCGCGCGCATAACGATTATCTCAATGCTCTGGCAGACTGGGGTTTAGTGGGGGCGCTCCTGGTGGCGTCCGCCTGGGGGCTTTTTTATTGGGGCGTGTTCCGGAGCTGGAAATTTGTGCAAAGGGCCCAGAACGATTTGGCCGCCAAGCGGAGCAACAAGTCTTCTTTTGTGATGGGCGGGACCCTGGGATTAATGGCTATTCTCTTGCACTCGTTTGTTGATTTCAACATGCATATTCCCTCCAATGCCATCCTGGCAGTGACGCTGATGGCCTTGGTCAGCGGCTATTTTCGATTTTCGACTGAAGCCTATTGGCACACGGTACATTGGCCCATGAGGGCGGTGGTGACGGCTATCCTGCTGGCTGGCTTCAGCTATCTAGCGACGCAGAGCTGGCAACGGACCCGGGAATGCCATTGGCTGGCTCGGGCGACACGATTACCCGCCTATTCCGGTCAACAGATCCAAGCCCTCGAACGAGCCTTCGCCGTGGACGACAAAAACTTTGAAACGGCCTATAAGATTGGCGAGAGCTTCCGCATGCAGAGCTGGCAGGGTGGCGAGGATTACCGCGGCTTGGCCGAAAAGGCCATGGACTGGTTCAAGAAGGGTCGTGGGCTTAACCGTTATGATTCCATTTATCCTCTGCGTGAGGGTATGTGCCTGGACTGGTTGGGCAAGCATGAAGAGGCCTACGTTTCGTTAAAAGCGGCCCAGAACCTCGACCCGCACAGCTATTACGTTCAAGATTTATTAGGCTGGCATTTTGTTCAGCTAGAAGATTGGGCCATGGCCAAACAATGGTTCGAGAAATCGCTGACTCTTTTCGGCGCGAAGAATGTAATGGCTCACTCGTATCTGCGCATTATTGAACAGAAAATGGCGGTCGCCCCAGGCCCGAAACTGATTCCTCAGGCCAGTCCCGGAGCTCCGGCTTCGGGCGTCTCGCCCTAGCGGGTCATTAGCAGGTTGGCTTCAGGGGTTGGCCAAAAACCTGCTTCAAAGAGGCCGACATTGAAAATGAGAAGTCGCGAGAATATTCCGATTGACAATCAGCCTCGATTCTCTAAATTTCGCTCGTTTTGGTGACCCGAATCTGAAAAGAATCATAATATGAAATTCAAAGAAACCCTGACCAACGGATTGGTTAAACTTACGCTCGGATTATTGGCGATCGGCCTGGCCACTGGCCTGCAAGCTCAAACCCCCGGCAAAGCGGAGGTGCGAGCCATCAAAGGTCAAGCAAACTACTCCACTGCTGGCGGCGCTTTTTTGCCGCTGAAAGTTGGCGCTATCCTTTACTCTGGCACTACTATCAGAACCAGCTCCGGTTCTTTGGTGGACCTATTCCTGGGCAATAGCGCGGGGTTTGTTCGCATTACCGAAAACACCACCTTGGCTCTGGACAAACTCGCCTTCACAGAAACAGGAGCCGACACCGTCGTCGAGGTTCAATTGAATCTTCCCGATGGAACAATTCTGGGGAATGTCAACAAGCTTTCTGCCGCATCCAAATACGAGGTCAAGGTCCCCAACGGGGTCGCCGGCATCCGTGGCACCCGTTTTCGCATCAGCTCCAGCGCTTATGTCGTTCTCCTGGAAGGATCGCTGATTATGGTTTATGTGCCGCCCAACGGGCAACCCACGCCTTACCCTTTATTTGGCCCTCCGGCGCAGTATTTCTCGCCGACCGAGGGACCGAAACCTGCCCCTATCGACCTTGTCAGGGAAGTTGAACACGAGCTAGGGCCGGGCGGGGGACGGGGTGAACTCCCACCCGATCGTCCTGGGCCAACTCGGACGCCGGGGGACCCGTTGCCCTTTATTCCACCATTGCAAAAGCCATCGCCAACGCAGCCGGTGCCGCCGCCGCCTTGTTAAATTGTAAACTTTGATTTCTACGCCCAGAGCGACGCATGTTGCTCTGGGCTTTTTGTTGAACCACCTCGCGTGAATCTGAAATCCCTAAAGCTTGTTCCTTTGTTGATCTGCGGTGGGGTCATCGGTTTCATCTGCCTGACGCAGAGTCTGCTCAGCCGTTTTGGGAGCGCGCAATTTTTCCCACGACTGGAATGGATGACCTACGATTGGCGTCTTCGGATGGCCAACCACTTCGAGCCGCCGGTGAGCGATAAATTAGCTTTCGTTTTCGTTGGCGACGACGCCATTAACCTTTTCAGCCAGGGGAAGCTGAACACAAATCTTATGTTCGGCTTAAAATGGCCGCGCCATGTTTATGGGCGGCTGGTGCGGGAATTGAAAGCCCAGGGCGCCAATGGAGTAGGGATGGATATTCTTTTCGGCGATCTGCGGCCTGATCATCCCCCGATCAAAATGCCTAACGGTTCCATGACCTCAGATCGATTTTTCGCGGAGGAGCTCAAGCAAGCGGGCAATGTCGTCATTGGAGCGACCAAAGAGGTCATGCCTCCTCCCCTGTTCCGGGGGTCGGCCGCCGCTTTGGGCGGCATTTCCCAGGAACGTGATCCTGATGGCATTCTGCGGCGCGCCCGCGCCTTCCAGGATTACAAAATCTGGCACCCTGAAATCCAACGAGAGTCGTGGCTAGCTGGATGGGATTTGGCCAATGCTCTAATCCAATCCAATCGGATTCGTTTCCCCACGCGGGACGGGGGAAGCGCGCTCCTTTCCCTTAACTCGGACGGTTTGTTCGATCCCAGCGAAATCTCCAAGGTCCAGCCGGCCAACGGAATTGTCCGGCTCGCTAAGGCCTTCGAGGAGATGCGGATTTGGCATTTGGGCATCGTCCTGGCTGCGCGTGAACTCAACCTGGACTTGGATAAAGCGATTATTGCCTTAGAAAAGGGCCAGATCATATTAACGGGGACCAATGGCCTGAGCCGAATTATTCCGGTGGACCCTGGGGGTCAATTCTTGATCGATTGGCGTCTGCCGCTCGGGGACAAACGACTCACCAGCGAGGCCTTCGAAAGCATCATCTCCAAGGATCTAGAACGTCAGCTTGGCAGCAACACCCCGGCCCGATTCGTGGGCAAGTTGGTCCTGGCCGGTTCGACTGCCACGGGGAACGATTTGGGTGATCGCGGGGCCACACCTCTGGAGAAAGACGCTTTCCTGACGAGCAATTATTGGAATGTTGTAAATTCAATGTTAGTGGGCCAATTCATTCAGCCCAGCTCGCTTTTCCTGGATTGGGTGTTGATCAGCCTGATGGGGTTGGGAGCGGCGGCGCTGACGTGGAGGTTGCGGGCGATTTGGGCTTCGTTCATGGTCGCCCTGCTGGTTTTAGCTTCTGTCTTGCTCGGTTTGTTTGTCTTTGTCCGCTACCGGTGGGCATGGCCGATGGTCATGCCGGTGAGCGCGTGCCTGCTGACCCATGTTGGGCTGCTTACTTACCAGACTTTCTTCGAACAAAACGAGCGTCACCGCATAAAAACGATTTTTGCCAAGCTTGTTTCTCCGCACGTCGTCAATGAACTGCTGAGAGCAAAGAATCTTTCTCTGATCGGATCGCGCGCGGAGGTCACTGTCTTCTTTGCTGATATCCGAGGCTTCACGGCCCTGACGGATCGCAGCCATGCTCAAGCCGAGGAATATGTGCGAGCGAACCGGTTCGGCGAGGCCGAAGCGAAAGTTTATTTCGATCAGCAGGCGCAAGTGATGATCCACACCGTCAATGAGTATTTGGGCCGGATCGCCGACGTCATAAAAAAGCACGAAGGCACCCTGGACAAATACATCGGCGATTGCGTGATGGCGTTCTGGGGGGCTCCGGCGGCCCACCCGCAGCACGCGCTGGCCTGCGTTCGCGCGGCTATCGATGCCCAGCGCTCCATCGACAGCCTCAATCAGCAGCGGGCCGCCAGGAACAAGGTTCGGGAACAGGAAAACCTCAGGCTCGCCGCCACCGGCCAGCCTGCTCTGCCAATGTTGGACCTATTGACCCTCGGCACTGGGATTAATACCGGAGTCGTGACAGTTGGGTTGATGGGATCCGATGAGCACGGTTTGAATTACACTGTCTTCGGACGAGAAGTGAATTTGGCCAGTCGGCTGGAAGGCCATTCGGGGCGCGGTCGCATCGTAATCAGTGAGGCTACGCACCGTGAGCTGCAGCGCGAGGCCAAGGCCCTGGCCGCCACTTGCATCGCTCTGCCTTCGACAACCTTAAAAGGTTTTGGCAGCAGCCTGAAGATTTTTGAAATCCCCTGGCAAGCGAGCGTCCGCCACGAACTAAACCCGAAGGAGCGGTGCCCGGAACTCATTTCGGAAACCACGCTGACCGACCGCAGAGCACATAACGCCCAGGTGGGCTGAGGACGACAACCCTCAGGCGCTCCTCCTCAAGAGGGCGCTCCACTCGGCTAAAATACCGCGTTTATTGGGGACGCTCGATCCTTTTTGGAAATTCGGGGCAGAGGCGGGATCCACGAAGAGGCGGGGCGACCCCGCGGCGAAAGAAGGTCGTCACCCCTGATCCCTGGCACGGCCAGACTTCCTTGGCGCCCGCATCGAAATAAAGCGCCATTTTTTCATGGATCCCGGCCTTGCTGTTGCCGAGCGAAATCACCTCCACGCAGATTCCCGCTCGAATAAAACAGACCAGGTCCCCTAAGCAGGGCCTTGGTCCTCTAAGGTCAATCCCATGATCAGGCCTTGAATTCGCGAGGGGCGCATTTTATCCTGGGGTATATGTTTTCACACGTTGTCATCTTCTGGGCTGATCCAAACAATCCAAAGGCTGCCGAGGCCCTCATCGCCGGCGCCGAAAAATATCTCAGACCAATTCCGGGTCTGCTGAGCATTCATATAGGGAGAATGATCCCAAGCCATCGACCCGTGGTGGACGGAAGTTACCAGGCCGCTTTAAATCTCATTTTCACCGATAAAAAGAGCCAGGATGATTATCAATTGCATCCTCTTCACCTCGAATTCGTTGAAAAGGTGTTTAAACCCAATTGTGTGAAGTGTGTGGTGTACGACTTTGAGTAGCCTGGCCTGAGGAAGTTTCGATTGCCCCGTTTGTCACGAGCGCGGATGGAACTGCCGATGGACCTCCCGCAATCGGCTCCCGGCCACGTGCGTGTAAACTTCCGTGGTGCTGATGCTGGCGTGGCCCAGCAATTCCTGAATGACGCGCAGATCCGCCCCACGCTCCAGGAGATGCGTCGCAAAACTATGGCGCAGCATGTGGGGCGTCACGTTGCGGCTGATACCGGCGTGACGCACCCGTTTCTTGATGCGCAACCAAAGGGTCACCGCCGAAAAAGGCGTGCCCCGTTGGGTAAGAAACACATTGGCCGGTGATCGTTTGGTGAGCAGCTTCGGCCGCCCCGTTGCGAGATAGCGTTGCAGAGCCGCGACCGCCTTTCGCCCGAGAGGCACCACCCTCTCCTTGTTGCCTTTGCCGATGACATTGACGAAACCGGCCTCAAGCTGAAGTTGTTCGAGTCGAATGCTGCGCAGTTCCGCCAACCGCAAGCCACAAGCATAGGCCAACTCCAGCGCCGCCTGGTCGCATAACGAAGATGGAGTCTCTGGGATTTGTCCCTGCAGCAATTGATCGATTTCGGGACTGCTCAAGGATTTGGGCATTCGCTGCCAGCGGCGCGGGAGAGAGAGATTTTCGGCGACATTGAGTGGGAGCAACTTTTCGCTTTCTGCGAAGCGATAGAAGGCGCGCAAGGCGGCGATCTCCAAATAGACGCTTTCCGAACTGAGTTTGCGTTTGGAATCCTTTTCTTCATTGCAGAGGGCACGCTCCCCTTCGTGTTGCAGAAAGGACAGCAGATGCGCCAGCGTCACCTGCCGCCAATCACTCAGTTGATGGCCTTCCGCCCAGGCCAAAAACTTCCCCAGCAGTGCCGCATAGGTCCTTTGCGTGTTCTCCGCCTGGCCGCGCTCGTTGCGCAAATACTGGAGGAAATCCTCAACCAGATTTTGCATTCGGCTTTACAGCGACTTTCCCGTCAAAAGCGAATAGGCATCGAGATATTTCGCCTGCGTCCTTGCCACCACGTCGGGAGGCAAAGCGGGGGCGGGGGGGGTTTTATTCCAGTTCAAAGTTTCCAGATAATCGCGCACAAATTGCTTGTCAAAACTCGGCTGACTTCTGCCCGCCTTATATTCGCCAGCAGGCCAGAAGCGGGAGGAATCAGGTGTGAGCACTTCGTCAATCAAGATCAATTGCCCCTCGTAGAGTCCGAATTCAAACTTGGTGTCGGCAATGATGATGCCGCGTTCACGAGCATAAGCGCGAGCAGCGGCATAGATATTCAGGCTGGCCGCACGGGCTTTCTCAGCCAGTTCAACGCCGATGATCGCGGACGCTTGTTCGAAAGAGATGTTTTCGTCATGGCCGGTTTCCGCCTTGGTGGCTGGGGTAAAGATAGGCTCCGGTAATTCGGAGGACTCCTCCAGGCCCGCCGGCAACTTGATGCCGCAGACAGTTTGCTGTTTCCGATATTCCTGCCAGCCGGACCCCGCCAGATAGCCGCGCACCACGCATTCGATGGCCAGGGGCTTGGCCTTTTTGACAATCATGCTGCGGCGGGCGAGTTGCGCCGTGAACGGCTGCAGGGAAGGCGGCAACTCGTCCTCGGCGCGAGCGAGGAGATGGTTTGGGATCAGCGAAGCAAATCGATCAAACCAAAAGAACGAAATCTGGGTCAGCACTTCCCCTTTGCGCGGGATGCCGTTGGGCATGATGCAATCAAAAGCGGAGATTCGGTCGCTGGCTACGAGCAGCAGGCGGTCCCCAAGATCAAACATTTCGCGGACCTTGCCGCTTTTCACTTTTCGTATTCCTGGCAAATCAATTTGGAGTAATGGCATGTTCATCATGGAGGAGATAGTGGATATGAGATTTGAAATTTCAAACCCGAAATTCAGGAATTTGCGGTTGCGCAACAATGAAGCCGGGGCGAATCGCGAGCTTTTTATCGGCCGGCGGCCTGGGTGGCCTTCGGCAGCAAATACACGCCGAACCAGCGCTGGCTTTGTGCCGCTGACCCCACCACTTCAAAGGTTGCAGCTTTCCCTGCCTCTAACAAACTGCTGGCGACCTCGATCACCAGAGAGCCGTTGCTGTCTTCCGCATTGTTTTCCATCACAGTGTAAAGCATCCGCATCGTGCCGTCGCTATTTTGCCAAATCTGATCGGAAAGGCTCACGTCGAAATCCAGAACGCTCCTGGCATCAACGTAGAACTGAAACTTTCCCGCTGGCTGCGAAAACAAACCCATCGCGACGGCGAGCCGAAACTTCTGCACGGAATTAGGCGGCAGGTCAGAAGGAACGATTCCAGTTTGCCAAGCCACCTTCGAGTGTCCATCTGTTTGGCGGCAATGGAGCAACGGTAGCCGTCCCAGCCAACTCGGATACTCCATCTGCTCCGAGGCCGAAACGACCTTGGCCAGGCCCTCCGCGCCGCCTTTGAAAAACTCTGCGCGCGCCTCGGCTGCCTGGTCAATGCCGGCGCTGCCAAACGAGGGTGGCGCGCCTTTTTTAAGCCAGGCAATAAGGTCAGCCAGGTCCTGGGGAGCCATGCTCTGTTCCAGACCTTCTGGCATCAGCGAGAGTTGGGACGCGCGGATTTCCTTGATGTCGCCGCGCAGGACTTTTTCGATCACCCCGCCGCCTTGCACAAGGGTGAGGCTGGAGGCCGTCTCGCCTTTGACGATGCCGGAGAGAGAACGGCCATCCTTTGTCTCGATGCTGTAGGCGAGGAAATTAGGGTTGATGGCGGCGTTAGGATCGAGGATGGCCACCAGAAAATCGGCTACGCTTTTGCCGGCGAACTCTGCCAGGTTTGGACCGGCGGGCTGCCCATGCCCCCGATAAGCGTGACAGGAAGCACAGTTTTTGTCGAAATGCGCGGCGCCCCGTTCGGGGATGCCGGTCAACGAATTAACCACTTGGTAGTTGCCCAGCGCTTCGGCGCGGCTTGAGGAAGAAGGGGGGGCGAACAGTTTCGTGCTTCTGGCCCGAATATCCGCATTGAGATGCTTGAGGAGCCTTTGGCGGCCCGGCAAGGGAACTTCGTTCGATGAAACATTGCCATGCTCAATCGCAGCGAGAAGCTGGTCGATCCATTCCTCGCGATTCAGGAATAGATTTAGAATCTGGCCGCGGAGCGCGGGTGACCGATCCTTCCAGCTATCGAGCAGCAAACTGGCGACAGCCGGGCTCTTTTGGGACTGAAGCGCAGCGAATACGGAGGGTTGGAGAGCCGGGGCAAGGGTGGAACCGACCAGCGACAGCAGCACGCGCTGGTCTTCGCCGGAGCTTTTGGCCAACTCGCCGAGCAGGCGGATGGCGCCGCGGCGCGCCTTCTCATCGTAATTGCCGTCCGTCGCCGTCTGGCGCGCGAGCGCCGGCATCTCCCTGAGACGAACGTCCGCTCCGCTAATGC
Source organism: Verrucomicrobiota bacterium (assembly GCA_038228235.1). Classification (GTDB taxonomy): domain Bacteria; phylum Verrucomicrobiota; class Verrucomicrobiia; order Limisphaerales; family JBBRPK01; genus JBBRPK01. Next base: position 11,361 of record JBBRPK010000140.1, read on the forward strand.
GGATTCGATCGCTGGATGCGATGTCATCGAAATTGACGCCTTTTCGCGCGAGGTTTTCGGCCAGCGTGAACATGGCCGGCAGCTCCTCTACCTCAATCCCTACATCGCTCGGTGGCATCAAGGACACCACCGCCTGCTCGATCTCCTCGCGGCGCTTCGAAGCCACGGCAGTGGCAATCAACCCGTCAAGGATCTCAGAAAGGCCGGGGCGATTCTGCGGGGGATGAAACATATAAAGGGACTGCAAAACCGATTTGCCCGGCGCTGAACTCCAGATGGCCGCGCGAAACCAGGGATCCTCCCCGGCGCTGAGCGAGAGCCGGGCGAGAATTTGAGCAGCCTGCCAGCCCTCCCATTCCCCGACGCTTAAGACGAGTTGAAAGCGAACGCCTGGATCGGAATCTTCTGCTAATTGGAACAGAGTGAGTTTCAACTCAGCGGTGCCAGCGATGTTGGCCTTTTCAGAAAGAAACGTTTCGGATAAGCGCACCGCCTGACGGCGCACGCCCGAATGGGCATCCAAAAGCGCGCGTCGAAGCACCTCCGGTGTTGGCCTGATCAATCCGGCGGCGGCGCAAAGCATCTGGGCGCGGACAACCGCGGGCGGAATATCGGTTGGGTCGGTGCGCCCGCCCAAGTCGTGAGCCGCGTACAACTGCTTCACTCGTTGTTCGAGAACTGGCGCTACATCCCATCGTCTCGCCAGTTCCTCATGGACCAGGTCGCGTGTTGGGCCATTGGGTGTGTTGATTGCCCCAACGAGTTGGGCGCTGGAGAGTTTCGTCAGATTGCGCACGGAGCGGAGTTTTGCGCCACGAGGATAGATACGGTAAATACGGCCTTTGTCCGCTCCGGCGCGAGGATCGAGTTGCTTCAGCCGTTCGGGGGGGATCCAGCGCGGATGCTCGATAACGAAGCGGTACATATCCACCACCCACAGCGCGCCATCCGGACCAGTGCGTACTTGTACGGGGCGAAACCAGTTATCAGTGGAAGCAAAGAATTCAGAGTGTTGCTCGTCGAAGGCGCGGTGTGCGGCGAAGGTCGCCCCGCGTGGTTCGAGCACCAGACGCGTGAGGAGGTTATGCACTGGTTCGCAGATAAAAGCGTTGCCGTAGTAATTCGTGCCGAGGAGGTCATCTCGGTAAATTTCCGGGCCGCAGGCGCTAGTGGTGTGGTTGGCGGACTGCGGATCATTGAATCGTTCCAGCGTGCGGCTGATTGGATAGAGTTGGTTTGGATCCAGAGCGGTGCTAGCCACGTTCACCCGCGGGTCTGGATAGGTCACATTTGGATTCCGGCGCACATAATGATCGGGCAGCGGGAAGTGCCACAGCAGCGTGCTGTTGTCATTGCCAAACCAATTCCCCCAATCGTCCCGGATGCGCCCTTGCTGGCTGATTCCAGCCACAGCCTCAATTTCACCGCTATCCGGTTTAATGCGAAAGTCTCGTCCGCTTAGGTCCGTTTCCTGTCCGGTAAGGAGGCTCTTGACCTTGCCGCCGAACAAACCGCTGGCCCCATAAACCCACCCATCCAGCCCCCAGGCCAACCCATTCACACGGGCCTGGAAGTTATGAGTGGCAAAGCCGGAATAAAGCTTCTTCACCACGTCGGCTTTGCCGTCTCCATCCGTGTCTTCTGCATAAAGAATATCAGGGGCCGCACAGATGAGCACTCCTTTCCGCCAGGCCATGATTCCGGTGGGAAAGGGAATTCCTTCAAGAAATAGCGTCGCCTTGTCATAATGGCCATCCCCCTTGGCGCCTTTCAGAACTTTCACCCGGCCACCCGGCTTCCACTTGCCGTCAACACCCGAAGGATAATCGTACATCTCGCAGACCCAGAGCCGCCCATCCGCTCCCCAATCAATGGCGACCGGAGATTCGATGAGCGGTTCGGCAGCCACCACTTCGATGGTGAAATCGGCTTTGGTGCGAAAGCTGGCCAGCGCTTGCTCGACGGTTTGGGGCGGAGGCAACTCGGCCTTTTGCTTGTCGAAGGAAAACGATTGGGGAAGCAGTTCAGAGATCGTTTTAACGATGAGGTCTTCGACGTTGGTCGAAAGGCGCGCCGGACGGTCATAATACCAAAGCGAGTCTTCGGCCTCGTAACCGCCTTCTTGCAAAATTCGGCGTGAAGGAATGTAACAGGGAACATAATTGGCATACGCGGTCACCCACAAGCGGGCCGGATCGAATTCTTTCTTGAGCCGGAGGACATAATCCACGACCACTTCGCCAGAAAGGAAGACCAACGCGAGTTCATCGCCAAAATTCCAGGTTTGAGCGTAATAAGAAAGTGTTTCAGGAAGTTTTTCACCGCTGTCCAACCGGGCGAGAAACTTTTTCGCATGGTAGCCCACAATGCCCGGTTTTTGTGCTCGATCTTCCCACTGCGCTCGACTGAACTGTGGGCCGAAAGGCAGCTCGATCTGTTTGATTTTAGAAATGAGTTTGGCGTTAAGTGGCGTGAAGTTTTGCGTCAATAGCTGTTTCAATTCCACCGCGATTTCTTCTCCATGTTGACGGGCCAGTGCCAGGCCGCCATCCGCGCCGCCGCGCGGAAAGGGGTTGGAGTCAGCCCCACAACCGATGGTGATGAACGCGATGGAGCCCGGATGCTCGCGTTCCAGAGCTTCCTGCGCAAAACCGGCCCAGTCGCCGCAGACTTTGTTAATCTCCCCGCCCAGGGTGGTGCAATGGCAAGCATAATTCGCTACCAAGGCCCGTACTCCCCGTGCTTCGTCGGTCGCGAGCAGGACCGGAAGCGCCTGATCGACAGGACCACTGGCGTTATCACCGAATTGAACAGCGGACCCTTGCACGACACGACGATTGCGAGCGAAGCCGGCTCTGCCCTGTGACCACGAAAGCTTCCCAGGCCGACGGTCCCGAAGGGCGGCCAGAGCGACTTGTTCAAGTTTGTCGATTAGCCCTCGAGTATAGTGATCGATGGTCGCCTGCTCATCGGACGGGATGTCTTGCGCAAAAATATTGGGCGCCCAACCCGTCGTGCAAGGACCGGTGTGAGTGTGGGAACAGGAGATAACAAGCCGCTCAGGTCTGATGCGGGCCTTTTTCGCCAGCCGCTGAGCGACTTCTTTGTAAGTTCCCTCGGCGATGCCGCAGTTATCCAAAGTCATCAGGATCGCCGGTCCCTCCGCGTCCGTGCCGATCGCGAGCGCCTTGGCCCAAAGTTTTTGTTCGATCCCGATCGAGTTCGTCTTGCGCGCCGCGTAGCCAGTGAGTCGGATGGGAGAGACAGGCGTGACCTCTACCCTGGCAATTCCAATCGCGCGGGACGAGGTTTGCGCTTGAACTTGCAGGGTCCAGACGAACACAACAAGAACCAAAAACCGCCTGGTCCCCTGAGCAGAGTGAAATGATGGTGCGTTCATAAGACTGCGATACGACAGCTTCGTGGCTCCGCGCCAATCGTGTCAAGAGGCCCCACTTTGAGGCGAGGAAATTGGTGATCTGGTTGGGCCGCGCCACTCTCGCTATTTTGTGTCGGGGCGGGTACAAAAGGAGACAGGCGGGAGTTCAAAAGGAGACAAGTGGTTTGCGTATGGGAACTGTCCCTTGGTCGAGGGGCTGAGGAGGCCGGAGCGTAGCGGAGGCCGACGAAGCCCCTCGACCAA
>JBBRPK010000141.1:0-14929 GCA_038228235.1 Verrucomicrobiota bacterium
ACCGTTACTTTTAACAAGCCACAAGAGACTGTTTAAGGCTTGGACCAAAAGGTAAGCAGTCAGGTTCGGGTCCTCTGCATTGGCCCGACGCAAACAGAGGCACTGCCGGTGTATAGAGCGGACCTAAATCATTCATTGTGACGGTCGTAGAACATGGAAACGCTGCCAGCCTCGCCCGGATTCGCGCCCGGGCAGACCTCACCGCAAGGCGGGTCGGGAGGAGCAGTTCTGGGAGGACCGAAGAAGCCAAGGCCAGTGTGTAATGCGCTGGATACGCCCACGTCGGTCAGGTCCCTCGTTGCAAGAGAACTAGTAGAACCATCGTGAGGAAAGAAAAGCAAATGACGGTTGAGCAATCAACTGATGCGTCTTTCGACCGGCCAACGGATTGGGACTCCATTGATTGGAGCGCTCTCCAACGGCAAGTCCGGCGGCTGCAAGTGCGTATTGCAAAGGCAATTCAAGCTGGCACCTACCGCATGGCCAAAGCCTTGCAGTGGTTGCTGACACACTCTTGGGCATGTGCAGGCGAGCGCCTATCAATCCAGTGCAGCCAACCGCTGACCGCTCCGCGGCCAGCGGTGGCTGACTTTTATCGTTAGGCATGGTTCACACACTATGCGATTCACACCCTTCATTCTCTTTCTCGCGCAGGATTGCCGGGATGCCAACACTTGGCGAGCTCGTGCAAATAGGGCGTCTACGCAGGCCGCCAGCACAATCCACAAGTGCACCGTCATTCCATGACTCAACACTATTGCAAGCTTGACCCACATCAAACGTTGACTGGCTTCAACTTTTGGCCAAAGCAGGAAAGCAACGATGTTAAGCGGCACCAGGCTTAGCAAGTACGGCAGCGCAAACTCAGCAGCAGTTCCCGACGAAACAAAGATACAAATTACTTGCATACACCAAAAGCCGTGTTTGGTTCTGGCCGCGCTCTTCTGTGTCATTTTCGGACGCCGTCAATATAGGTACGTCTCGGACCAATCGGAATATTCAAACCGTATAGATCAACCGCTGCTCCAGAAAGTTCCAGAAACACCGTTCCACGTACCGAGATGTTCTTACCAGTCAATGCCCCGCTTATATTCTGTGCGAAGCTCGTGTTTTGCAACCCAATAACCTCTCGTGCTGACCCACATGACTTAATGTCGACGAAAGCATTTTGAGCCAAGGCGGAAAGCAGGATCGGCGCAAGATCCTCGCTCTCATCTACTTTTATGCTGTAAATCCCGGTAGCACTTACGCCCCCCGTATGGAATTCGCTTTTCCGTCCGATGTCAAGGAACTGACGGCTGCTCGCATTCTCGACCGCTCATGTGGTGGTCCTCGGCTGGCGGCTCGGCCTTCTGGCCGACAAGCTCCAGGAAAACGACCTGGCCGCAGTCCGCACCCTCTCCAAACGCTACGCCGAGGTTGACCACCACATGCCCTTCGTCGCCTCCATCACCTTCACGCCGCTTGCAAAAGGCTGATGCCGAAAAAGCCCGAAGCAGCCCGGAATAAACCGAAAACCAGAGGCTTACGAAACGCCGATTACAAAAGTTATCAGTGCCCCCTTGCGTGAAAATACGACCCGAAACACCGTCCTCCATACGCAAGCACTCCCACCATCAGCACTGCCTGAATGGTTTTTTCGATGAAAATAATGATGAGGTCGTGGTTCGTCTTTGGCCACCACCAAACCGTATTCTTGTCCAGAAAAGGCATATACGCGGGAAGTAAGGCAACCAAACCCACCGCAACTAAGACCACAGAACAAGCGAGTTTCCGAATAGACCAGTTCCAGCCTACCAAGCCAGTTAACAGGCCAAGCCAAAGACAGGGCAGGACAAGGTCAAACCAACCGGCAACCCCTTTCCCGACCCTAGCATCGTAAGAGAGATAAAACTGCAAAAGAGACTGAGAGAGTCCGTAGGGTTTTGACAGCAACCAATGCCATGAAAGTTGGAAAGCCGCCGTCACCAAGTAGGCCACTATGATTTTTATTTCTCCCCACATATTTTTATCTAAAGGACACTGCCTGATTGCGCTGCGGCAAAAGTTGCCAGTAATACGAGTAGGTGAGGCTCACATTGCTGGTGGCCTTCGCGGTTGACGCGATGCCATATGCGAAGGAGACCCCGAACGAACCGCCGCCTGTTGTCGGCGGGGTCATCCGGATCAGGCCCAGGTCGGCTCGGTTCAGCAATTGCCACCGTACGCGTTCCCCAGCCTGTAAATCCAAGGCGGCGGCCAGTGGCAGGGGAATATTGACAAACAAGCGGGTAGCGCGGCCTTGGGACCGAATCACCTGCACTTTCATTTCACATTGAGCTTGCGTTGGTTTCATGGCTATTTTAAAAGGTAGCCTAATGTTACGAGAGCGACTATGAGCCTGCCTGACTTCTCGACTCAGTCTGAACTCTTTTCCACCGCCGGGCTCTCCGGCAGTCTCTTTAATGGCACGGACCGGTTCCGGCTTTTTGCGCAAAAGATTTATCCGGTGCTGGCGCGAAGCCGTTCCCAGTTGGTGTAGGTGCTTTGCAGCCAAGCCATGCCCGCGACCACGTCGGCATTGGGCGTCTCCACCACCCGATGGTAATGGTTCTTCATCAGGCAAAAGGCATGCACTTGCCAGTCGGTCTTCAGACAAGCCTCGCCGAGGGTCTTGATGAAGTCATACCGGTCCACGTCGTTGAGGAAAATGTCCTCGCGCCGATCTCCTCGGCTCATCACATGATACATGGCCCCGGGATATTCGACTCGCATCTTGCGCGGCATGACGCTCACGGTTTGTTCCAGTCCAACCCAAGAGTCAAGCCCGAATCAGAAAAGTATATGGTTTGACCCCGACCTTGAACGAGAATAAACACGGATTTTTACAGGAGGGAACGGAGCGAACAGAGCGGGAGAGCCAAAGGAAAGAGGAACACTAATCTGCACTCATCTCCGCTAATCGGGCCGGGTAGAGGATAGGCAAAAGATTAATGGCAATCAACCGTCCAGCGGGCTTTTGACTCCCAAGCCGGGCTTTTGCATAACGTGAGTGTAAATCTGAGTGGTGCTCACATCTTTGTGGCCCAGTAATTCCTGGACGGTGCGGATGTCATAGCCGGATTCCAGCAAATGGGTGGCGAAGGAATGACGGAGAGTGTGACAACTGGCCGCCTTGGAGATTCCCGAGGCGCGCACTGCTTCCTTCATCACCCGTTGAATGCTGGTTTCGTTGGCGTGATGCCGTCTCTGCGCTCCGCCACGCGGATCGACAGAAATCATGGCACTGGGGAAAACCCATTGCCAGAACCACTCGCGCCCCGCGTTGGGATATTTCCCGGCCAAGGCGAAGGGAAGCATGACTGCTCCCAGGCCCGCGGCCAAATCCCTTTCATGCAGCGCTTTCACCCGGATCAACTGGGCACGCAGGGGCTCGACCAGGCTTTCCGGGAGCATGGTCACACGATCCTTGAAACCCTTGCCATCCCGCACCACGATCTGGCGCCGCTCGAAGTCGATGTCCTTGACGCGCAGGCGCAAGCCCCCTGAGATTTGAAAGGTTGACTGCCAGGGCATGGCGGATACACTGCTTAAGGTTAGGCCACTATGAAGTCGCTCATCGTTTTCATCGTTTCGATTCTGACGGCAGTGATTGTTCTGTTGGTGGGGTGGCACAGAGATCCATCGTATTCCACCTTGCCGCGTCCGGGCATGACGATCTATTTCGCCATTTTTGGTTTTGTGATGGCTTCCTTGCTGATTTTTTCCGCCAATGTCATACTTGCATTGTCGCGAGGCAGGAAGGCGAAGAGCGAGGAGGAGTTGGAAACGATGGTCGCTCCCGCTTTGCAGGGCCGAGAGTGTGATGAGCAGATACTGAAGTGGAGCGTTTATCCCCGCGCGATTGTATGTGGCTTGTCGCTTGGAGCGTTATGTGCAGTTTTCATTCATCATTTTGTGAAATGACGTGGCCTAACTTATAAAGGAATGCAGTCGCGACATGAAGTTACTACCATCATTGCTTAACATGCACAGTTCCTGATTAAGCACCGTGATTTGCCACGGGGACCCGCGCCTGTGCCACAGCCCTCGCGCTCCCTCCTGCCGCTGCGGGCCATCCGGGCCACAGCGTGTTGCCAGAGTTGAAACGGGCTTGCTCCAGGACGTGGGCGGGTTTTGAATGATGCCGGGTCTGGTGGCGATGCGAATACAACGACAACGACGCGATGAGCGGGAGCGACTTGGTGGCTCGGAAGCCAGGCGCCACGGACGATCTATGCCTACAACACCCGCGCGCCGCCAATCGCGCTGGAGGAATGATGATCGCGTCGTCGGAGAGTGGCCAAACAGGGATCCCTTGGGTGAGGGCGGGTTTGCGTTGATTCGAAATGAGGACTTGAGTATAGTTGGGACGGATTTGCGGAGCTACGCTTTTGTTGGCAATTCCCCTCTTAACTCCTTTGATTCGTTTGGTCTGAAAGAATACGGCACCGGTTATGCGGAGTATCAGCAGTGCCTTCAGGACTGCCAAAGCCTCATTCCTCGAACTGTGGAGAATTTCGCCCATACGGTGATTTTTCGGCAGTAATCAAACCAACCAACTCAAAACTATGACCACGATACCTATCAATGCTCAGTCCAGAAGAGACTTCCTCAAACTCAGCGCCGGTCTCGGAGCGGCGGCGACGCTGGGCGGCACGAGGCTGATGGCCCAAAACTCGGCGGCAAGCGGCCCAGCGGCGGCGAATGCCAAGCTGTTGGCGGTGGTCCGGGTTGGCTTTGTCGGGGTCGGCGTCAAGGGATCGGAGCATCTCGCAAATTTGTTGAGCCTGCCCGGAGTGGAACTGCGCGCCGTGTGCGACATTCGCGAGGTGGCCTGCGCGAAGGCGCTGGAGATGGCGGAAAAAGCCGGCCAACGGAAACCAACTGTCTATTCCCGTGGCGACCACGACTTCGAACGCATGTGCGCGACCGAGGAACTCGACTTCGTCTATACCGCCACGCCGTGGGAGTGGCACACGCCGGTCAGCCTCGCGGCGATGCGGAACGGCAAACCCGCCGCCACCGAGATTCCCGCCGCCATCAAATTGGAAGAGTGCTGGGAACTCGTGGAGACCTCGGAGAAGACCGGCAAATATTGCTGCATGATGGAGAACGTGAACTACATGCGGGAGGAGATGGCGATCCTCAACATGGTTCGCAAAGGACTCTTCGGCGAACTCGTCCACGCCGAAGGCGCGTATGAGCACGACACCCGTTACCTGAAGATCAGGGACTACGGCGACGGGCTTTGGCTCGGCGAGCATCACGCCAAACGCAATGGCAATCTGTATCCGCAGCACGGCCTGGGACCGCTCGCGTGGTGGCTCAATATCAATCATGGGGATCGTCTCGATTACCTCGTCTCCATGAGCTCGAACGCGCGCGGCCTGGACCTCTACGCCAAGGAACATCTCCCGGCGGACCATCCCAAGCGTCTCAAGAAATACCTCAACGGCGACCTCAACTCGACTCTGCTTCGCACCGTGAACGGGCGGACCATCATCCTCAAACACGACACCGATCTCCCTCGCCCTTACGGCCGCGCGCACCTTGTGCAAGGCACCCGAGGAATCGTCCGCCGCCATCCCGACTTCAAGGTTTCTCTCGAACGCAAAGTCCAGGATCAGAACTGGGAACCCGGCGCGAAATTCCTGGTCGAGCATGAGCATCCCCTCTGGAAGCAGGCCCTGGAGCGGGCTTGGCGCAAGTCAGGTCACGCCACCGAACCAGTCCCCACCGGCGAGGCGGCCACCAAGCTCAGTGCGTCCATCACCGGCGACTACCTCGAAGACATGCGACTGATCCAAGCGTTGCAGACCGGCACGCCACCGGATTTCGACGTGTATGACGCCGCGACATGGAGTGCCGTGGGGGCCTTGAGCGAGAAGTCCGTCGCGGACCGCAGCCGCCCCATGGACATCCCCGATTTCACCAAAGGGAAATGGAAGACGAATCCGCCGGTGAAGATCATGGGCGTCTAGCTAGAGGGAGTCGGCATTTGAAACACTGAAACCAAATGGACATCATCGGCTCGCGAATTTTTTATGGCGTCGCTCTCGGTCTGGCCACGCTTCTCGGCGCTGGTTCGGCTGCAGCGGCGGCTCTGGGCAACCTTTCTCCGGCGGACGCGCTCAAGGCGTTCGAGACGGAGCCGGGCTTCACGGTCGAGCTGGTCGCCGCCGAGCCGCTCACGATTGATCCGGTGGCGCTCGCCTTCGATGAGCGGGGCCGGCTGTTTGTGGCTGAGGATCGGGATTACCCGACCGGTTCGCCCGATGGCCGGTCGCTCGGTGTCATCGCGCTGCTCGAAGACACCGATGGTGACGGACGCATGGACAAGCGCACGGAGTTTGCCACCGGGATTAAGTTTCCGAACGGCGTGATGTGCTGGCGTGGCGGGGTCATCGTCACGGCATCGCCGGATGTCCTGTGGCTCCGCGACACCAATGGCGATGGCAGGGCCGACGTAAAGGAGACCTTGCTCACCGGCTTCGACACGAATTCCACTTCTCAGCTTCGCGCGAACGATCCGACGCTCGGCCCGGATGGCTGGGTCTATCTCGCGGGCGGTTTGCGCGGCGGCAAGGTTTTCTCGCCCAAGCGGCCCGGCGTGATCTTGGATACTGAGAAGGGCGATGTGCGCTTCCGGCCGGACACGGGCGAGTTGGAATTGGTCGCGGGCAAGTCGCAGTTCGGACTCGCCTTCGATGACGCGGGCAATCGCTTCGCCTGCATGAACCGCATCCAGTCGCAGCATGCACCGCTGCCGCAGCGTTATGTTGCGCGCAATCCGCAGATGGCTTCGCCGGGTGCGTTGCAGAACTGCCCCGAGATTTTTGAGAACAACCTCATGACGCGCTACACGGCCGGCGCAGCGCGCTACTATCCGATCAGCGAAAACCTCACCACGGCGGACAGCCACTTCGGCACCTACAGCGCGGCGTGTGCGGTTCACATTTATCGGGGGGACAACCTGCCGACGGAGTATCGCGGCGCGGCCTTCTCCTGTGACCCAACGGGCAATCTCGTGCGTGGCGACCGGCTGGAAAAAGTCGGCGGCACCTTAGCCGCGCGACGCATCCATGATGGCACCGAGGCGTTGCGCTCGCGCGACAACTGGTTCCGGCCCGTGTTCCTCGCCGACGGTCCCGACGGCGCGCTTTACGTCGCCGACATGTATCGCAAGACCATCGAGCATCCCGAGTATCTGCCGGGAGAAGTTCGCAAACACACCGACTTTGAAGGCGGCAAGGACAAGGGACGCATCTGGCGGCTCCGCGCAACGACTGCCGCCCAAGGAACGGCATTGCCAGCCGTCGGCACCAACTCCGCCCATCTCGTCGCGGAACTTTCCTCGCCGATTCCGTGGCGGCGTGACACGGCGTTTCGCCTGCTCGTGGAAAGGCGCGACATCTCGGTCGCTGGCGATCTGAAGAAGTCCTTACGGACGACCACTGTTCCAGGTTCCGCCGTGTTACAGCTGCGGTTGCTCGAAATCCTCGGCGGGCTGGATGACGAAACCCTGGCTCGCGCTCTGAAACATTCGAAGCCTGCGGTGCGACAGAACGCCGTGCTGTTGTCCGAGCCCAGGCTGGGCGGCAGCACGAAACTTCGCGAGCAGGTGCTGGTGATGGCGGATGATCCCGATCCGCATGTGCGATTCCAGACCGCGCTGTCGCTGGGCGAACTCCGCGACTCACGCGTTGTTCCGGTGCTGGCGCGGATTGTTTCGCAGCAAGCCGCCGATCGCTGGACGCGAGCGGCGATCCTCTCGTCACTGCCCGACCGCACGAACGCGCTGGCCATGCTGGAGGAGATTGCGCGCCGTCCTTGGGCTGGTGATGGCCTCGGTGCGTTCGCTCGCGATCTCGGCCGCCAGTTGGGATCGGGCCTCGCGGAGAATCAGCAGGCCGCGGCTTTCGATGAACTGTGGCCGCGAGTGCAGCCCGCAGGTGTGACGGCGCAGATCGCGACGACGCTGGGCTTCGCCAGCGCAGACAGCACCGCGTTTCAGCGCATTATTTCCAACGACGCCGCGAAGCTCGCTCGGCTCTTCGCGCACGCGCGGACGCTGGCAGTTGCGGACGACACGTCTGTGGAATCGAGAACCCATGCCGTGGAACTGCTGGCCTTTGATGCGTCGCCTGAAGCCGGCACGCTGCTGGTCGGATTGCTCAATGCCACCCATCGCAAGGAAGAGCAGGGCGCGGCGGCGCGCGCGCTATTTCAACCCTCACGGGTGGCGCTGCTGGGGCCGTTGCTCGCCGCTGACCGATGGAATACCTACACGCCGGGCGTGCGTCAGATGCTGCTCGAACGCCTCGGCGCGCGACCAGAGTTTGCCGGCCTGTTGCTCGACGCGGTGGAATCCGACGCCATTCCAATCAATGCGCTCACTTCGATCCAGCGTGAGCAACTTCGCAAAGCGAAGAACCCAGAGGCGCAGGCGCGCGCGCAGAAACTTTTCGCTGCGCCGGGAGGAAATCGCGAAGCCGCGTTCACGCAGGCCAAGGCGGCGTTGCGACTGACGCCCGCCCCCGCTAATGGGCGCGCGGTGTTTGAGAAAAACTGCGCGGCGTGTCACCGACTGAACCAGGAGGGCATCGCTGTTGGTCCCGATCTGTTCGACATCCGCAACCAGCCGAAGGAATCCATTCTCTATCACATCGTCATCCCGGAGGCGGAGATTGCGCCAAACTTTGTTAGTTACGAATGCGAGTTGAAAGACGGTCGCACGCTCTCCGGATTGCTCGCGTCGGAGAGCTCGGGGAACATCACGTTGCGAATGGCGCAAGGCGTGGAAGAAATCGTGTCGCGCGCGCAGATTTCCAAGCTGACCGCCAGCCGTCTAAGTCTGATGCCGCAGGAATTGGAGAAGGCCATCACGCCCCAGGAACTCGCAGACTTGCTGGCTTATCTAAAAGGAGAACAATGAGAATTTCAGCCATGATTTGGGCGCTGATCGCCACCGTCGCCGGGACGACTGTTTCATTCGGCGCACAGTTCCGCGCGGGCGCGGCCACGGCGAATATCACGCCGCCGCTCGGCATCGAGATCAACGGCGGCACTGCTCCGTCCATCGCCACGCACGTCCACGATGAACTGCACGCGCGGGCGCTCGTGCTCGACGACGGCGCGACGCGGCTGGCGTTCGTCGTGGTGGACAATTGCCTCATCGATCGCGCGCTCTTCGACGAAGCCAAGGCGCTCATCTTCCGGCACCCCGGCATCAGTTCCAACCACGTCTCGATTTCCACCACTCACACGCATAGCGCGGGCAGTGTGACCGGCGTGCATTTGAGTGAGCCCGACGCCGCTTACCGCACGTGGTTGCCGCGTCGCATCGCCGATGCCGTCCGTGTTGCCGTGAACAATCTCGCGCCCGCCAAGGTTGCGTGGGGAAGCGGCAGCGTGCCGCAACATGTCTTCTGCCGTCGCGTCACCGTGAAGCCCGGCGTCACCTACACCAATCTGCTCGGCCTCACCGACGATCGCGCCAAGATGAACTGGAGTTCACCCGAGCCGGCGGTGGACAACGACTTCGCAAGTTCCGTCGATCCCGAGGTGTTCGTGCTCAGCCTGCAATACGCCGATGGCCGCCCGCTCGCGCTGTTCGCCAACTACTCGCTGCATTACGCCGGCGGCGTTGGCTCGGGCCACTTGAGCGCAGATTACTACGGCGTGTTCTGTGAGCGGATGAAGGAATTACTCAAGGCGGAGAAGCAGGAGCCGCCGTTTGTCGCGCTGATGAGCAACGGCACCAGCGGCGACGTGAACAACAACGACTTCCGGAAAGCGCGTCCGCCGCAAAAGCCCTACGAACAAATCCAGCGCGTCGCCGAGGACGTCGCCCGTGAAGTTCATGGCGTCGTAAATACCTTGTCCCACCGCGACGGTGTGAAGCTCGCCGCTGCCAGCACGGAGTTGAATCTGGCTTATCGCAAACCGTCCGCCGCCGAAGTCGAACAGGCGCGCGGACTCATCCACGGGCGGGATCGGCTGCAGCTTCGCGCCTGGCCGGAGTTCTATGCCCGCGAGCAATTGATCCTCGCGGACTATCCCGACACTGCGTCGCTGCCCTTGCAGGTGTTCAGGATCGGTGAACTCGCCATTGCGCAATGGCCCGGAGAAATCTTCGCCGTGAGCGGACTGGAATTGAAGCGGCGCAGTCCCGTGAAACCACTCTTTAACATCGGCCTCGCCAACGGTTGGTATGGCTACATCCCGCCGCCCGAGCAGTTCACGCTCGGTTCTTATGAAACCTGGCGCGGCCGCACCAGCCCGCTGGAGACAAACGCCATCCCGAAGATTACGGAGAGCTTCCTGAAACTGTTGCAGGAACTGAAATGATGAAACGTCTAGCCATTATCCGTTTTTTCAGGTCCTTTACTTTGGCTTTCTGCGGACGGTCCATGCCGAACCTTCGCCCGCCCCGCCGCCTGCGGTGTCTGCAACTCCTTCGCAGGCCTAGCCGCAACCGGCAGAGGACGATTGGTAGTTGCCGGATTGGGTTCAACCCGTGCCGAACAGCGGTGTCTATGGCGTGGATCACGCTCCGCCCGGTTTCCGGGATGTCGAAGGCGTGGTGCTGCCTTGGGGGCTGGCAAGGGATACTATGACACAGTCAACGCCAAACCATCGAATGCCTTGATGGACCTCGATTGCGAGGAAATGTGCTATCTGTCGTGGCACATCCACCAAGAAAAATTCGGCAAGATGCCAAAATCGGGCATCTCACGCGAGTCATGCTCAAACAAAGACTGGCTGGCCTGAACTTGCATAGAACCTGAAGAAGATCCGCCACCTCGATCCCCGCATGAGGACATAGCTGGGGCAGAGCAGCACCTCCCGATTCGCGGCGCGCGCGGAGCGACGCGCCCTACCTCGCGCGGCCTCATTCGCGAACCTCTGGTGCGCTGCGGCGCAAAGACGCCCTCCTTTTAAGCTTGCCTTTCCGAAAGGACCTGATATTTCTGGATTCACCCTTGAGTTCAGCCAAAAAGGCAAATTTGTGAAAATCTTGAAATGGGTCGTCCTGCCACTGTTTACTTTTGTTCTGTCATGTCCTGCGCAACTCGCACGCACGAATGCCCTGCGGATCGCGAACACCTTGACCAACTTGCGGCTCAATTACTCGCTCGCCGATAGCAATGGCGCGTTCTTCCTATTGCAGAGTGAACAACTAAATAACCTCCTCGGAGCAGGACGAGTCATCGCGTCGGGTATTGCTGCATCTAACCCGGTCGGTTCCCTTGAGGTTGGACTTCCGACCAACACCACGTCATTTTTTGCCCTGTTACACGACCCATCGATCCCCGTCTCGCCGGCGGATTTCATTTCCGTCGATGATGGCGACGCAGCGGAAGCTCCCGCCCAGTTCCTGATCGCCTCGCCGAACGTTCCGGATGTTTTGCCTGCGAACGCGCCATTTCCGCTGACCCTCAATATCACTGACACGAACGGAAACCTTGTGTCCACGAATGGCCAGATCGTTCTTTCGTTGGAGAACGGGGATGGGACGGCGGTCGTTTTTAACTACACCCTTTCGCCAGCCACGATTGGAGTTACGAATGGAATCGCGCAGGCGACGCTGACGATTCAAACCACGAACAGTCTTGCAGATGTTTTTCTCGCCGGAACGTTCGCCGGGCCACTTACCGCAGCGCGCTTTGGCGCCGCCACTGCGGCCGCGGCGGTGCCGATTGGCTGCGCGACGGTCGCCTATTCGGATTACAGCGACACTGACACGGTGAACTGGCGCTACCCACTTCCGGCGATCGTTCCGCTCAGTGGCGCGTTCGGGGAATGGCCAGGGCACAGTGACCTTCATTGGGGAATCGATTTCGCCGCAACTTCGGGTACGAGCGTGCGCGCCGCAAAGAAGGGCGTGGTGGTGAAGGTTGGCTCATTAGGCAGTAGCGGTCAGTTTGTGGCTATTTACCACGGCAACGGCTACGTGACTCGCTATCTACACGTCGTGCCGACTGTCAAACGAGGGTGCATTGTCGAGGCAGACGCTGTGGTCGGAAAGGTCCATGGCTGTTGCGGCCACCTTCACTTTGAAATGCTTCAACTGGATGATCCCACCCCCTTCGATATGCCCGGCGGGTACCAGCAATTAAACCTCAATTATGGGCAGGGATTAGCAAATTTTCCCGGCAGCCCGGTGAATCCCATTGGCAACCCAGCCTTCACGTTTTCTCCGACTCTTTTTACCAGCGGTGGTCAGTTGCCTCTTGTCAAAGCCGTGTTCTTTCGCGCCAGCCAACCGGCGCTGACCGCGCTACGAATGGACCCTGCGGTCGCATGTTTAGAGAGGCTCTCCGACGCCCCACCGTCCTCACCCGTCTATGTCGTGCTTCAAGTGGTGGAGCAGTTTCCAAAGCCAAGCGATCCGAACAAGCCCTACTTACTCCCCGCAAAGCAAATCACCTTCACACCGGACGCAGGTCCTGCGACAAATATTGTTTACGGACTGACGCAGACGGATATTGAAAAGCTTGATCCGCGTGGATGGACGGCGACAGACGGAGCAGGCTACGCACTGTTACCGCTCTACGAAAGCAATGCCACAACCGCGGCCGCCTATCGCAATTGGCGTTACAAATACTGGTTTCACTGGGACACAAGTCACTATACCAACAGCCCGCATTCCTTCATGGTTCAAGCGAAGGACCTCGCGGGAAGCGTCGGCGATCCGGTTGTCTTCACCTTCGGGCCGAAGGTCATCGCCGTCACTCCAAACCAAATGGTCGCGGGCCAGTGGTTTTTCACGAACGTGGCCTATCTGGGCACGAACATCTTTCCCGCGCTAACCCAGCCTGACCGTTACCAGGTGGACATCATTCAGGCGAATGGAACTCGGATGCCGGGCGTACAATGGGGCAGCCCCATCCAGAACGGCCTCACGCCGGTGCTCACCATCCACCTCCAAACCAACTGGTACAGCTTCACCCTGCCCCCGAACACCACCCCCGACGGCCTGAAACTGCGCGTGTCCAGCCGGCTGGCCACCAACATCGCTTCCGAGGTTTGCCTGTGCGGCGGGGCGAACATGGCCTTTATCCCCGCCGGGCCGTTCGTCATGGGTGACCCGTTCAACGATTATCCGGGTTCCATCGAGCAACCCACGCACACCGTGCAAGTCTCGGGATTCTGCATGGACAAGTATGCGGTGACGAAGGCCTTTTGGGATGACGTTTACAACTGGGGAATTGGCCATGGATACAGCTTTGATTACGGGGCGCAGGGGAAGGCGGCCAATCATCCGGCGCAGCAGATGACGTGGTATGACGCGGCAAAATGGTGCAATGCCCGGAGCGAGAAGGAGGGGCGCGTGCCGGCCTATTACACGAGCGCCGCGCAGACGACGGTGTATCGGAGCGGACAGGTCCCGTTGGACAACAGTTGGGTCAAATGGAATGGGGGTTATCGGCTACCGACCGAAGCGGAGTGGGAGAAGGCCGCGCGAGGCGGGGCCCCTGGCCATCGTTTTCCCTGGGCGGACAGCGACACCATTTCGTGGAATCGGGCCAACTACAATGCTTTCCCAGCCTCCGTGGGAGGCTACGCCTACGATGTCAATCCGACGCAGGGGCTTCACCCTGCATTCAACGACGGTGTTTATCCGAACACGAGTCCGGTGGATTACTTTGCGCCCAACGGCTACGGTTTGTATGACATGGCTGGGAACGTGTGGGGGTGGTGCTGGGATTGGTATGGAGCGTATTCGAGTGGCTCGCAGAACGATCCTCACGGAGCGACCTCAGGCTCGGACCGCGTGTTCCGCGGGGGCGGTTGGTACAACGGCGCGATCACCTGCCGCTCAGCGTTCCGCTACGGCTACTCCCCGGGCGACCGGTACGACTACGTCGGTTTCCGGGCTGTCCTGGCCCCAGGTCAGCCATGAGCACAGTCAGCGGAGTGGCGAGCAGAGGGCAAATCGGAGCGAGGGACGAAGCGGAGATTGCCCGCTGCGGGCCACGGAGCGGGAGAACAAGTATGACGTCGAGCACGAAGAAGAAAAAGCCCGCGCAGCGATGGTTATCCTTAAAGCTCCAACCAGCTTTTGAGCGCGGCTTCCACTTCCTCGATGACAGGAGGATCAAACTTTCCGGGAGCTTTGCGGACGAATTCGGTGAACTTCACCGGCTGGACGCTCTGGACGTTGATGTAACTTTGCTCTCGCAACCACGCCACGCGGGGCAATTTAACCTCATAACGAGTGCCTTCGAATTGTGTGGTAATTAAGACGACGCTCGCCAATGCCAACCGGGCGTCTGTTCGAGCCGCCAGAACGAGCGCATAACGCGGTTTGCCGACCATGCCCAGATCGATGAACCAAACCTCGCCGGCTTGCGGGACAGTTCTCACGCTTAAAACTCATCAGCTAGCGCATTGCGACGAGCGGCAGGGCTCAAAACATCATCTTCCGGGCTGTCGGCCTGGACAGGGAAAGGAATTGCCCGCCGCTTGATGATCTGTTTGTAAAAAAGTTCTAATGCGGCCCGTGGTTTCAGTCCGATCTCTTCAAGGACGGCTTCGGCTTGACGTTTCAGCTTGGAATCAATGCGGCTCTTCAGTATCGCGCTCATGGACCCAATGTGGCCCAAACGTGGCCTTTGTCAAGGAATGGCGGCGGAATCACTTTTTGCACAATCGATGTCATTCTTCTGCAACAGGTTTGATACGAACTCGAAGTTCCCACGTGTAAAGGCCAGGCAATCCCGGCCAGCGTCATGATGGTCTGTTCGCGCAGACCGCGCCACATGCTCAAACAAAGACTGGCTGGCCTGAACTTGCATAGAACCTGAAGAAGATCCGCCACCTCGATCCCCGCATGAGGACATAGCTGGGGCAGAGCAGCAGTTCCCGATTCGCGGCGCGCGCGGAGCGACGCGCCCTACCT
>JBBRPK010000142.1:0-14922 GCA_038228235.1 Verrucomicrobiota bacterium
GCATATCCGCCAGCGATCTGCGACCGAGGAGCAACGAAGCCAGTCGGCGTACGAAAACCCTCCGGGCGGCGGGTCTTTTGTCTGCGGCCTGCGTTGACTCGGCCGTCACAGCCCGCTGCGGGGATGCTCCGGCCTCGCCGCAGGACCCCACGCAATTTTAAAACAGGCTCTTAGTGGTCTGAGGCGTAAATACGATCCCCTCAGATTGGGATCGCGTTGGTCCCGCGCTCGATCAAGGGATGGCCGAATTGGGCGACACCGACCGTGAGGCCGTGTTGCTGCGCCTCTTCAAGAAACGTAGGTTTCCAAAACTTTTTTTGCGATGAGCAGGCCTGTTTCTTCGAGCTTTTGGCCGGCTTGCCGGGTGCGCCCATGCGAGACGACATCCCACGGCTGTTCGGCATCATGGTCGCGATAGACGGGGTCATGGCGGCCTTCGACGCTTAAATCCGAATCGTATCCGGCGCGGAGGAGCGCATGCACAATCTCAGCCCAATTGCTTTGGCCCAATCCGACAAAGCGATGTTCCGCTACTCCAGGATGGCAGAGGCCATATTTCTCTAGCAAAGGGCGGTTGATGAAGGCGTCTTTGGCATGGACATGGAAAATGCGAGAGCCAAACTTGTGGATATTAGCAATGGGATCGATGAACTGGCAGATGAGATGGCTGGCATCCCACTCCAAACCCAGATTTTCGCATTGGCATTCGTTGAAGAGGCGTTCCCACAGCGCAACCTGGCCCAGCATATTGTAGTGCATAATGGGAAGATGATACGGACCTTGCGGGCAATGCTCGAAGGCGATTCGCACTCCGCGCTCCGCGGCAAAGCGCGCCAACGGCTCCCAATAGGCGATGAGTTGCGGCAAATAATTTTCCACTGGCTTGTAGATCAGGTTGCCGCCTCGCTCGAAAAATTCAGTCTCAATGACCGCGCCAGGAAAACCAGAGACGGTGTTGACTCCAATGAGAGCGGCCACCTCGATGGCGCGGCGGAAGATGTCGCGCGCCGCATCGCTTTGCCGCGGGTCCAGCGGATTCCGATAAAGGGCGCCGATGGCGGAAATACGCAGGCCACGCGACTTGGCTTCAGCGGCGAATTGCTGGGCAATTGACCTCCAGTCGGACTTTTGCGCCACCGGATGCCCATCAAACCGCATCCAAGCCACCGCCCGAAACCCGAGTCGTTGCGCCCAATCCAATTCGGAGGTTTCCCCTCGAACCAACACGCCAACTCTCATATTTATGAAAAGGCGGTGACGAGGGGATGGAGAACTGGGTGGTTTTGCATTTCAGCGGGGCCGGCTGAATTGATAACCGCGCTGGCAACCTTCTCCACGGCCAAAGTAAATGACCGGGGAAGCGTTGCATTGATACTGTGCATTATGGCAAGCGCTGTACGGGCCGCCAAAATAGATGACGGTCGGAGCGGGCGGACAGCAACCTGGCGTTGGTTCTTCCCCCGTTCCCGGCCCTCCATAGAAGACCGGAGCTTCATACATCACTGGGGCTTCATAGATTACGGGGGCCTGATAGACCACCGCGGTCTGGTAAACTACGGGGGCCTGGTAAACCACCGGGACTTGATAGACAACCGGTGCTTGATAAACGACCGCCGGGGCAGGTTCAGGTTGAGGCGGAGCGCCGTAAATGGGGACTTGAGCGTGGAGGTTAATGGCTGCGAGGCTGGCCGCCATCTGCGCGAGAGATAAAAGCGTTTTCATAAATGTGGCCCGTAAAAGAGAGACGACGCGAGGGCCGGGATTGTTCAAAGCATTTCTGTTAGGAACTGGCGCTCGTGTAATGGCGTATAGAGAACCGCCACCCTATTTCCGAAATGACCCAGCAGACCAAACTCATGCCCAACAACAAGGTGAGCTCGAATGGCGATCTGAGCTTGTCCGTCAAGAGTTTGGCTGGAACGTTTGCGACTAAAATCATGGGCACCGCGAACGTGAAGAAGGCCTTGAAAAAGCCCTTGTAAGCC
This sequence comes from Verrucomicrobiota bacterium, assembly GCA_038228235.1. GTDB lineage: Bacteria > Verrucomicrobiota > Verrucomicrobiia > Limisphaerales > JBBRPK01 > JBBRPK01. The sequence continues at coordinate 1,986 of JBBRPK010000142.1, forward strand.
GCATCGGGCAGCCGGGCGATGGTGAAAAGGCTGTAGTAACCCCACACGATTCCCTGGGCCCGAACCGTCCAGAAACTAATGCTCGCCAGAAGAAACATCAGCGAATAGTGAATGCACACCCCCGCCACCGCCAGCAGGACGAAGCCGCTGATTTGCAGGAGAGAGGGGATAAAATGCAATTGCCCCAAAGAATAAATCATCACCACCACGGCCGAACCAGCATTGACGAACCCCCCAAGGTCCACCTGCCGCAGGGAGACGATGAAGCGGGTATTAATGGGCAGGAGCAACATGAAATCCAGTTTGCCAGTGCGGACATACTCGGAAATCTGGGTGCAATTGGTCAGAAAAAAAGCCTGGAAAATCTGCTGAATAAAATGGCTGGCGCCCACCAGCAGCACCACTTGCCATTTTGACCAGTCGCCGATGTGGTCGGTATGCTGGTAAATGACGGTGATAAAGGCGAGCTGCAACCCAAACCAAAGGAACTCCGTGATAATCCAAAGGACAAAGTTCGATTTAAAGCTCATTTCGCGGACCACAGAGTTTTTCCAAAGCGCAATGTAGATGCGCAAATAGCGGCGTATCTGCGCGAGGAAGTTGGCTGAAGAGTTGGTTGGCATTGCGAAAGTCATCCACCCACGGCGGCATATTTGCGAATACCGCGCTGCCAGACGAAGCGCGCCATAAAGTAAGCGGCCATCACCCAGCACGTTTGGATCGCCAGGCCATGGTAAAGCGCGGTCCCGGTTATTTTTCCCACGTAAATACTCACCGGGAAAAATAATTGATAGGGAAAGGGCGTGAAGTAAAGGGCCTGGCTCAGCGACCGCGGAAGGATGTCGAGCGGAAATAAATGTCCGCCGGCGATGTACTCAAAGGCGAACAGAATGAAGATGAGCGTGGAGATCTCCAGCAACCAAAAGGCGAGCAAGGCCATGGTGTAAGAAATGAAAAACTGGAGCAGCCCGGTCAAGATTATAGAAATCAAGAAAAACCCCAGGGTCGCTCCATCCGCCGGCAGAACAAAATATTGCCGTTGCAGGAGAATAAACAACGTTACTGGCACGATTGAAACCACGGTATAAATCAGCCTCCCGGCGCCAAACAGGCAGAGCCGATAAGTGAGATAATCGATCGGCTTGATCAAGAACTGACTGATGTTTCCATCCTTGATGTCAGCCGCGATTTGCCAGTCGTCCTCGCTCACTGCGGTCAGGGCATCGACGATGGTGACGACGAGGTAATAGGAAATCATCTCGGCCAGAGAATAGCCCCCCACGCTGCTGTGCCGGCCTGCATAAACGGCGCGCCAAAGCGAAATGGTGGCCATGAGAGGGATCAGGCCAAATAGTACGCGGAAGAGAAAATTGACCCGATAAACCAGGGTGTTCTGAATTCCAATATTGATGATCGACAAGTATTTTCTCAATCCGTCCCCAGATTATTGATTGTGACGCCCAGAGTCGAGATCAGCGCTCGGCAGCGAAATCAGAAGGGCCTCGACCGGAGCAATACGCGCTGTTCAACGGCAAACCAAGCACCGTTCTCTGAAATTCCTCAACGGGCTGACATGAGCCAACAATCATTCCGTTGAAACGGTCTTGTTCAGGCGAGCCGCCGGGGCTATCCTTCAGAGCATGAAAACATTTAATCAGGTGCTTGAAGGGGTGGATTCGCTTTCCGCGGAGGAACAGGAAAACCTTATTTCCATCCTCCAACGACGCCTGAGGGAACAGCGCCGAGCGGAACTGGGCAAAAGCCTCAAAGAGGCGCGCGCCGAATTCAAGGCCGGCAAGTGCCGTCCTGCATCACCCGCAGACATTATGAGGCAGAAGCGGATCTTCGCTTGACGCTGAAAGTGCTTGCAGAGGACGCATTTGATCCAGAGCTCAAAACCCATAAATTGAACGGGGAGAGAATGGCCTCCCATTTTCCTCTTGCCAGTCCGTCCCGATTCGGTCAAACAGCTTCCCATGCGACCAATCTTTCTCCTGCTTCTCTGCTGCGCGAGCATTCCCTTTCTTTTCGCCGATGGTCCGACCGATAATCAGTCCGACAAGGTCAGGCGCGTGCCTCCGCCGGGCATAAAAATCACCGAGGCTGACCGCGCTGAACTCACCAGTGGCGCCGCCGAGCTGGGCCGGGAAATCAAGGCGTTGCGCTCCCTCCTTAAGTCCAAACCGGCGCTGCTGGATCTATTGCCCGACGCTCAGATTTACGAGAAGGCCGTTTCCTGGGCCTTGGCCTATGATGAGTTTTATAAGACTAATGAAATTCAAACGGCGCGCGCTTTGCTCAAACAAGGATCGGAACGCGTCCAGCTTTTGCGCGAAGGAAAGGCCCCTTGGATCACGGCTACCGGGCTGGTCGCGCGTGGCTACCTCTCTCGGATTGACGGCTCTGTCCAACCCTATGGCCTGGTCGTGCCGCCTTCCTATCAACCAGGGACAGCCCACCAGTTTCGTCTCGATTTCTGGTTCCACGGCCGTGGGGAAACCTTGAGCGAGTTGGATTTTATCAACGGACGCCAAAGATCGGCCGGCGAGTTTACTCCCGCCAATACTTTCGTGCTTCACCTTTATGGCCGCTACTGCAATGCCAATCGCTTCGCTGGTGAAACCGATCTATTTGAAGCGTTGGAAAATGTCCGCAAATATTATCCTATCGATGAGAACCGGCTGGTGGTCCGCGGCTTCTCCATGGGCGGTGCGGCCTGCTGGGATTTCGCCACCCACCATGCCGGCCTTTGGGCGGCGGCCGCCCCGGGCGCGGGCTTCTCGGAAACAGAGGACTTCCTAAAAGTTTTTCAAAACGAACAGCTCAAGCCAGCTTGGTACGAGCGTAAGCTCTGGCATCTGTATGATGCCACTGACTACGCAGTGAATCTCTTCAACTGCCCCACCGTCGCCTACAGTGGCGAGATCGATAAGCAAAAGCAGGCGGCGGACCTGATGGCCAAAGCGTTGGAGAGTGAAGGGATGGAGATGGCCCATATCATTGGCCCCAAAACCCCTCATGCCTACCATCCTCAGTCGAAAACAGAAATTAATCGCCGCATCGATGGCATCGCCGCTCGTGGACGCAACCCCGTTCCCGAAAGAGTCCGCTTCACCACCTGGACCCTGCGCTATAACCAAATGCTTTGGGTGGCTGTGGACGGTTTGGGGCAGCATTGGGAACGGTCCCGCGTCGATGCGGAATTGGACAAGACCGGCAATGCCATCAAGGCTACCACCAGAAACGTGACCGCCATCAGCTTCTCTTTTGCCCCCGGGCTTTATCCTCTCGACGCTATTCGCCCGCCCCAGGTCTTCCTCGATGGTCAGGGGTTGAAAGGGCCCCGGCCGTTGTCTGACCGATCATGGACCAGCCATTTCCAGAAGCGCGCCGGCGAGTGGACCACGCTGCCGACTCCTGACGACACTGCGCTAAGCAAGCGGCACGGTCTGCAAGGTCCCATTGATGACGCTTTCATGGACAGCTTTATCATGGTCCGTCCCACTGGCCAACCGCTCAACGAAAAAGTCGGCGCCTGGACTCAGACCGAGCTGGCCCATGCCACCAATCATTGGCGGCAGCAGTTCAGAGGTGAGCCGAGAGTGAAAGATGACACTGAGATTTCGCAGGAGGAGATTGCGGCGTCCAACCTGGTGCTTTGGGGAGACCCCTCGAGCAACAAATTGCTGGCTCGGCTGGCGGCTAAACTTCCCATCCATTGGGGCGAGGCTAGCCTCAGCCTGGGCGCCAAAACCTTCTCCTCGGCCAATCACCTTCCCATCCTCATTTATCCTAACCCGCTCAACCCGGAACGCTATGTGGTGTTGAACAGTGGATTCACCTTTCGCGAATATGACTACCTGAACAATGCGCGCCAGGTTCCCAAGCTTCCCGACTATGCCATCATCGATTTGAACGCGCCTGTTTCAGCGCGCGCGCCGGGCGGAATTGTCGAAGCAGGCTTCTTCGGCGAACGATGGGAACTCCCCAGCCCACAAAAAACGAAATAATCCGACCGGGGGTTTCGTCTGAGCATGATGATTGTTTTCTGTGCGAGGGTTAGGGGGTCTTTGGAGGGGCGACGGGGTGGCGCGCTCGCGCTTGCCTGTTGGACATTTTTTTCGGCTCTAACACTCGGCGCCGGACCAAAGAAGGACGACAAAACGGCCGGTGACGATCTCTTTCCCGGCGGAGTCGTTCCGAAGTTGGAGCTTCAAATTGCGCCGGAGGGAATGAGAGTGCTGCGCCAGTATCATCAAGTATGGCGCAAACCGCGCCCGGAACGCATCGACGTGGCGGTAACGATTCATGAAGGAGCGCGCATTTACACTAACGTGGCGATGCATCTGAAAGGTTCTTACACCTATCAGGATATCGATCAGAAGCCTTCCCTGACGCTCAATTTCGACAAATTTGCGCCGGGCCAGCGCTTTCATGGCCTGGAGAAGATAAGCTTGAACAATTCGGTGCAGGACCCCAGTTTTCTCTCTGAGGCGCTGGCCCGCGAACTGTTCATGGATCTGGGAGTGCCCAGCCCAAGGGCAGGACACGCCTTGGTGAGCATCAACGGGCGGGAGAGAGGGCTTTACGTGCTCCTGGAAGGATGGAACAAGCAATTCCTGCGTCGTCACTTCAAGTCCGCGAAGGGAAATCTTTATGACGGCGGTTCCGGCGGCGATGTGACCGCGGCATTGAAAATTGATTGCGGCGAGGACGCGGAAGATCGTTCTGACCTAAAGAAGCTGGTGTCCGCGGCACGAGAGGTTTACCCGAGCAACCGGCTTGAGAGATTACAACGCGTGCTCGACGTGACGAGCTTCCGGAATTTCGCTGTGCTCGAGATTGTGCTCGGTCATTGGGATGGTTATTGCGCGGGGGCGCCGAACAATTATCGTGTCTTCCACGATTCCTCGCGAGACAAGATTGTTTTCATGCCCCACGGCATGGACCAGTTATTTGGGGTGAGCAGTTCCATTGATTTCAGCATCACACCCAACTTCAACGGCGTCGTGGCAAAAGGGCTTTTCGGAATTCCCCAGGAACGCCGGCGTTACCTGGAACGAATGGCGAGTTTAATCACCAACGAGTTGCGCGTGGCAAATCTCCACCTGAAGGTGGACCGGCTGGCCGGCCAGTTGCGTCGCGCCCTGGCGGGAGAACCGGGATTGCGACAGGAATTCCAACCCGCGGTCGAGGACTTGAAAGGACGCATTGCCGCGCGTCTGGCGAGCGTCGCTCGCCAGTTGCAACGCGTGGAGCGCCCGCTCGCCTTCGACCAGAAGGGGATTGCCCGCCTGTCCGGGTGGCGCTTCAAAGCCCCGAGCGACCGGCCCACCAACGGCAACCGCGCCGGGGAGGATGGCCGCCAGTTGCTCCAGGTCCATGCCAATGGCGGCCAGCCCAGCAGCGGCGCCTGGCGCACCGTCGTTTTGTTGGATGAAGGGCGTTACGCCTTCAGTGGCGTCGGACGCACGGCGGGCCTCCCCCACTCTGCGACTGCGACGAACACGGGAGTGCTGCTGCGCGTTTCCGGCGAACGCTCACTTTCGCCAAAGGGCTTATGCACCAGCGAGGAGTGGACGCCCCTCCGCTACGAATTTGACGTGCATGGTCTTGCAAATATCGAATTGGTCGCGGAATTTCGCGGCACCCAGGGTACGGGCGCGTTCGACATGGCAGCGTTCAAGCTGGTGCGAAAAGGGAACCCCGCGGAGGTCAAGCCCCCTCCGTAACGCCGGCTGGCAGTCGGCTGTATCGCGGTTTGGCGACCCGCTTCTCGTTCGTTGTTTCAAACCACCACCCTCCTGCCGATTAACAATCGGCGATACGGCAGATTGCCAATCCAATGCCACTAGGATTTCGGATCATTATCCCGATGGGATATTCGAGAATAGCCCGGCGTTTCAATTTCAACGCCGGGACAGCGATCAACGAGAGCAAGTCCCGGAGGGACGGCTTTTCAAGGAACATGCGCGGGCAACACCTGGACAGCCAGAGCTGAAGGAGCGTTGGCGGTGCGATAGATTCGTTGGGTGGCTTTGTGGAAATCACTGGCCGTAGCCGTAGGAATGTTTATGAATGTTTGCGGATTGCGGTCCACGAGCGGGAACCAGGAACTCTGCACTTGCACAACGACGCGATGACCCCGGCGAAATGTGTGGCAGATGTCGGGCAGGGTGAATTCGAGCTTCGTCACCTTGCCAGGCTCGAAGGGTTCGGGCTGCTGGAAGCTGTTCCGAAATTTGCCGCGAAAGACATCGCCGCGCACGAGTTGCTGGTAGCCGCCGAGCTTCACGCTGGCTGGGTTGGGGTCCGGATTCGGAAAATCGCCCGGGTACAAATCCACCAGCTTCACGATCCAATCGGCATCAGTCCCGGTGGTGGCAACGTGCAGCGTCGCCTTGAGTGGACCCACGAAAGTTAAATCGTCCTCCAGCGGCTCGGTTTCATAGTTTAAGACGTCGGGACGACAGGAGGCGAAGCGCTGGTCTTCGATAGGGTAGGCTCGCGGATAGGTCGTAGAGGGATCGGCGGTGTAGGGCACCGGCTTCGCTGGATCGCTCACGTATTCATCGAATGCGTCCGTCCCTTCCGTGGGTGGATCGAAGCCAAGTGTGCCGCCGGGCCGGAAGTAGAGTGTCCTGGGCACTGCCTGTTTCGGCGGCCAGGCCGCGAAGCGCCGCCATTGCTGGGTTCCGGTTTCAAAGATATGCGCCTTGGTCCCGCTGTAATTGGTATCGCCACCCTTGAGGAATTGGCGAAAAAAAGGCAGCTCGATTTTCTCGCGGTAGAACTCGGCTGTTTTGGCGTGAAAGCTGATCTGGCCAAGCTTCTCACCGGTGCCCCGCCCCCATTCGCCATGCGACCAGGGTCCCATCACGAGGAGATTGGTAATGTCCGGATTCATCCGCTCGGTAGCTCGATAAATTTCCAGCGGGCCGAACAAATCCTCCGCGTCGAACCACCCCCCCACCGTCATCACCGCGCAGTGAATGTTCTTGAGATGTGGGCGGATGTTGCGCGCTTGCCAAAAAGCATCGTAAGTGGGATGCGCGAGGAACTCATTCCATTCAGGGGCCCTCCCTTTCAGCAAGAGCGCTTCGGAATTGGCGAGGGGTCCCATCCGAAGAAAGAAGTCATAACCATCGGGCGTCTTAAAGTTATAACCCTTCGCCTCCTCGTGGATTGGGTCCTCTATTTTCTGGGCGAACCGATAGAAAAACTCGAAATTCTGGGTCAGAAAAAACGCGCCGTTGTGATGGATGTCGTCGCCCATGAACCAATCCGAGATGGGCGCTTGCGGTGAGGCAGCCTTGAGCGCGGGATGGCTATCGATCATTCCCATCGCCGTGTAGAAACCGGGATAGGAGATGCCGAACATCCCCACCTTGCCATTGTTGCGGGGCACGTTCTTCACCAGCCAATCAATCGTGTCCCAAGTGTCGGAATTCTCGTCCGTGTCTTTGGGCTTCTTGTCCGGGTTGAACGGGCGCACATGCATGTAGTCGCCCTCTGATCCGTAGCGCCCGCGCACGTCCTGGGTGACGAGGATAAACGAGTCCTTCGCCAGCGTTCTGAACGAGCCGGAAGGGTCGGTGTAGTTGTCCGTGCCGTAAGGCTTCAGCGCGTAAGGAGTGCGGGTGAGAATAATCGGCCAAGGCTGCGAATCATCCTTAGGCACATAAATCCGGGTGAAAAGCCTGACGGTATCTCGCATCGGAATGCGATGCTCGTATTTTGTGTAGTGTTCCGCCAGCCAGGTGACATTGGTATCGGCAGTTTTCTCATCCGCGGCGAGTGTGCGGACGGCGGTTAGCAGCAGGATTAAAACCGGGAAGCGAATGGCGCGAGGGCAAATTCTCATGGCCGAGCATTGTCAGAAAATGCGTCCGCCGGGCAAGGAAGAACTTGCGTCAAGGCAAGTCAGTATGCCCCATCAGATAGCGATCACACTCGCGCGCCGCGCCCCGGCCTTCGTTGAAGGCCCAGACGATCAGGCTCTGGCCCCGGCGGCAATCGCCGGCAGCGAAGACGCCTTTGATGTTAGTGGCATACTTTTCAAATTCGGCTTTGGCGTTCGTGCGGGCGTCCCGTTCTACGCCCAGTTGGTCCAAAAGGGGCTGCTCGGGGCCAAGGAATCCCATCGCCAGCAATACCAGTTGAACGGGACGCGCCTTTTCGCTGCCGGGAGTTTCTTTCGGCACGAAACGTCCATTGGCATCCTTCTCCCAGGTGATCTCGACGGTATGCGCTTCTTTGACGTGGTTGTTCTCGTCACCCACAAATTTCTTGGCTGTGGTCAAATAAACGCGCGGATCTCCTCCAAAGCGCTCCTTGGCCTCCTCCTGTCCGTAATCGAGCTTATAAACCTTGGGCCATTCGGGCCAGGGATTGTCAGAAGACCGTCCCTCTGGGGGCCGGGGCAAAATCTCTAATTGGACCAGGCTTTTGCAACCGTGGCGCATAGCGGTGCCGACACAGTCCGTGCCGGTGTCACCGCCGCCAATCACCATCACGTCTTTTCCGGAGGCGGAGATGAAATTACTGTTTTGCTTTCCATCGAGAAGGGCTTTGGTGTTAGCCTGGAGAAAGTCCATGGCGAAATGAATGCCTTGAAGCTGACGGCCTTCCATTGGCAAATCGCGAGCTTTTGTTGCGCCAGTGCAGAGGACCACGGCGTCGAATTCCTGTAACAGTTTTTTGGCGGGATAGTTGACGCCCACCTCGGCGTCGGTGACGAAAGTGATGCCTTCTTTGATGAGGAGATCGACGCGCCGCTGCACCACCGCCCGCTTGTCGAGCTTCATGTTCGGGATGCCATACATCAAGAGCCCGCCGATGCGATCAGCGCGCTCCAGGACCGTGACCCAATGTCCCCCGCGATTTAATTGCGCGGCGGCGCAAAGTCCGGCAGGACCAGAACCCACCACCGCGACCTTTTTCCCGGTGCGGGCGCCAGGTGGTTCGGCCGTTACCCAACCTTCATCCCATCCCCTGTCGATGATGGCGCACTCGATGTTTTTGATCGTGACCGGCGGCGCGTTGATGCCCAGGACGCATGAACCCTCACAGGGGGCTGGACAAACACGGCCGGTGAATTCAGGGAAATTATTGGTCTTATGCAGCCTTTCCAACGCTTCGCGCCACAGTCCACGGTAGATGAGGTCGTTCCATTCCGGGATGAGATTATTGATGGGGCAACCTGAGGCCATGCCGCTGAGCAGCGTGCCAGTGTGGCAGAAAGGGATTCCGCAATCCATGCAGCGAGCGGCCTGCTCCCGGAGGTTTTTCTCCTCCATATGAAAATGGAATTCATTCCAATCGCGAATCCGTTCAGTGGCTGAACGATCCAGCGGCAGTTCACGCAGGTAGTCTATGAATCCAGTAGGCTTGCCCATTCGATTATTCGGCTATTATTGGCTCCTTTCAACGGCCGGAGCAACTAAAATAAAAAAGCAAGCGGAACCAGGCAGGCTGCGCCCTTTACAGCAACCGGGACAGCGCGCTGGCCGCTTGTGGGGGTAACGCCAGGCGGCGGTTCAGGAGATGTTGCTCGGCCAAAATGGTCAGCCACGCCTTGGAAGTCTGGATCTCCTTGACGATAAGATAAGAGGCATCGCCTTCCTTAATGAGATCATATTGCTTGATTTGTAACTGCAACGGTTCCGTCTCCCCCTTCAATTCCAGATTTAGCTCAACGGTTTTGGCGCTGGAATCAATGCGCAGGCTTGTTGCCTGCCCGTAGGGTTGGAGGAGGGATTGGTTCAGGATTGGAAGCGCCATTTTCTCAAGCACCCGGTCTTTGCAACTGGACAAGAGGCTCATCGGTGCGGGCCTTAGCGAGCTGCTGCTTCCGACGCCTTGTTTTCCCCGCTCACGCATTCGCGAAGCCTGTTCAGGAACGGTTTGCCCGCCTGCTGCATTCGTGCTTCGAGTCGTTGCGTGCAATCGCAATCACCGCAGGCCCACGGCTCGGTGCCGTTCAGGTCCCGGCAGTTTTTGCGCGCGTGGGCTTCTCGGACGCTGATCAACTCCAGGTATTCCTCCCAGTGAGGGCGTTCCTCCTCAAGCGGCGTCGCACAAAAGCAAACCTCAACCCAGTGGGCGATCCCATCCCCGTCCACCCGGGCTTGTTCCATATTGTGCTGATACTCGTCACCCGCCACCGACCCCTGCCCCAACGTGCCGCTGTCGATGGCCTGCAACAGAGCCTCTTCACGTCCCGGTTTCACTTGTGCTTTTATCAAATAACGCATCGCGCTTCGTCCCAAACATATCGCCAAAACCGACCTGCGCAATGCCCTGCTTGCATCTTTCCGCAATTGTCATGATGGCAGGGGATCGCCACAATTCTCGGAAGGACGAGTTCCACGAGTCCCCAGTTTCTTAAGAGATCATGGTCGGAAGGACGAGTTCCACAAGTCCCCAGTTTCTTAAGAGATCATGGTCGGAAGGACGAGTTCCACGAGTCCCCATTTTCTTAAGAGATCATGGTCGGAAGGACGAGTTCCACGAGTCCCCATTTTCTTAAGAGATCATGGTCGGAAGGACGAGTTCCACGAGTCCCTGCGCGCCGCACGTGGGGGGGCATGGCGGCTTCCTCGCCTGAGGTGCCACGCTCTCCCCCAGCGCAGAAGGCAGAATCCATTGGCGGGCTTACCATCACCTCAGATAGCGCCTGCCGCCGCTGATCACGTTGGAATCCGCGTTAATTCGTGAAATTCGTGTCTGGATTGACCTGTCCCCTCCCTCTACCCCCCTTAGCTTGCAGCCTTCGCAGTAAGACTGCGCCGGATGACATGGTCGTTTGCTTCTATAAAAGCCAACCGAGCCAATCCGGCAAACCGAGAGGTAAACCGGGCTATCCGAGCCTTCCGGGATTTTTGTTTTTTTCCGCTTTCTGCTCGGCCTGCTGGTTGCCAGGCCATGGATGTGGCTGAATGTTGGGGAATCTTGCGCTGCCAAGAATTTCTAAATCCTTATGTTTAGGTGTCTTCCGAAGGGGGAATGGATCAATTCACCCGGTGAAATGGCGGAAAACCGGAGGGGGAGGGGCAATCCGCAGCTAACCGCACCTTCAAGGATTTTTCTTTTTTCACAGAAACCGCGCTCACGCGGGTCAGTTGTGAGCAAATCGCACCAACTTGAACGATAAGGTGCCCCTCGTCGGGACCGGCTGACCACGACGTCTTGCAGAACTGTGCCACCTTGATTGACAAACACGACGATCGTTATACCGGTCATCGAGCAATACCACTCCCTGCCAAGCCAAAGATGAGCGCCTTCTGCGAAACGACCCGCTTGAGGGGATGAAGCATCCCGCTGATGGAATTCTCAGGCTTTCCAAAACTCCCCAGTCTGTTAACCTCCTGTGCATGAAACTTCAGAGCCGTCCTTCAAATTCCGAAATCTCTCGCCGAACCTTTCTGCGCAACTCGAGCGCCGTGGCCGCCTCTTTCGCCATCGTTCCGTCTCAGGTCTTCGGCGCGGGCGATCAGAGTCCGAATAACAAATTGAACCTCGCCGTGATTGGCGCCGGTGGACGCGGGGCCGATGACCTCGATGAACTCAAGAGTGAGAACATCGTCGCTCTTTGCGACGTTGATTTGGAACGCGCGGCCAAAACATTCGAACGCTTCCCGAAGGCCACCAGGTACCGGGATTTCCGCATCATGTTAGAGAAGGAAAAAGGCATCGACGCGGTCCTTGTAGCAACGCCAGACCATACCCATGCTATCGCATCCATTACCGCCCTCAAGCTCGGCAAGCATGTCTATTGCGAGAAGCCCCTCACCCGCACGGTGGCAGAGGCGCGAGCAGTGGCCAAAGCGGCTCGCGAGGCAAAAGTCGTCACCCAAATGGGCAACCAGGGCATGGCATTCGAGGGCAACCGCCTGATTAACGAATGGATTTTGGACGGGGCCATTGGACCAGTGCGGGAGGTCCATGTCTGGTCCGATCGTCCGACACATCGGGGCAAAATGCCATTGTGGTGGGCCCAAGCTGTCGAGCGCCCGCAGGACACCCCGGTTCCTCCTGCCACTTTGGATTGGGACCTGTGGCTGGGTCCAGCGCCCTGGCGCCCATATAATCCCGCTTATGTTCCGTTCCGCTGGCGTGGATGGTGGGACTTCGGTTCGGGCGGTCTGGGTGACATGGGAATCCACAATCTGGCGCCCGTGTTTTCGGCGTTAAAGCTGGGGCCGCCGGAAATGGTTTACGCCAGTTCGACGCCGGTTTTTAAAGAAACGGTTCCGCTGGCTGCGATTGTTCATTATCAGTTCCCTGCCCGCGGTGACATGCCACCGGTGAAGGTCCACTGGTACGACGGCGGGCTGCTGCCGGCCAGGCCCGATGAAATGGAGGAAGGGCGGGAACTCGACCGCGAGGACGGGATCATCTTTGTGGGAGACAAAGGCAAAATTCTCGTCACGGGATGGGGTGGCGAGCACCCGCGCTTAATTCCGGAGAGCTTGAACAAGGATTATAAGCGGCCCGCCAAGACGCTGCCTCGCTCCGTTGGCCATCACAAAGAATGGATTGAAGCTTGCAAGACCGGCTCGCCCACAAGATCAAATTTCGACTTCGCTGGACAACTCACGGAAGCGGTTTTGCTCGGCAGCGTGTGCGTGAAACTTGGCGGAGAAGCATTGGCCTGGGACAGCGCAAATATGAAAGTTACAAATGTCCCCGAGGCGAACGAACTCTTGCGTTACAAATATCGCGATGGCTGGGTGCTGTGATCCGGAAACCCTGAAACGATTCCGGATTTGTCCAAGGTTCGCTCGATTGGCCTTTAGAGCCTGTTTTAAAATTGCGTGGGGTCCTGCGGCGAGGGATTTTGGCTGTGGCCAAGGCGGCGAGGCCGGAGCATCCCCGCAGCGGGCTGTGACGGCCGAGTCAACGCAGGCCGCAGACAAAAGACCCGCCGCCCGGA
>JBBRPK010000143.1:0-14766 GCA_038228235.1 Verrucomicrobiota bacterium
AAATTGCGTGGGGTCCTGCGGCGAGGGATTTTGGCTGTGGCCAAGGCGGCGAGGCCGGAGCATCCCCGCAGCGGGCTGTGATGGCCGAGTCAACGCAGGCCGCAGACAAAAGACCCGCCGCCCGGAGGGTTTTCGTACGCCGGCTGGCTTTGTTGCTCCTCGGTCACAGACCACTGGCGGGTAAGCTCGCTCGTCGCGCCTCGCCATCCAGCGCACGAAAACAGAACCACACGGAATTTTAAAACAGGCTCTAAGTGGCTTCCACCGAACTGATTTACGGGCAAGGTTCATCATCTGGACGCCAAAGTCGGCGGCACTTGCCCAATGTCGTTCCCCAGAGCATATCCCGAAGGTCATGATGCTCGCTTCTTACAGACCCATTTCGGGATATGCTCGTCGCTCGCGCCTGGTCTGGCGGAAAAATCCCTTGCCGCGAACGTCATCGTATTTACGCCTCAGCCCACTAAGCCGGCGGACGTCGCAGTGGAATGAGCGCGCGCAGCCGCCCATCGCGCAGGAAAAGTCCGCCCCAGATCAGCACGCCCAAGACGATCTGCGCAAAAAACGCTTCCCCAACGCGCAGGTGGGTAAGGATGGCGCCACCGAGATAGCCGGTCAGCAGGATCGCGCCCAGAACAGAGGTGCGGGGAATCACATAGATGACCGTGCAGGCGAGTTCAAGAATACCCAGCCCGAGCGCGAGGCGTTCGGGAAGACCAAGATGGTTGAAGCCTTCCACGACGAAAGCTGGCTTCGCCAATTTCATGGCGGCGCTTGACAGCAACAGCAGCAACGGCAGAGCGCTCATGATGTAACCGGCCCAGAGGGCCTTCTTGGAAACGGGAGGAGTTTGATTCACGAGTTGCATGCTTCTGGTTATGCTAATTACGCATTCCAAGGCAAATGTATTTCATAAGTTTTTACGGTTCATACTAAACTGGCTGTCTTTATACTCGAGTCGTTTGCCCTGGGTGATGTTAACAGGCCTTCAATGATATAATGCGTAACCGCAGTGGAGCCTTGAATCCTCCTTTACCTGTGAACCAGTTGCTGCCATAACCGCCTGTCTTTATGCCCAAATCTGCTCTCTGGCTCTCCATCGTGAGCGGGTGCGCATTGGTCGCTTGTTCTTCGACTGCGATCAAGCCTTCCGCGCGCTCCATTGACTTGCCTGGGCAGCAGGCTGACGGCGCCATGCTGCTCCCCAACCAATGGTTTCTGCGCCCGGTGGGCAAACAAGTTGTTTTGGGAGATTTCCCGGTGAACATCGCGATTCATCCCGGCGGGAGATTTGCCGCCATCCTGCACTGCGGTTATGGGCGGCATGAAATTACCGTTGTGGAAATCTCCACCTCCAAGCTGGTTTCGAGGGTGGAAATCGACGAGGCCTTTTACGGCCTGGCTTTCTCCCAGGATGGAAGGCAAATCTTCTGCAGCGGAGCGGGAGACGAAACAATTCATTCTTTCTCCTTCGCTGATGGTTTCCTCTTCGATCCGCGCAAGATCAAACTTCGACCGGCCAGACAACGAGGCATCCCCGCCGGGCTTTGCCTCACCCGTGATGGCAAGACGCTCTTCGTGGCAAACGTCTGGGGGCATCGCGTCACGGAAGTGGATCTGATCGAGCAAGAGGTGCGCGGGGAATTTCTGCTCAGCACCAATGCGCTCATGATCCCGGATGCGAAAAAACAGGTTGATGAAGACGAAGCGGCCATCATCAAACGCGCCCAGGCGGTTCTTGATCAGACCCAGTCTGCCGATCCGTTTCCTTACACTTGCGTGCTCGATGAGAAGCGCAACCGGCTCTATGTCACGCTCTGGGCTCAAGCCGCAGTCGCGGTCATCGATGTTCAAACCGGGAAAGTCATTGACCGATGGGTGGCCGAAGAGCATCCGAATGAAATGTTGCTCAGTAAAACTGGCAAATTTCTATTTGTCGCTAATGCCAACCGCAATACCGTCACGGTGCTTGAGACCGGTACCGGCAAAAAGGTCGAAACCCTTCTCGCCGAATTGCAACCGAACTCACCCCCGGGCAACACTCCTAACAGTCTGGCCCTTTCTCCCGATGAAAAAACCCTTTTCGTGGCCAATGCCAATATCAATATGGTGGCGGTGTTCGACATCTCTGAAATGGGCAAGAGCCGCTCGCTCGGTTTCATCCCGGTCGGCTGGTATCCCACATCAGTGCGGGTCACTCCGGACGGCAAGCGGTTGCTCGTGGCCAACGGCAAAGGAATCCTGCCGAAAGCGAATCGGCACGGCCCGCAGCCGGGCAAGGAACCGCCCGCCAGCGTTCTCGAATATATCGGCGGCCTCCTCCAGGGCACTTTGAGCATCATCGAACTGCCCGGGCGCGACAAATTCCGTGAGCAGATGAAACGTTATACCGCGCAGGCCTATCGTTGTTTGCCGGCTCAGCCTGCCAGCCGTGGGCTGCCCTCCGCTGGCAATCCGATTCCGGCCCGGCCGGGAGAGCCCACTCCCATCAAATATGTCATCTACGTGATCAAAGAAAATCGTACCTATGATCAGGTGTTGGGCGATATGCCGGAGGGCAATGGCGATCCAACGTTGTGCCTTTTCGCCGAACGCGTCACGCCCAACCACCACAAATTAGCGCGCGAGTTCGTCTTGCTCGATAATTTTTATGTCGAGAGCGAGGTCAGTGCCGACGGCCACGAATGGACGATGGGCGCTTATGCGAGTGACTTCGTGGAAAAGACCTGGCCCCTCAGCTACGGTCACAACAAGCGCAAGAAGTACCCCTACCCGGCAGAAGGGAATTTCCTAATCGCGACGCCGGCCGGAGGCTACTTATGGGATCGCGCCCGGGAAGAAGGCATCAGCTATCGCAGCTACGGGGAATTCGTGGCTAATGGCAAGACCACCAACGCACCGTGCCTCTCGCGAGTCGCCGCCCTTAAAGGCCACTTCGACCCTTGGTATCGCAGTTTTGACGTGGACTATATGGATGTGAGGCGCGCCGAGCGATTCATCAGCGAATTGAGACGATTTGAAAGAGAAGGGGAGATGCCGCGCTTGCAAGTGGTGCGCCTGCCCAACGACCATACTTCGGGCACGGCGACTAACAAGCTTACCCCGACCGCACAGGTTGCCGATAACGATCTCGCCCTTGGCAGGGTTGTCGAAGCCGTGTCGCGCTCCAAGTTCTGGGGGCAGACGGCCATTTTTGTGGTCGAGGACGACGCCCAGAACGGTCCGGACCACGTGGACGCGCATCGCACGATTGCCTACGCCATTAGCCCTTACACAAAACACGGAGCGGTCGATTCGACCATGTATTCGACCAGCAGCATGCTGCGCACGATGGAGTTGATCCTTGGCTTAAAGCCCATGTCCCAATTCGACGCGGCAGCCATGCCGATGTTTAATTCGTTCCAGAACAAACCCGACTTGCGGCCCTACAAGGCGTTAGCCGCCAATGTTGATTTACATAAGAAAAATGGCAAGAAAGCCTGGGGAAGTCATCTCTCAGCCAAAATGGATTTCTCAAAAGAAGATGCAGCGGATGATTTAATCCTCAACGAGGTGATTTGGCGCTCCGTGCGCGGCCCGGACCATCCCATGCCGCCCCCAACCCGTGCCGCTTTTGTCTTCCCTCATGGCAAGAAGGATGATGACTAGCCCGGCGATGCTTTATTCATGGATCGCTTCTATGGAAGACTGCATGGACGAATCGAAACTTATCGACGGCAGTGCTGGAAAGGACGAAGGGATACAAATCGGGGAGGCCCATTCCACGGTTTAATTCGTTTAGGGCATAGGTAAGCGGGAGCCAATTTTGGAGATGACGATCAAACGAAGCGTCGAGGTTCAATAAGGATTTTGGATCGGCCGTCATAGCCTTGGCGTCAGGGTGCTTCGGCTTCAGGGACAGACCGAAGCTGGCCGCCGTTTCGACTGTATCCAGTATATGGAAGTAGTGGGCGGAGGTCTCCGCCCAGTCTTCCCAGGGGTGCGCCGCAGCGTAGGCGCTGAGGTGCCGTGTCTGCCAATCCGTCGGCGCGCCTTCCTGGTAGTAGCGCTGGAGCGACGCCGCGTAATCTTGCCGTTCGTCGCCAAACAACTTTCGGAACTGATCGAGGCAGGGTTTATCCGCGACCAGTTCACCCCAATAATAATGGGCCACCTCATGACGCATATGTCCCAGAAGCGTCCGAAAGGGCTCTCTTAAATTAACGCGGCGCCGTTCACGCTCCGCAGGGTCCGCCTCAGCGACGTTAATGGTAATAACGCCCGTGGTATGGCCCGTCATGAGCGGCGGGGCATCGATCGGATCGCTCATGAAACGAAATCGCAGCGGGGGATGGTTTTCGGTTGCAGCGCCTTCGGTCGAAATTGCCAAACGAAGCAACGTGTAAATCATGCGGCGTTTGGCGGCCTCCAATAGCCGCCACCGCTCTAAATTTTGAGGGTTCGTTAAGTCCGGGATGACGCTGTTGAGCCGGCAGGCCTTGCAGAATTGATTCGCATCTTCCGTCGGAATAAGCCAATTGCATATTTGGTGCTGCAGGCCGTTAGCGCACTGTTTATACCGTCGATGGTGCGCGGCGGGAGCCAGGGCGAACCAAGACCCGCTCTCTGCGGACTCGAGAGCGCTAAGGTCGATCACGTCAGGCAGGAAGCCCAACGCGCGTTCGCACTTCACACAACGGACGTTTTCAAAAAATACCAGGCTTCCGCAGGTATCGCAGTGGAAGGCTTTCACCGGGCGCTGGCTTTCCGGACCGCGCTCCGCGCGATGGGTTTTTCCGCTTCCCTGAGGGCGATGACATCCACCGCGACCTTCAACGTGTGCTTGCCGGTACCGAGAATGACTCCGCGAATCGGACTCACATCGCTGTAATCCCGGCCGTAGGCGACCGCGATGTGGCGATTAGTTGGCGAAACATTGTTGGTCGGGTCGAGGTCAATCCACCCGATGCCATGACAATAAAAGGCGATCCAGGCGTGGGAAACATCTGCTCCGACCAAACGCCCTTTTCCCGAGGGTGGTTGCGTTTCGAGATACCCGCTGACGTAGCGAGCGGCCAAACCAAGAGAACGCAAGCAGGCGATTTCGAATTGCGCGAAATCCTGGCAAACCCCCCGGCGATTCTTAAATACCTCTTCCAGCGGTGTTGCCAGCGTGGTCGCCGTGGGATCGAATTTAAAGTCCGCGTGAATGCGTCCCGTCAGGTCGAGCGCCGACTCGAAGATGGGCCGTCCTTTTGCAAACGAGGGCGCCGCATAGGCAGCGAAGTCATCCCGCGCTCTTATTAGGGGTGAATCGAAGATGAATTCGCTGGCATCGAGAGCGTTGCCAATTTGAAGCCCACGGCTCGAGTCTCGGACTGTTTCCCAAGCCGGCGTTTCGGCGGGCAGCGGGACGCTCCTGGATGTCACCTCGGTCATGCTGACGGATTTTACAAGCAACTCTTTGTGCGCGCCTTCAATGCTGAGGAACGTCACCGCATTGCCAAAATAATCAAAATGGGGTTCTGCCACCGCAGGCACAGGATTAATGTGGACGGTGTAGTCCAGGCAGCGCTGATATGGCAAATTGCGAGGGGCCAATCGCAGCAGATGATGGGAGAGGGAGACACTTTCCGAATAAACGTAAGAAGTGGCGTGCGTGATTTTGAAGATCATGGAGTTAGCTCAGGCGTGCGACCGTGAGGCTAAAATAATTATGACTGAGGTCATTCGAGAGCGCGGTCATTCCCGCGCTTAGCCCGGCCAGCCATGAAACCAGAATTGCGTTTTGGTCCTGTGCGTTTTGGCCCGAAAGGTTTGTCTTGTCAAATTTCTTAAGCTGCATGGACAATTCAGCCAGTCGATGCTGTTCCAGATTTTCGGAGCGCTGGTTTTCATACTGCGGGAGATTTGCGGCATGCTTCGCAAGGGCGTTTAGTTGAAAGGCCAGAGCACGGGGGTTTTCTGGGTCAACTACAAGCAGTTCCACCACCGAAGGTAATTGAACCTGCGACAAGTAGCGCCGGCGATAGGTCATCGAGCTATCAGCAATCTCCAGCAGTGGCTCCAACAAGGCCGAGGTGTTTACGGTGGCAGAAAGAACGTTATTCAGCAAATGGATAAGATTAGCCCCGCGTTCTAATCGTCGTCCGAAGTCGAGAAAACGCCACCCATGGCCGCGTGTCATATTTTCCATCTCCATGCCGCTGAAAGCCGCCAAATCCGTAATCAGCGTGTTCATTAAGGTGAGGGCACTCGTCAGACGCACCCGGCCAGAACGGCTGCCTGAGTGCGTTTGGAGTTGGTTAAGAATGCTCCAGGTGTCGGCGGAGAAACGGTCCCGCACACTCGAGAGGATGCTCCCAATTTGCGCGCCAATTTGCCGAATGCTGCCTTCGCGTTGCGGATGGGTCACAAAGGGAATGAGTTCCTGCTCCAATTCGCGGGCCCCCACCCCTCCAGCAAACTGTTTTGGCAACATTTTAAGGCCAATGAGGAGTTGAACCAACTCCGCCAGCTCAGAAATGCTTTCGGGGGCCGGCTCCTCAGCCAGACGTGTCATCACGCAGCGAAGCACCCGTATTCGGGCCTCCAAACGTTCCACGTAGCGGCCCAGCCAGTATAAATTATCGGCCACCCGGCTGGTTAACTCCGCCGAGACACATCCAACGTTCACTGGCTGCCCGGAGGCTGTAAGTAAAGACACTGCCGGGACGACTCCGTCGGATAAAATCCAGGTATCTTTGCTGCCGCCCCCGCTCTGCATCGATACGATGGGATCGCCGACGGCAGGCGATACTCGCGTTAATCCGCCAGGCATGACGGCGAAGGCTTGGCCATGCGCAGTGATATAGGCCCGGAGAGAAACGCGACGCGGCTCCAACCTGTCTTTCAACCAGACGGGAGAGATCGAGATCGCGACTTTTTCCTGCCCGACGAACTCGGACGGTCGGGCTCGGATGGCAGCGACCAGGTGTTCGCGTTCCGCTGCGCTGAGGCTATCGCCGAAAAAGGGTTTGCTCCCGCAGGATGTGATTCCCGGTTTCACCACCATGTCATCAAGGTGGTCGAGTACGTATTGTTGCTCGTTAGGCTGTCCGCACCACCACGTCGCTACGCTGGGCAGCTTTAGTTCTTCATTAAGCATGTGACGGCACACACTGGGTAGAAAGGCAAGGAACGCGGGGCTTTCAATCAGCCCGGAGCCAAGCGCGTTGGCGATACAAACCTTCCCAGCCCGCGCGGCTTCCACCAGCCCCGGCACACCAAGAAACGAATCGCTTCGTAATTCAAGCGGATCGCAGAAGTCGTCATCCAACCGGCGGAAAATGACATCAACTGGTTGCAATCCTTCCAGGGTCTTCAGGAAGACACTGCGATCCCTCACCGTAAGATCACCTCCCTCCACCAATGTGAACCCGAGATACCGAGCCAGATACGCATGTTCAAAGTAGGTTTCGTTGTGCGGCCCCGCAGTGAGCAGCACGACATGAGGATTATCGGGATGGCCGGGGGCTAAATTGCGCAAGGCGTCGCGATGCGCTCGAAAGAACGGCGCCAGCCGTTGCACCCGGCTTTGGCGAAATTCATCCGGCAGAATGCGCGAAAGCACGATACGATTTTCCAGCGCGTATCCCGCCCCCGAAGGAGATTGCGTCCGGTCGCCCAAGACCCACCATTGGCCGTTTGACGATCGCGCCAGATCGATGGCGTGGAGGTGCAAATAGATTTCTCCCGGCACGCGCAAACCGTGGCATGCCCGTAGAAAACCTGGATTCCCGAAGACAAGCCCGGGCGGGATCAGCCCCTCGCGCAACAAACGCTGCGGCCCATAAAGATCCGCGAGGATGCTGTTAAAAAGTTTTGCGCGTTGTGTAAGCCCAGCTTCGAGAAAATGCCACTCGTCCGGAGGAATAAGCAGGGGAACCATATCCAACTCCCACGGGCGAGCCATTCCTTGCGGGTCTCCGTAAACATTGTAAGTGACACCATGCTCCCTGATGATCCTGCGCCCGTTCTCCCAGCGCGCGGCCAGTTCCTCTCGTCCAAGTTTTTCGAAGGAATCAATGAAGCTGCGCCAGTGGAGCCGTGGGCTTTCTGGGGAAAGGATGCTTTCATCGTACACATCAGGCTCGGAACGGTAGCCGCCAAAAATGTTGGAGGCCACCGCAGCCGTTGCCGAGTGGGATGAAACGCTCATCTTTTTGGAGGTTACAATAAACGACCCCAACGGAGCAATCAACCGCGCCGCAAATCGAGCGTGAATGGAAACTCCGGGTTGGGTTCGGTGGGGCGGACATTCATCGGACCCGCCATCTGGCCAATTCTCGAGAAACGGGCCAGTCGCCGGCTTTCCGCTTCATAGGCATTCACGGGAAGGATAGTGTAGTTGAGCCCACCCGGATGTGAAACATGATAGGTGCAGCCGCCGAGCGAACGATTGTTCCACGTATCAACGATGTCAAACGTCAGCGGAGCATGCGCGCCCACGGTCGGGTGGAGACATCGAGGCGGTTGCCACGCCCGGAAGCGAACGCCCATTACATATTCGCTTTGGGCGCCAGTGGGATGCAGAGGGACAACTCTTCCGTTGCAGGCGATGACATGGCGAGAATCGGTCATGCCCCGCACCTTGACCTGGAGCCGTTCGAGCGAGGAGTCCACGTAGCGGGTGGTTCCGCCCACGGCGCCCTCTTCTCCCAGCACGTGCCAGGGTTCCAGCGCCTGCCGGATTTCAAGGCTGATGCCACGCTGCGCAACCGTCCCGCAGGTGGGAAAGCGAAATTCGAAATGCGGCGCGAACCATTCCAATTTCATTGGGCAGCCATTGCCCTCTAAATCCTCGACGACATCGCGAAAATCCTGCTCGACAAAATGAGGCAACATAAACCGATCATGCAGCTCCGTGCCCCAGCGCACCAGCGAGCGCCCGCAGGGGTGTTTCCAAAACCATGCGATCAGCGAGCGCAGAAGCAGTTGTTGTGTCAAACTCATGCGCGGGTGCGGAGGCATCTCAAACGCCCGCAACTCGACCAAACCCTGGCGCCCGCTGCTGGTGTCGGGGGAATAAAGTTTGTCGATGCAAAATTCCGCGCGATGGGTGTTGCCGGTCACATCGACCAGCAGGTGGCGGAAGATGCGATCGACAAGCCACGGTGGAACCTGTCCGGTGTCGGGAATCTGGCGAAACGCGATTTCCAGCTCATAGAGCGAATCGTTCCGAGCCTCATCGATCCGGGGATGCTGGCTGGTGGGCCCGATGAACATTCCGCTAAATAAAAAAGAGAGCGAGGGATGATTTTGCCAATAGGTCACCAGGCTTCGGAGGAGATCAGGCCGCCGCAAAAAGGGGCTGTCGGCTGGCGTTGATCCGCCGACGACAATATGGTTTCCGCCGCCCGTGCCAACATGGCGGCCATCCATCATGAACTTCTCCGTGCTGAGACGTGATTGACGGGCCGCTTCATAAAGCACCGTGGTATTCTCGATCAGTTCGCCCCAACTTTGCGCGGGTTGCAAGTTAACTTCGATTACTCCCGGATCTGGCGTGATCTTAATGTGCTCGAGCCGGGGATCGCAGGGTGGGGGATAACCTTCGACAACCACCGGGATTTGCAGTTGGGCGGCAGTGTCTTCAACGGCGGTGATGAGTTCCAAGTAATCCTCTAACGTGGCCACGGGTGGCATGAAGACGTGGATGTTCCCCATGCGCGTTTCCACACAGAGGGCCGTGCGCACAATCCAAGAGGCGGATTCGCCGGGCTTGGGCAAACGTTCCTTGTCCTGGCGCAGGGTTCGATCTGAGCTTTGGAGCAACTCAGGTCCGATCTCAATGAGGGCCTTGGTCTGCGGATAGTGCCGGCGAAGTCCCTCTCGCAGAGGCAATGGTGGACGTTCCTCGGTGGGGTCAAGTTCGTTCAGGTAAGGATAATCGGCCTGGCTTACCCAAGGCAAGGAATCCAGCGGCAGCCGAAGTCCCATCGGAGAATCACCTGGAGTAAGAAAGAGTTTCGCCGAGCGCAGGAACCAAGGACCGCTTACCCAGGCAGAAGGGTTACTGGGGTCGGCGCGTTGAAGTGGGAGGAAGTAACCCACAATGCGCTCGATACCCTGTTCTAAAACCCTGCCCAATCCTGAGCCATCTTCTTCCTCCCTCGGATCTGCTTTAAGTGGATCTACGTTGATGGGAAGGCGGCGTTCTTTCCACAAATGATAAAATGGATCCTCATAAGCGGGCATGGCCCAGGCCGGGTCCGCCCCTAATTTCTTTGCCAATGCCTGGATAAACCTCGACGAATCCTCAGCCGCATAGCCGTGGGCCGTAGTTTCATCCGCAACGAGCGCATCGTCTTCCCAGATTGGCTTCCCGTCCTGACGCCAATAGCATGCCAGGGCCCAGCGTGGAAGCGGTTCACCCGGATACCACTTGCCTTGTCCCCAATGGGACAATCCCCCCGGCGCAAACTTCTTTTTCAGCCGCAGTAGAAGTTCGACGGAAAGCCGGCGTTTCTCGGGCCCGACGGCGGTAAAGTTCCACTCGTCCCCGTCCATGTTGTCGCTGGAAATGAAAGTCGGTTCCCCCCCCATCGTGAGGCGCACATCCTGTTTTTTAAGTTCGGAATCAATGGAATAGCCAAGCGCCTCAATCTCCCGCCATTGCTCTTCTGTATAAGGCTTCGTCACGCGAGGCGATTCACCAATGCGTTTAATGGTCATTTCGTGGACGAACTTGGTTTCGCATTTGTCCACAGCGCCGCTGATAGGGGCCGCGCTCGAAGGTTCAGGCGTACAGGCCAGCGGGATGTGACCTTCCCCGGCGAGCAGGCCGGAGGTCGGATCAAGACCGACCCAGCCGGCGCCAGGCAAAAACACTTCGCACCAGGCATGCAAATCAGTGAAATCGTTCTCCGTCCCTCCCGGGCCGTCCAACGGTTTTACGTCCGGCTTCAATTGGATGAGATAGCCCGAGACGAAGCGCGCCGCCAGGCCGAGGTGGCGGAAAAGATTGACCAACAGCCAGGAGGTGTCGCGGCACGAGCCGGAACGGAGTCGCAGGGTTTCCTCCGGGCTTTGCACACCCGCTTCCAGACGGATCAGATATTTGATTTCTCGAGAAAGGCGGAGGTTCTGATGAACCAGAAAATCAATGCTCCGAATTTCAGAACGGTTCACGCTCTGGAGGTAATCGGCCATGACCGGGGTGGCGGCCCGCGTTTCGAGAAAAGGCGACAGTTCCTTTCGTAAACCAGCTTCGTATCCGAAAGGAAACTTTTCCGCGTCCGGTTCAAGGAAAAAATCGAAAGGATTGAAGACGGACATTTCTGCCACCAGATTCACTTCGACCAACAGCTCCGTGGTCTTTTCGGGAAAGGCCAGGCGGGCTATGTAATTGCTGAACGGATCTTGCTGCCAGTTGATGAAATGCTTTTTTGGCAGAACTTTTAGGGCATAGCTCAGAATGGGCGTCCGCGAATGCGGCGCGGGCCTCAGCCGCACAAGATGGGGGGCGTGGGTAACCGCGCGGTCGTAGGTATAATGGGACCGATGAAGCAAAGAGACGTGAATCATTGCGTCTGGCCTGCCGCCACGGGTTTGCTGGGCTCGCGAATCCGTTTCGCAAAAAATGTTTCGGATATGCCCACGCCTGCCAGATTCATCTGATTCTGCAAATCATCAAGATACTCGTGCAGTCCATTTCTCAGTACTTCGTCGATCCGAGCCGAATCCAGCTCGGAACAAAGACGACCGAGTAAACCATGGATGCTTGTGGGGGCATCGCTCATGGCCGTGCTGGAAATGGCATCGAGCGAGTCTCGAGCGCGGTTCAGGCAAAAACGAATCGAGCGAGGGAATTCGAGGTCGAGCAAAAGGAATTGGACGATCGCTGCCGGAGAAACGCGGCCGTGTCTTTTCCGATACATCTCGAAGGCGCTCGCCGAACGCAGCACCGCCGCCCATTGGGTATCATCCAAGGGCGTCCCCACGTCCGCCACGGAACGCAGGAGAATGAAATACTTGACGTCCAGAATGCGTGAGGTCTTGTCGGCCCGTTCCAGTTTTTGTCCGAGCCGGGAAAAGTGCCAGGCCTCGCCCTGAGTCATCGTCGCATCCGTAATGCCCGTGAACAAGTGGCTCGACAGTTTCACGTCTGTATAAAAGTCATACGAGGGCTCCAGCCCCTTTTCGATGACTGCCGCATCCTTTACCTTAAGGAAAAAGGTGTTTAATTGGAGCCACATCTCAGACGAAATTATCTCTCGCACGGATCGGGCGTTCTCGCGAGCTGCGCGCAGGCAGGACAGGATGGAGTTGGGATTGTCACGATCGAACGTGAGAAAACGAAGGACATTTTCTTGCGTGGCATATTTGTAACGCTTTTCAAAATCCGCGTGGTCGCCGGTGGTGTTGACGAGGGGCCACCATTGCTGATCTGCCCCACTCGCGTCCAGCATCATGTTGAGATTCACCCCGATGAAGCGCGCTACATTTTCCGCCCGCTCCACATAACGGCTCATCCAATAAATTGATTCGGCTACGCGGCTGAGCATCTTAATCAAACGGTTGCTCGCTGGGTCTGCGACTGCCACTGGGATGGCGACGCGCTAAAATCGGTGGAGGCATCCGCTAACTCGGCGTTATCCGCCAGCACCCAGGTATCTTTGCTGCCACCCCCTTGCGAGGAATTCACGACCAGCGAACCTTTTTTCAGCGCGACCCGGGTGAGCCCGCCGGGCATTACGAAAATCTCTTTCCCGTAGAGAATGTAAGGACGCAAATCAACGTGCCGGCCTTCGAGATGATCGTCCACGACCGTCGGCACCCGTGACAGGGCCATGGTTGGTTGCGCGATATAATTGCGGGGCTCAGCCCTGATGCGCTTGGCGAACTCCGTGCATTGCGCTTTCGTGGAATGGGGTCCGATCAGCATCCCATACCCACCTGATTCATTGGCTGCTTTGACGACGAGTTGGCTGAGGTTCGCCAGAACATAATCCAGGTCTTTGTCCTCGGCGCAGATGTAGGTCGGAACGTTTGGCAGAATTGCCTCCTGTTGAAGGTAGAATTGAATAATGCGCGGCACATAGGCATAGATCACTTTGTCGTCCGCTACCCCGGAGCCGGGCGCATTTGCGAGGGCCACATTTCCGGATTTGTAAACCTCCATCAGGCCCGGAACCCCAAGCATCGAATCCGGTCGAAATGCTTCTGGATCCAGAAAATCATCATCAATACGGCGGTAAATCACATCGACCCTCTCAAATCCTTGGGTAGTGCGCATCCAGACACACATGTCCGACACCACCAGATCGCTTCCCTCCACCAACTCAATGCCCATTTGCTGCGCCAGAAAGGAATGCTCAAAGTAGGCAGAATTGTAAACCCCGGGTGTGAGCAGCACCACGCGCGGGGCGCTCACATTGTCCGGCGCCAGATGCTCTAGAATGTCGCGTAAACGCAGTGGATAGTTTGACACTGGACGGATTTTTGAGGCCGCGAACACCTCGGGGAAAAGGCTTTTCATCAGATGCCGGTTTTCCAGGACATATGAAACGCCGGACGGACACCGCAGGTTGTCTTCCAAAACGTAAATCTGACCATCGCCATCGCGAATCAGGTCCGTGCCCGTGATGTGGCACCAAACCCCGCGCGGAGGCCTCATCCCGAGGCATCGTTTTCGGAACCCTTTTGAAGATTCAATGACATCCGCAGGTATTACCCCATCCCGGATGATTCGTTGTTCGTGATAAATATCGGCAATGAAAAGATTCAGCGCCTCGATCCGCTGTCGGAGCCCTCGTTCAATAGTGGACCATTCATCGGCGGCAATGATTCTTGGAACCAGATCGAATGGCAGGGTTTTCTCCATCCCGGCGCTCTCGCCATAAACGTTGAATGTAATCCCCATCTGCACCAACGCCCGATCAGCGGATTGCTGGCGTCTGATCAGTTCTCCTTCGGGTAGGGCTTCCAGATTGCGCGCCAAATGACGCGCCGCGGCTCGCGGACGCCCATCCTCGCCAATCATTTCGTCGAAAAACCCGCCAAGATCATAATCACGAAACTTCATTCACTCCCCTTCGCTTCCGCCATTCGTCAGGGTTCTCGCACCTATAGCAATGACCATGCCGCGCTGAGCGCCCGCCGAATCCCTAACAGAGGTGACGATCGGCTCTGATAACCCGGGTTCGGGCTGGCGAATTTTGGCGTGGGTGAAAAAAAAGCTACACGCTCCGGAATGCCTGCCCGTGCGAGGCACGCCCATCTTGCCCTGCCGCTTTAAGAGGTTTGGCGCTACCGGCCATGAATTCGGACGTCCACGCCATGTTCAGGATAACCTCGATAGCCTGGGTTCTCTCGATATTCCCCACGACCGCGATATTCGCCTCGATCGCGATAATCTCCGCCACCGCGATGGCCCGGGAAAATGCAGCCGGAAGTCGTGAGCAACGTTGCTATGCTATTAGCAGAAGGATGTATTTCATAATAATTCTCTCGTTTCGTGATTTCCTCCGAGGACTTTTCCTCAGGTAGGATCAGTTCTCTTTAGCTGGGAACGTGCCTTTGGCTTTCATTGGCGCAATGCCTTGATGGTTAATGCATTAGAGCCTGTTTTAAAATTCCGTGTGGTTCTGTTTTCGCGGAAAAGGCTGGATGGCGAGGCGCGACGAGCGAGCATACCCGCCAGGGGTCTGTGACCGAGGAGCAACAAAGCCAGCGGGCGTACGAAAACCCTCCGGGCGGCGGGTCTTTTGTCTGCGGCCTGCGTTGACTCGGCCATCACAGCCC
>JBBRPK010000144.1:0-14759 GCA_038228235.1 Verrucomicrobiota bacterium
CACAAAATTTTTGTGCTGGGAATAGGGTAGGTCTGCACTACAGCCACTTTTAGGCATCCAGGAGCAAGATTCCCCCGCAATTTGATGGGTTTGATCAGCGAAAAAACTTTTTCCGACGTCGAGTCCGCTAAGTCGGGCTAATGAATGATTAATCGATTAACTACGGGGTTCCGTCGGGTTTGCTTACATCCTCCTATTTAATGATTTCATTCGGATTGGAAGAAGCGCCACCCTCACATGTGCCTCTGGCACAACGCATTGACCCCACTGGCGGCATTAATAGTCCACCAAGCCGGGTAAAGACAGGATCGAGATCTAGTAATGGAATCCTTACACTTTATTCGTTTTCCTTTGTAGCACTGAAAAATCCGGTTGTGTTAGGAATGTATTTATGTCGTTGTCGGCTAGCAAGTTGCACCTCAACCCACTGGGGATGTAGGGGATGGCATCAAATAAGCTTTTGAATCTTAATCAGTGCGTGGGTTTATTGAGCAGTGCTTGCAGATGTTGGTTTCAGTTATCTGTTTTTCGTGCTTTTACCGCGCAGTCCAACCCCAATAGAATCATGAAAAAAATCATTAGAATCGAGTCTCCAATCCTCCCCTTTCGGCAACTCTGCGTTGTCCTGCTGCTCAGTTTGGCAGGAGCCTTTGCCGCCCAGGCCAATCTTCTCGTCAATGGTGGTTTTGAGACACCGACTTTTTCGGTAGGCTCGTATCAGTATCTGGCGGGATCTCAACTCGATGGCTGGACTTATGCCGGGGGAGGAAATGGCCTTGTTCTTTTCAATAATTCCTACAAACCTGTGGATGCTGGATTGTATTCAGTCCAGCTTGAAACCGTTTTGAGCTCCATTTCTCAATCATTTGCCACCTCAATTGGGGGATCTTATCGAGTCTCCTTCGACTTATCGGCCTATTCCACCGCCAGTGTCCTCGGGGTGGATGTAGGTGGACCATCGATGCAATTTGGTGGCGTAAACACGAGTTACCAAAATTACTTCTTTGATTTCACGGCCAGTTCAAGCATGACGACGCTGACCCTGACTTCTATTGTGCCGTATCCTCATATCGACAACGTCGCGGTAGATGCAATCGCCGGTGTGCCGGACTCTGGCCCCGGCTGGTTAGGCATCGCTGTGCTAGGTTGTCTTTGTGCAGCTTACCAAATCAAACGGAAGCACTCCGACAGCGGCAGTCGCGCTTAGGCTAATGGCCTTGCTCGCCCGAGCTCGCTACGCAAACCTAGCCGCTGCTCTTCGGATCCGAACAGCATCACCAGTAAGTCTTGGCGATGGGCTTTCCTAACCAATCGGCTCGCAATGCAGCGCATGGTTGCGCCGGCCTTTCGCGCCAGCTCGATTAAGAACTTTGTCACGGCCCCGCGTGAAAAACCTTTTAATGGATTGCTCCCATCGGCATGGCCTTACAACGGCGCCAACTCCACTTTCCAGGCCGGCTCGGTGGGCGCCCCGAGAAAGCGCTCGGCTAATTCGGCGAAACGGTCGGCTTCATCAGTGACAAAAGGCTGGATGATGCCGGCGCCCTTTTTGTTATTGAGAAGTTTTAGATGCTCTAAACGTTCCTTCACATACCGGGCGCAACTCTCCGCCGAATCAACCAGCGAAATCTTCTTGCCCACCACGGCCCGGATGGATCTTTTAAGCAGAGGGTAATGGGTGCAACCCAGGATAAGGGTGTCGATCCGATGGCGCAGTATTGGCGCTAGATATTCCTGCAGAATGGATCGCGTCAGCGGGTGATTGGTCCAGCCTTCCTCGACGAGCGGCACCAGCAGCGGACACGCTCGGGCAAAGACTTCCGCGCTATCGCAACGGGCCAAAATGCCGTTGGTATAGGCCTTGCTGCGGATGGTTGCGCTGGTGCCTATAATGCCAATGCGCCGGGTGTGAGTTTTTTGGAGGGCGGCGCGCACGCCGGGAAGAATCACTCCAAAGACAGGCACTTCAAATTTTTTCTCCAACATCGGCAGCGCCCAGGCCGAGCAGGTGTTGCAGGCGACCACGACCGCTTTCACATTCTGCTGCAGAAGAAAATTCGTATCTTCGCAGGCAAAGCGCACCACCGTGCTGGGGGATTTGGTGCCGTAAGGCACGCGCGCGGTATCGCCGAGATAGATCAAATCCTCTCCGGGCAAAACCCGGTGGATTTGCCGGGCGACCGTTAGCCCACCGATCCCACTGTCAAAGATTCCAATGGGTAGTTTGCTTTTCATGGCAGGCGTGGGAAATGTTTAGCCTGTGGCGCAGACTTCCAAGTCGGCTGTGTCGCAGGTTTCCAAACCGGTTTGGGAACCTGCGCTACCGTTGCGGGTGCGGAAGGCTAAACATATCCTCGGCAGTCCAACCCGCTCTCCCAAGGTGAGATTCATGGGGATGCCGCCTCGGCTCGATCGGAAGGTGCAGGCCCTTCGACTAAATTCTTGTAAGCTCTGACTCCAGCCACGATGGCCTGGGCCATTTGATGCCGATAGGCGGGATCAGAAATTTTTTTACCCTCAGCCGGATTGGTCATAAACCCGCCTTCGATGAGGACGGCCGGCATTTCTGCGGAACGCAATACGGCAAAACGCGCTCGGCGAACGCCGCGATCCTCGACCGAAAGATTTTTCACCAGCGATTTTTGAATTTGATAACCCAGCAACATGCTTTTGGCGTCGAACTGATTACCCGGATAGGCCCCGGCCCCGGCCCCTTCACCCCTGGCGTTGGTCGAGCTGGTGCGGGCCGGTGTGATGCAATACACTTCTGCTCCTTTGACCGCCGAGCCCCCAGCTCCCTCGGCCGAGTTGAAGTGAAGACTCACGAACAAATCCGCGCCCCGGCGACGCGCCACGTCGGGGCGGCTGGGCAACTCCAGCGCCGTGTCGCTGGTGCGAGTGAGACTGGCTTTGAGGCCGGCCTTGTTAAGCAAGTCGCTCACTTCTTTAGCGAGGAGAAGAGTGTATTTCTTCTCCTGCTGTTTTCCCTCGTGATAGCCTGGATCTTTGCCGCCATGTCCGGGATCCAGCACCACAGTTTTGATGGTCTTGCCGCCCCAGTTTTTTGAAGGGAAGAGCACCGGTTGGAGTGCAGTGGTCAAATCAATCGCCGCCACCCAGGCTGAGCCGGTGCGCAGCGCCACGGGCGCGGAAAGCCAGACATGGATGCCGTTGATGACCATTCGGGCCGAATCGACGGTAAAGGCCAGAGTGGCGGAACTGCTGGTCAATTTGAATTCTTGCCTGGGGACGACCCACATCGCCCGAAAGTTATTGGCCCGGCCCCAGTCCTCCAGCCGGATGTGTTCAGTGCCGGAAATAGAAATCCGTTCCAGTTTGCTCAGCGAATGTTGGGCGGCGACTGGCAGCAGCGTGGCCCACAGAAGGCCAAACCACATGGCGAGTTTCATCAGAGAGATGAATGTGCCTTTCCGCCGTGGGTTCTTCAAGTTAAATGGAGGTAGGGCGCTTGGTTCGGGATTTGGCAAACTTCTCCAGGGTATCCGGATTTTTTTCTAAAAAGGAAACAAGGTCGGCCAGCATCTCTACCGTGGCGGGACTGAGGTGATGCTCAATGCCTTCGATGTCGTGCTTCTGGGTTTTTGCATCGAGTCCGAACAGAGAGAAAAATCGCGAAAGTGTTTCGTGCCGTTTTTGAATCCCGCAGGCCACTTCCAAACCTTTCGGGGTCAGGATGAGGCCACGATATTTTTCATAATTCAGGTAACCCAGTTCACCCAACTTTTGCACCATGCTGGTGACAGAGGCCTGCTTTACCTCCAATGTCGATGCGATATCGACGACCCGCGCATAGCCTTTCTCCTCGATGAGCTCGTGGATTCGCTCAAGGTAGTCTTCAGCGCTTTGACTGGGTGGCGGCTGCGGCATGGCACCTCAATTAAGCCCCGGAAGGACGCAATGTCTATACCAAAACCAGCCTCTCTGGCCGGCGGAGCCGGCGTCCTCGCCGGCTTAAATCGTCGAGGCATTCCTACGCCAAAGCCGGCGAGGACGTCGGCGCTCCGATCCGGGATGGAGTTCGTCACTGGCCCTGGCCCAAAGAGTCTCTTGCCATGACTCCATTTGTCACCGAAAATAAACGGCGATGGTTCTGCGTCCTTCTACGATCTTGGAATTTGCGCTGCTCGCGCTGCTCGGCTGCAGCGCCATTTCTTGCAGCCGGGAAAAGGTGTTCCGCGTCAGCGGCGTTGTCAGAGAAGTCTTCCCGGAAGGCAAGCAGGTGAAGATTGAGCATGAGAAAATCCCCAATTACATGGAAGCCATGACGATGACGTTTGATGTTAGGGAAACCAACGAGCTGGCTGGACTTCAACCCGGTGATAAGATCTCATTCCGCATGATTGTGAGGGAGAAGGACGGGTGGATCGATCAGATTAAAAAGACTGGGGCCGCCGCCACCCTGGCACCCTTGCCGGAGAATTTTCGGCGGGTCCGGGAAGTGGAACCGTTGAAAGTTGGGGATGTGATGCCGGACTATCACTTCACGAATGAATCGGGAAAAGCCCTGAGCTTGCGCGATTTCAAAGGCCAGGCGCTGGCCTTCACTTTCATCTTTACGCGCTGCCCATTCCCTACTTTTTGCCCCCGCATGTCCGACAATTTCGCGGAGGCCCAGAAGAAGCTCAAAGCTCTGCCCCTTCCGAATAACTGGCGCCTGCTAACCATTTCGTTTGATCCGGATTTTGATACGCCTGCCGTGCTTAAATCTTATGCCAGGAAGTTTCAGGCTGATCCGGAGCACTGGAGTTTTGCGACCGGTGAACTCATCGACGTCACGGCCATTACCGAGCAGTTTGGGCTTCTTTTCTGGAAACCCAATCCGCAGGAACCGGCAAGTATCAGCCACAATTTGCGCACCGTCGTGCTCGATGCCCAGGGCCGAATCCAGAAAGTATTCTCCGAAAACGTGTGGAAAGTGGATGATCTCGTGGCAGAAATCGTCAAGGCCGCGGCTGCAGAGTGAAGCCAACTCGCCGGGTTTGGCCAACAGCGGGGGGTTCCGCGCACTCCAGCCCGCTCCCACAGGATGCACATTTAGAACCTCACACGCCAACCATAGCACCCGCGATGCCAATGAATTTAACGCTGGCGCAGCTTCTCGGCTACGAACGCTTCTCAAGAAACGAAGCAAAGCGCGCGTACATCAAACTGAACATCCAAACGCCTTGCCCGCCTCGTGGCGCTGTCCCGGTTAACCAAGGGCCCTTTTGGAGTTTTTCACTCTCAGCGCCCGGATCGCCTTCGGTAATGGACGCGACTGCTTCCAGCTATGAAACCTAACTTCTAGCTCGGAGGCTGGCAAGTCGCCAGCAGGAAATCTAATTCGACTTGCCCGTCTCGGTGAGGATTACCAACCCCACGAACAATGCCCGTAGGGAACTGCCCCATCAATGAAAGTGACCCGCTGGATTTGGAGCGGATTCTTCATCATGGCCTCCCTCTTGATTCTGGAGGATCACCCCATCGTGGTCCTGGGCCTGCGCGAGATCCTCAAGACAATTCCCGGAATGGTCATCGCGGGTATGATGGCAAATGGACGGCAGTTTTTGGACGCGCTCTCAAAAAGGCAGATCGATCTCGTTATCCTGGAGGTTTGGCTGGGCGACTGCAGCACGCTCGAAGTGCTGAAAGAATTAAAGCGCTGTTGTCCCGCCATGGGTGCCCTGGTTTACTCAGCCAGAACGGAAAGATAATTCGGCCTTTATGCGCTGCGAGCGGGCGCTGATGGGTACCTTCCCAAAACCGCCAGTAACGAAGAGGTGGTCTGGGCCGTTCAACGGATCGTCTTGGGCGGCAAGTACCTCAGCCCCACGCTGCAAGCGAGGGTCGTCAGCGAACTTCAGCACAAGGGCCACGAAGCGCGGCACGAGGATCTGTCGGCCCGCGAATACGAGATTATGGTCATGATTTGCCAGGGCCAAACGCTCAAACATATCGCGGATATGCTCTCTTTGAGCGAGAAAACAATCACCACCTCATTGCGGATTTGGGTTCTTTGGGACGGTGGGACGGCTCCCTATTTGGTCGCTGCATTCGGGCGGACGATTAGGTTCGTGGCGGCGAAAACCCGGCGACCATCGGGCATTTGGGCTTCGACTTCCACCCAGCAAGGGCCGGGATTGGTGGGGGTAAACTTGAACTCCGAAGCAAAGCCTGGTTCTTGATCGCGGGCTTCCCAAACTATACGCGCAGGCGCCAAGTCCAAAGAGGGCGCAGCCATCGACGCATGCAATTCTTTTTTTCCTGCGGGTTCGCGAGGCAATCCCGCGATGTGGGCCGGGGCAAATTTCCACGATTGGTTCTTCGCTGGGGTTTGGGCCATCAGCCAGGCAGTCACAGCTAATGAACGCGCCTGGTTGAGGACCACGAATTCGGTGCTCACGTTCCAGCTATCCCCCCAGCGGTCATAGAATGGATAAGGATCTTCCTGGCTGCCATCGGGAGGAAAGGTGAGTTGGCCCAGTTCTCGTTGGTAAAAGTCCAGCCAGCTAAAACCGGCCTGGATGTTGCCGATGGGTATTCCTGAAGGCGGAAGCACTTGCCGAAAATTCAAGGCGTTTTGATGGACAATGATGCGCGGGCGCTTCCAACCCAGCCCAGTGATGAAGCTGATGTTGACGGGATTGCAGCCCGCCTCATAAGACAGGTTGCTCAGCAGGGCCTCCATTAATTTGGGGCGCGGATCATTCATCACCGGGTATTCCAATTGCGCGGCCACGGCCAGATCGAACGCCGCATCATTGGAAAAGTACCAGCCCGCACCCCGGACTCGTTTGGTTTCTTCGGGGAAGCTGGTCCCGTAGGCGCTGTCCTGGGCGCGGCGGAGTTGGTCTTCACCAGCGGCTATGACTTGGCCCTCACACTTTGTTCGGAGGCCGAGGTCGAGTTGCCGCGGCTTGATCTTGCCAGCCTGGACGGCAAACGCGTAACTGCGAATCGCACATCCATAGGCGTCGTATAAACGCCACCAACTCCACTTTCGAGTGTTCGGGTCGTCGGGGTGGCACCAGCTCAGCAGGCGCTTCTGGAAGGCCTCCTCGCCGGTGGCCAAAAACATTTCACAGGCCGCCCAGGCTAGCTCGTCGTCATGCATAAACTCATCCCCGTAATGAGTAATCTTCTGATAGGCGCCATCCTGGCCATATTTGGCGAGAGCACGTTCGAGGAAGGCCCAGCCCTTCTTCGCTTTTTGCAAATAGAGTTTGGCGGCGTCGGGGAAGTGCTTTTGGCATCGCGGCGAGGATGCGCATTGTGCGAGCGCGGCGACGGCGGCAGCGGTCGCGGCGCTGTTTTTAGGCCAGACGACCTGTGAGTCGCCCTGATCGCTGGTAACGTTGGATTCGTATTCACGATCGCGCGGATAAACCAAAAAATAGAATCCTCCATCCTCGTCCTGCATTTTTGCCAAGAAATCCGCTTCCCATTTGGCTTCCTGCAAAAGGTCGCCTTTCCCATCGCCGCTCTCCGGCAGCCCGAGATTGTCCAGCTCGCCTGCGCCCGGAAAAACGTCCACGGCAAAAATCAAGTGATGAATCAACCCGGCGCAATTAATAGTGTATTTGCTGTAATCGCCCGCATCGTGATGGCCCCCTGCCACATCGACCTTTCCTCTTTTTTTAAAGGGGTAGAGACTGGTGGAATCATTGGTCAGTTGCGGTGCGGTCTGACGGGTATTTTGGGCGTCTCCCGCATTTTTTTGGGCAAGAACCGCCCAGGTCACAGGGAATTTCGCCTCGGGGAGAGGGACCTCGGCGGGGGCCGTATGGCAGGACTGATGGATGAAGCGCGTGAAGGGCAAGACATTGTTAGTGCCGCAACGCTGATGATACAGCCCCAGGGCATAGGTTCGAGCGAACGCCGCGGCTACCCCGTCATCAATGAAAAAGCGGTAGGAAACGCCCAAGCCAGGAACTTGCAAGCGGTACTCGCCCGATGTTTGGAACTTGCTGAAATCCGCTTCGAGGACCTCTTGGTAGCTGGAGAAGGTGAAGCCTTTGTCTGGACGGGCGCTCAGCCGCCCTTCATAGACGCTTTTGCCAGAGTTCACCTCAAGGAGATGGAAAGCTAAAGGGGATTTTTCAAGATGTCTCGCCTCCAATTCTCCGAGACTGCCGAGATAATATCCCACCATGGCTTTTTTAGAGGCGCCGGGAGGATAGCCCACTTGATTGACATGGATGGCTGGGCTCCACCGAAGCGAATCGGATCGGCCGACAAAATGAATTTGTTCTGGCCAGAGAGTGGCGCGCGGGTTCTTCACTTCCACGGTCTGATTCTCACTCACAGGCTTTGCTAGTTGGAGATAGAGAAAATTGCCAATTCGGAGGTCGCGCGTTTTCAGAGGGGCATAGAGCACGCGACGCCTGAAACCCACTTTGAGAACGGGGATGGTTTCGTTGCCCGCTTTGACGGCGAACTCCTGGGCCTCGGGCAAGCGTAGTTGCCCGTTAGAGCTGACAAGATCCCAGCGCTCCAGTGGGGCCGGGTCGGGGCTTTTAGTGGTGACAAGGGTGAGCTCCAAAACAGTGGGGGTGAGAACGCGCAATTGATAGGCGCCCGGCACGGGGAGTTCAAGAGTGGGTTCATCGGGCAGAGGCAGATCCACTGCCAGCAGAGGGAAAAGAAATCCAAAAAACCACCCTGAAGTGACGACGAACAGCGGACTCTTCATCCGGCACAGGTTCCATGCCAGGGAAGGAGCCTCACCCGCCGGGTCTGGGGAGCGTCCGTCTTGGACCAGACGCAACAGAAATGAAAAGAGAGGGACTTTGCCATAAGAATGTGGAGCCAGAGTAAAGGCCAATGCTCCTTCCGTCCGATAAGCCCGACCTTCCTCGGAGCAAACCGAAGGGTTTGTGGAATAGCGCATCTTAAAATTAATCCACTCAGCCTCACGTATTGGCTTCCTTTCACAAGGCTTTTAAGGGTGGGTTTATACCCCGTCAAAGAATTGTGCGATGGAAGCATTATCCGATTTGACTCGGTCCTAAATTGATCGCCTAATTTGGCCTGTAAAAGCTAT
The DNA here is from genome assembly GCA_038228235.1 of Verrucomicrobiota bacterium. Taxonomy (GTDB): domain Bacteria; phylum Verrucomicrobiota; class Verrucomicrobiia; order Limisphaerales; family JBBRPK01; genus JBBRPK01. The sequence goes on from JBBRPK010000144.1 coordinate 9,044, forward strand.
GAATGATCCAGCCCGAGTTTTGCGCGACTTTAAACCGAGTCGTGAATTTTTTATAGGCATTGACTCCGATGGTTGCATTTTTGACAGCATGGAGATCAAACACAAGGAGTGCTTCACCCCTCTCTACATCAAACACTTTCATCTCCAGGCGGTGAGCAAATATGCCCGCGAAGTGTGGGATTTTGTGAACCTCTATTCCAAGACGCGCGGGGCGAACCGTTTCCCGGCGCTCTCGCGCGCGTTGAATCTCTTGCGGGAGCGCCCGCCGGTGAAGGCCCGAAACGTGAGCGTTCCTGACACCAAAGCGCTCGATGAATGGGTGGGGCGTGAAAGCAAGCTCGGTAATGCTACCCTTGCCGCCGAGGTTAAAAATGGAAATGGCGCCCTGGATACAATTAGAGTTTGGTCTGAGGCGGTGAACGTTGCCATCGAAGACATGGTCCATGGAGTGCCGCCTTTTCCTTTGGTGCGGGAAAGCTTGGAGAGGTTGAACGGGCGGGCCGATGCTATTTGCATCTCCCAAACGCCTGCCGCTGCGCTGGGGCGCGAATGGGCCGAGCATGGCATTGACACACTGGTGAAGATGATTGCCGGCCAGGAAATGGGGACCAAAACAGAGCACCTCAAATGGGCGGCCACCGGCAAATACCCAGCGGATAAAATACTCATGATTGGTGATGCTCCAGGGGATTTCAAAGCTGCCAAATCAAATGGCACTCTTTTTTACCCTATCAACCCCGGCGCCGAAGAAAAATCGTGGGAACGCTTTTTCAATGAAGCTCTGGAGCGATTCTTCGCCGGAGCCTACGCCGGCGACTACGAAGCCAAACTGGTCAAGGAGTTCGATGCGTGCTTGCCCGAGAAGCCGGCTTGGTGATGAGGACTCATTCCGGAAAAGCCGCTTTCAGCATAGCCTCGGCTTGGTCCTTGGGCATCTGGCCGTTGGCAGAAGGGAATTTTGTCGCGCAGCGTTTGCAGGACAGTGAGGGGGCGTTACGTCCTTTCTGCCGGCTCGATCACGCCCCGGTGTGTCATACTTTCTGATCTTCCGTTACTTCTTCTGCCGCGGGCTTTCCAGTCTGGTTGTAGTCTCGGAAACCTTGGCTTTTATCTTTGCCCATCGTTGGTCCCAATCCTGCCAGCTCAATTCCCACATCTCGCCATTTAAATTTTTTCGGGCCTTTTGGAGTACCTCTGCGGTCTTGGCCAGTTCGGACTGGACGGCGGTTTTCTCATCCCATTTTAGATAAGCTTCCAGCAGCGAGAGCCAATTGTCCGGAAAATCAGGGCTTAGCTCGACTGCCTTGCGCAGGTGCAGCCGGGCATAGTTCCGGTTGCCAATGCTGGTCGGCCAACCCGGCGCCTCGAGGTAGAGCAGGCCGAGGGAACGATGCGCCCCGGCATTGTCGAATTTTGGGTCTAACGCAATGGCGGCCTTAAACTCGGCTTCCATCTCGTTGATGAGTTTAAAGGCCCCAATTTTCTTGGTGCGGGCGAGTTGGCCCAGGTCCAGCGCCAAATAATAGTGGGCGGCCGAAAGCTGGGGGGCCAAATCCAAAGCGCGACGGCTCGCCGCAATGCCCTGTTCAGCGATACCGCCGCGCTCGGATTTGCTCTCGACCAGATCCGCCCAGTCAAAACAGGCTCGGGCAAATTGCCACGCCAATTCCGCGTCGTGGCTATTTTTGTTGAAGCGCGCCTGTGCCTCGAAGAAAATGCGTTCGGTTCGCGTCCCGGGCGATTCCGTTGCCAAAGTGGGCTGCGCCAAAGCCCCGAACACGAGCATGATGACCAAAAAACGGCCTCGCCAGGCGGGCTGGCATCCCCTCCCCGCGGATCCCCTGATTGGGCCACAGACGGTGTTTTCATGGCCTCCGTGGTTTACCCCTCGGGAGGGCCCAAAATTAGGTATTGCCATGCGAATCACTTTGTAGGTATATTCCAACCTTGTGAGATTGGAACGGAAATATTTTTGGCTGGTCCTCCTGCCATTCGCTGTGCTGCTTCTGCCTGGGTGCGGTGGGATCAACGCTTCCCATAGCTTTTCACCCGCCAGTTTTTTTCTGCCCGGCTTGGGCAAAGCCACCCCCCCCCTTCCATCTCCTATCCAAGCTCCATCGGTTCCTACAGCTTTAGGTTCAGGGTCGGTCAAGGTATAGTCCTAGAAATTGTAGTAATAGCAACCAATCCTATGCGATTTCCATTGGCGCTTACGGCGAAAATCGCCAAGCATATAATTAAACACAAAATCCGGCGCACACCCAGGTTTGCCCTGGTGCTGCAACTTGAGCCGCTTCACACCTGCAATCTGACCTGCACGGGCTGCGGCCGGATTCGCGAGTATTCCACCAGCCTCAAGGATATGATGCCGCTGGAGGATTGCCTCGGCGCCGCTCAGGAATGCGATGCGCCGATGGTGTCGATTTGCGGGGGGGAGCCTCTAATCTATCCCAAGGTTGAGGAACTAGTCGCCGGATTGCTCGGTCAGGGGCGCATTGTTTATGTCTGCACCAATGGCATGTTCATGCGCAAGAAAATGAGGGATTACCTGGCCGGCATATACAGCCCGGAACTGGAACCCAAGCTCGTCGCGTTGCTGGAGGAAAAACTAATCACGGCCAAGGACGCCGAGGCCATCCGCAAAGGCCAACAGGACGGGCGCCCGACGATTAAGCCTAGCAAGTGGATGTATTGGAACGTGCACATTGATGGCCTTGAGTTTACTCACGATCTTATTGTTGAACGCGAAGGTGTGTTCAAAGAGTGTGTCGAAGCCGTGCGGATGGCCAAAATGCTCGGTTACCAGGTCGCGACTAACACCACGGTTTATAGGGAAACCGATGTCAAAGAGATCGAGCAAATGTTCGAGTTTTTCTCGTCGCTGGAAGTGGATGGCCACACCATTTCTCCTGGTTATGAGTATGATGCCGCGAAAAAAGACATGATTCAGCGCCTCCACAGGCAGCCGGAAGATTTCTTTCTCACTCGCAAAATGACTCGGCAGAAGTTCGCCAAAATTCAGGAGTGGGGCGAGCGATTCACCATTTTTGGCACTCCGGTTTACCAGGAATTTCTGGCCGGCAAACGGGAATTGACCTGCACCGCTTGGGCCATTCCCACGCGCAATGTCAAAGGTTGGAAGGCGCCCTGTTATTTGATGACCGATGGCCACTACGCTCATTATCAGGAGATGCTTGATACGGTGGCTTGGAGCAAATATGGGGTCGTGGACGGGGTGGCCCGCGATTCGCGTTGCGAGAATTGCATGGTCCATTGCGGCTACGATCCGAGCGGCGCCCTCGGCACCAATTATCAGCGAGGCGACAACTGGAAGAACATCAAATATAATTTCGCCCCCAAGCCGAAGCCTTATTATCCCGGTAAAGAAGTCCTGGCCTTCAACGGCTACTCCCTTGGCAAAGGCCATCTTGCAGAAGCTAAAGCTGCGATTAAATCAGGAGAACCCGCGTCCCCGCGCGCCCAGTCTGCTTTCTCCCGCCGCGAGGAGGATCAACCCCCTCAGGTAGAGGGCAACGGCAGTTGCGCCACCGGCGACACTTCGCAACGGGACAAGTTGCTCGCGAAAATTGCGGATGCCAAGAAAACTCAACTGAAGGCGGAATAGCAGCTTCTCCAGGTTATGGAACCAAAAGAAGCCAAGGCCCCGTTAAGGGAGAACGTCATCGCGCAGATCGTGGGACGGCCTTTTTCAGAGCTTCGCAACGAAGATGGCAAACAGGCGGGGCGGTTAATCGGCCTTATTCAACAAAGTCTCCCTCGGTTGTTCGCGAAACCACCCTATTCCAAATAACCTTATGAGCACATTATTCCTTTCTCCACCCTCCTTCGACGGCTTCGATGGCGGGGCTGGTTCGCGCTATCAGGCGCGGCGCGAAGTAACTAGCTTTTGGTATCCGACCTGGCTGGCACAACCCGCTGCTCTCGTCCCGGATTCCAAATTGATGGATTGTCCTCCGCACAACATCGATATTAAACAGTGTTTGGAGGCAGCTAAAATTTACGACCATGTCATTATTCATACCTCAACCCCGTCCCTGAAAAATGACTGCAAAGTCGCCGAAGCCATCAAACAGAACCGGCCTTCGACCAAGATCGGGTTCATTGGCGCTCATGCCGCGGTGCTTCCGGCTGAGACCTTGAAAGTATCCAGCGCCATCGACTGGGTCGGGCGCAAAGAATTCGATTTTACGTGCAAAGAAGTTGCCGAAGATCGCCCTCTTTCCGAAATCGCGGGCCTTTCCTATCGCAAGGATGGCAAGGTGGTCCACAACCCCGAGCGCGAACTCATCCCGAACATGGACGCGCTTCCCTGGGTGGCAGACGTTTACAAGCGCGACCTCCAAATCGAGAAATACTTCATTGGCTACTTGCTTCATCCTTATGTTAGTCTTTACACAGGCCGCGGCTGTCCCGCGCAATGCACGTTTTGCTTGTGGCCACAGACTATTGGCGGACACAAATACCGAGTCCGCTCCCCTCAAAACGTGGCCGATGAGATGGCGTACATGAAAAAACTTTTTCCCCAGGTCAAAGAGTTCTTTTTCGACGATGACACGTTCACTGCCAATCTGCCGCGGGCCCGCGAAATCGCTAAGAAACTTGCCCCTTTGGGCCTCCAATGGTCCTGCAACAGCCGCGCCAACATTGATTATGACACTATCAAATCTTTTAAAGACTCGGGGCTGCGTCTTTTCCTGGTAGGCTACGAGAGTGGGAATGAGGACATTCTCAAGCGCATCAAAAAAGGAGTCACGATGGAAGAAATGCGCCGGTTCACCAAGGCTTGTCACCAGGCGGGTGTGGTTGTCCACGGAACTTTCATCCTGGGTTTGCCAGTCGAAACGCGCGAGAGCATCGAGAACACCATTCGATTCGCGCAGGAGCTTGATGTCTTCAGCATCCAAGTCAGCCTCGCCGCGCCTTACCCCGGCACCGAGCTTTACGAAATGGCCCGGCAGAACAGTTGGTTTGTGAAGAAAGACAAAACCGATTTAGTGGAGGAAGACGGCTTCCAGCAGAGCGCCCTCGAATATCCCGGTTTGGGCAAGGATGAAATTTTCGAAGCCGTGGACCGCTTCTACCGAGCTTACTACCTGCGGCCAAAGCCCATTCTGCGCATTGTTAAAACGATGCTGGAAGACAAGGATGTTTGCGTCCGCCGCTGCCGTGAAGGCTTTGAATTCTTCAAGAGCTTGCGCCAACGAAAGGTCGATCTGGCTGCATCGAAGACGGCGGCTGCCGCCGCTGCTTGAGGAGCGCCCATCTAACAACCCGTCAATGGAATTGATTTCGCTCAACGCAACCAATCTTTGGCTGGGTTGAAGAATTCTCTCAAGTGGGTGGGCGGAGGGCCGATAACTATACCGTAGCGAAAGCCTGCTACCAATTGTGCCAAGCTACAAATCTGAGCCCGCCTTGCCTTGAGGCGGGTTCTTTTTTTACCATTCGACGCAGGCGAAGGCAGTCCCCGACGGTGGCCGCCATGATTTCCTGCAGCAAATGAGCTGGGAGAATTGAAACCAGCAATAAGGGGTGTGATTAAAAGTGGGTGAGGGAGAGAGAGAGAAGATTTTTGCAGAATAAAATGTACAAATTTAGCCATATCACTAAATAGAGTGGGGATGAAGAACAAAATTACTGACCAGAGCGAGTTCAGCCCATCGGAGATCCAGCTCGTCGAGCAACTTCGTCAAAA
>JBBRPK010000145.1:0-14632 GCA_038228235.1 Verrucomicrobiota bacterium
GGCGTTGCTCGTCGGTTACAGCCCCATAAAGGGGATGCGCCCTCCTCGCGCCTTGCATCTGACCAGGCAGCGCTCTCGCCAAAACTCGAAGTTATTTTTGAACAGACCCTAAGTCGTCTCAGTGCCTAAAACCAGCCGGAACACCCAACCCGTGAAAAAAGAAAAATCGTGGAAGGCTCGGTTTACCTCCGTTTACCTCGGTTTACCTCGGATCGCTGCGAAGGGCAGTTAAAGATAGGGCTACCAAACGCCCTCAGTTCATGCAAAATGCACGATTGAGCGATTTGAAATTAAAACCCGGAGGGTTCCGTGACGGAGATTAGCCGGGGGCAAGTCCGCGCAGCCCCCGGAAAACGCGGCCCGACCGAGGCCGCGCCCCGGCAGGGGCGCTGGAAACACCTCCTGCGCCGCCCAAGATTTTTTGAGTCCGCCGTCTGGGGACAGCCCTCTGCTGCCCCTTTTGCCAAAAGCCGGCTTTGGTTCTGGTACGCAACGTGGCGCCCGGTCGGGCCCCACCTGCGGTGCCGCCTCTGGACTCGTCATGAATGCTCAGGAGAGGAAGAAACGGCTGTTCAAAATACGCCGCAGCCGGTGTGGGAGTGCGGATCTGTCCCCAATCAGGGCGAGCGATTTACACGGGTGACTTAGAGCCTGTTTTAAAATTCCGTGGGGTCGTGTTTTCGGGGAAAAGGCCGGATGGCGAGGCGCGACGAGGGGAGCATATCCGCCAGCGATCTGCGACCGAGGAGCAACGAAGCCAGTCGGCCCTTTCCACGAAAACCCTCCGGGCGGCGGGTCTTTTGTCTGCGGCGTGCGTTGGCTCGGCCGTCACAGCCCGCTGCGGGGATGCTCCGGCCTCGCCGCCTTGGCCACAGCCAAAATCCTTCGCCGCAGGACCGCGCGCAATTTTAAAACAGGCTCTCAGTGTTGCAGCGCCTCCTCTGCCGAAATCGGCGAAGAACACAATCCCGCCGAGCCGGCTCAAACCAGATCGACAAAGTTTCGCAGCAGTTGCAATCCGATGTCCTGGCTTTTCTCCGGGTGGAACTGGGTGGCGAATATATTGTCGCGCCAGATGGATGAAGCGAAAGCCTCCCCGTAAATCGTGCGCGAGGCAACGATGGAGGCATCTTCCGGGCGAGGGAAAAAACTGTGCACAAAATAGACGTAACTCCCGTTCGGAATCCCGTGGAACAGCGGGCAATCGGGCTGAGTCAATTCAAGTTGGTTCCAACCAATTTGGGGGATTTTCAATCCGGCCTGTTCCGGGAAGCGGACGACGTTGCCTTGGAAAAGCCCCAGGCCGGCCGCGCAACTCCTGAACTCTTCGCTTTTCTCAAAAAGCGCTTGGTAACCGACGCAGATGCCGAGGAAAGGCCGTCCGGAACCTATGAAGTCTTTGATTCCCCCCAGTAAGGCCTGTTTTTGCATGGCGGTGAGGCAATCATCGAAGGCACCGACGCCAGGGAGGACGGCGGCGCGCGCCTCGTTCAACTGTTCCGGACCGGTGACACGGCGCACCTCGGCACCTACTTTTCGCAAAGCTTTTTCAACACTGCGCAGATTGCCGGAACCATAATCGAGCAGAGCAATCATGACTCGGGGAGAGTAAACCAGAACGGTAGTGGGACGCGATCTAAAAACACGAGCTCGGGCACCCACGTGAGATAGCCCAAAATGAGCGGTCCCTGGCAGTGGTTCTTGAAACTCCTCTGCTCTCTCGCGACGAACATGTTCTCTAAGAGCCTGTTTTAAAATTCCGTGGGGTCCTGTATTCGGGGAAAAGGCCGGATGGCGAGGCGCGACGAGGGGAGCATATCCGCCAGCGATCTGCGACCGAGGAGCAACGAAGCCAGCCGGCCTTTTCCGCGAAAACCCTCCGGGCGGCGGGTCTTTTGTCTGCGGCCTGCGTTGGCTCGGCCGTCACAGCCCGCTGCGGGGATGCTCCGGCCTCGCCGCCTTGGCCACAGCCAAAATCCTTCGCCGCAGGACCCACGCAATTTTAAAACAGGCTCTTAGACTCGCTTGTCCGGCGCTGGTTCTCCACGAGGGTGGCTTTGAGGCTTGAACTTTTTTGTGAATTCAGAAAATATGGGAAACGCCTGGCCGGTGGCGATTCCTGGAAAAGGGTTTTCGTGCCCGCCGCACCCATACTTTTCCTTTCACCCCTCCCGTCGGTACGCTTCCGCCAACAGAGTGATCGGATGCACAATGCGTAACCTCAGCTTTTCCGCTTTCGCGCCATTAATGAGTTGCAGCAGGCAACCTGGATTGCCGGTGGCGACCACTTCCGCCTCGGTGGATTTGATGTGTCCTAATTTGCGTGCTAACAATTCGTTCGCCATCTCCGGCTGGATGAGGTTGTAGATGCCTGCGCTGCCGCAGCACCACATGCTCTCGGGCAGTTCGACTAACTTCAAGTTTGGAATTGCCCGTAAGACCTGCCTGGGCTGGGCGGTGATTTTCTGTCCGTGGCAAAGATGGCAGGCCTCGTGATAGGTGACCGTTTGCGCAGGCGCGGCATGGGCAAGGGGCGCTTGGATGCCGATCTCGGCCAGCCATTCATGGATGTCCTTGGCCTTGGCGTCCCACTTGGCGGCGCGCTCCCGGTAGATCGGATCGTCCGCTAACAACTTGGCATAATGTTTTAGATGCGACCCGCACCCGGCTGCATTGGTTATGATGGCGTCAAAGTCATCTGGTGGAAACTGATCGAGTTGCCGGCGCGCCAGTTGTTGCGCCAATTCCCATTCGCCGTTGTGCCCATGCAGTGAGCCGCAGCAATATTGCGCTTGCGGCGTATGGACTTCACACCCATGCCGGGCCAGCACTTCCACGGTGTCGAGATTCACGTCGCTGAAAATTAAATCCTGGGCGCATCCGGTCAGCATGGCCACCCGATAGCGCTTCCCACCGACTGCGGGAGTCACGGGCTTGATTAACTCATCCGAAAACCTTTTCTGGATCGGAGGGGTCATCGCTTCCAATTCGCGCAGCCGTTTCGGGAACAGAAGCAACAACCCACTGCGCCGGATAAGCGATTGCAGACCGAGGCTTTGATAAAGCCGCATGAATCGCCCCAGCAATCGCAGCCGCTTCAAGTCCATGAAGAGCCAGCGCAGGGTAAAGCCGCGGATCACGTTGCGCCGTGGCGATCGCAATGCCCCGCTCTGCTCCGCTTCCGCGCGGGCATGCTCGAATAATTCAGCGTAGTTGACGCCAGCCGGACACGCGGTCATGCACGCCAGGCATCCCAGACAAAAATACATCTCCTCGGCGAACGTCCGCGTGGGTTCCAAGCGCTCATCCGCGATGGCTCGCATGAGGGCGATGCGGCCGCGGGGACTATTGCGCTCCAGCTTGGTCGCGTCGTAGGTGGGACAAGTCGGCAAGCACAAGCCGCAATGCATACACTGCTGCACCACCGAATAGTCCAAATTTTTTAAATGCGAGGGCATGCGGAGCCGGGGTGAATTCGAGGCAGGATCCGTTTAATCAAACATCTTTCCCGGATTCAAAATCCCATTGGGATCGAGCACGCGGCGAAGCTCGCGCATGACGCGCATCTGGCCCGCGCCGGCGAATTTCGGCAGAAACGATTTTTTCGCAAGCCCGATACCGTGTTCTCCGGTGATCGTGCCTCCCAGACGAACGGCTTCATCGAAAATTTCCTTGAAAGCTTCCTCGACTCGATGCATTTCCTCTTTATTCCGCTCGTCGGTCAGGAATGTTGGATGCAGGTTGCCGTCGCCCATGTGCCCGAAGGTGCCGACACGGAGTTGATATTTTTTGGCGGTCGCTTCCACAAAGCGAATCATCCTTGCCAGTTCGCTGCGCGGGACGGTTGCATCCTCGAGAATGGTGGTGGGCGCGACTCGGGCCAGCGCCGAGAAGGCAGACCGGCGGGCGCTGGCCAGCTTTGTCGCTTCGGCCTCATCCTTCGCCACGCGAATTTCGAGGCACCCGCTAGCCCGGCATATCTTCTCCATTTGCGCGGCTTCCTCCGCCACCACCACCGGATGGCCGTCGGTTTCCATAAGCAGCAGGGCTTCGCAATCCAGCGGCAGCCCGATCTTGGCGTAATCCTCGACGCAATGAATGGTCATGCGATCTAGAAACTCCAGCGTGCAGGGGATAATTTGCGCCGCGATAATGGCCGAGACCGCCTCCGCGGCATGGTCCATCTGGGCAAAAGTCGCGACCATGGTCTTTTTGGATGCGGGCTTTGGAATGAGGCGCAACAAAACTTTGGTGATGACTCCGAGGGTTCCCTCCGAGCCAATGAATACGTCTTTGAGCGAGTAGCCCGCCACGTCTTTCACGCATTTATTCCCCAGCCACATTACTTCCCCATTGGGCAACACAACCTCCAGACCCATGACATAATTGCGGGTAACACCGTACTTGAGCCCTCGCAAGCCTCCTGAATTTTCCGCTACGTTTCCCCCGATGGTGGAGATTTTCATCGAACCGGGATCCGGCGGGTAAAAGAGGCCTGCTTTGGCAGCTTCGTCGGCGACTTGCAAGGTGGTCACTCCAGGCTCGACCAGCAGGGTGAGATTCGCGCGGTCGAGCTCGAGAATTTTGTCCATCTTGACCGTGCAAAGGACAATGCAAGTCTTGCTGGGGAGACTGCCGCCGCTCAGGCCGGTGCCGGAGCCCCGCGTGACTACCGCGGTTTTAGTGTCGTTGGCCAGTTGGAGAATGCTGGCCACGTCCCCAGTCGAACGGGAGAAAACCACGCATCCGGGCATTTCTTGCAAGGCAGCCGTGCCATCAAAAGAGTACGAAATTAAATCCTCTTTGGCAGTCAACACATTCGCCGGGCCGAGCAGGCGGCACAGTTCAGCGCGGAGCTTGTCAACGGATGGTGTCATGAATTCGATCCCTTGAAGGATGGGCCTTGCGAGATTTGAGGTCAAGCTAAGGGAAATGGTGTGCCGAGGTCGGCAAGACCGCCGTTGCTGCTCGTACTGACGGGCCTCCCGCCAGTCGCAACCCAACTCGCGCTGAGCCAATAAATCCGCGTATCAGGTGCACTGCAAAGCGCATCGTAAAGCCCCTCGCACTAACATTCAGAGAGTGCGCCGACTCAGCTCGGCTGCTACGAGGTTCAGGGGGCAGCGGGAGGTCTATTTCATCGCATTAAAGCTCTTCTGAAGAATTTCCCAGTCCTTAAGGCCTTTAACTTTTTCCTGCACCGTCGTTTTTATCTTGGCTTCCAGCGCATTTTTTGTCGGGCGATTCACTTTGTAGAAAATTCCGAAGTGGCCTGGGAAGGGAGTGCCGGCCAGTTTATACGCGGCCATTTCATCAGTCACGTCGTGGTCGCTGGGCACAGCGTTGAACAGGCCGCCTTTGCGGGGATTGGAGGCGTCGAAGGCTCCTTCGTAGAACTCTACACACTCGCTTAAGCACTCAATCACACTGAAGCCGTCGTGGTCCATGGCTGCTTCCATCATTTGCAGCACGTGAGCTGGATTGGTGTGGGTGGTCCGGGCGATGAAGGTGGCCCCGGCAGAAACAAGCTGTTTCATGGGGTTGATCGGATAATCGACCGAGCCCCATAGGTCCGTTTTGCTTTTGAATCCCAACGGCGAAGTGGGCGAAGTTTGCTTCTTGGTCAGTCCATACACCCAGTTGTCCATGATGACATAAGTCATCTTGATGTTTTTGCGCGCCGTATGGTTCAGGTGGTTGCCTCCAATGGAGAAAGCATCCCCATCTCCGCCGAAGACGAATACATGCAGGTCCGGGCGCGAAAGCGAAATGCCGCTGGCGAAGGGGAGAGCCCGGCCGTGAATATAATGGGCGCCGTGTGCTTGAACAAAATAGGGGAAACGGCTCGAGCAACCGATGCCGGCGATGGTGGTAATATTCTCGTGCCAGAGCTTCCGCTTCTCGATAAGTTTAAAGTAAAGCGCGAGCACCGAGAAGTCACCGCAACCTGGGCACCAGGTAGGCAGGTCGGCGGCGATGTCCTTTTTGGTCAGCGGCTTTCTTTCTTCCGTGGTCAACGGGGCGATGTTCGGCAACAGATTGCCGCGCGGAGGGATCTCTGTCATTTGGGAACTCATATAAAATAGATAATCATTAAATCGTAAATCCTTAACTCAACGCCTATTTATAGCTTGCGCAGACCAGCGGTAACGATGGTTTTCGCGCGTTCCAGGATTTCACGGACTTTCCAGGTAAGACCATCGGTTTTGTTCAACCCGCGTATCTTCGGGTCGCAAAAGCGGGCGCGAAGCAGGCCGCCCAACTGGCCGTAGCCGTAGAGGCCTTCGTCATTCATCTCGACAACAAAAATGTGGTTGAAGCCGGCAAAAATGTTTTCCAAACCCGGCGGCAAGGGGCTGATATGTTTAATATGCAAGGAAGACACGCTATCGCCAGCCGCGCGCGCGCGGTCCACCGCTTCTTTGATTGGCCCTTGTGTAGATCCCCAACCCACCAGAAGAGCATTGCCTTCCGGCGGTCCATAGACGAGCGGCGTCGGCAAAGTGGAGCCGAGCGTCTGCAGTTTTTTGCGCCTTTTGGCCACCATTTGCATATGCACCTTTGGGGAGCCGGATGGATGCCCGTATTCGTCGTGTTCGAGTCCGGTGACAATCGGATACTTTCCGCTAAGGATGCGCGTACCTGGCGCGGCGTGATGCGCCACGCCATCGGGAAGATTCAGATCGTATGGTTTATGATCGGCCAGGGGAGTCAAATCCGGCGAAATGTCCTGACAGATTGTTTTTAAATCCGGCTCGTCAAAAGCTTCGATGCGTGTCGCGATCGCTTGATCGCTCAAGATAATCACCGGCACGCTGTATTTGCGGGCGATATTTACCGCCTCAATGGCAACGAAAAAGCAATCTTCCACATTCGCTGGCGCCAGAACGACGCGCGGACTGTCGCCGTGCCCGCCAAAGACCGCAATATTGAGGTCGGACTGCTCAACGCTTGTCGGCATGCCAGTCGAGGGACCGCCCCGCTGGATGTCACAGATGACCAAGGGCATTTCCGCCATCACGCCCCAGCCCAAGGCCTCTGTCTTGAGTGAGATGCCTGGCCCGCTGGAGCCTGTAACAGCCACCCGGCCCGAATAGCCAGCCCCCAGCGCCATGGAAATCGCGGCAATTTCATCCTCGCATTGGACAAAGATACCGCCGTATTTTGGCAACTCACGCCGCAGCAGCTCCATGACGTCGGACCAGGGGGTAATGGGGTAGGCTGCCCCGAACCGAACCCCCGCGGCAATCAGGCCATAGGCCAGGGCTTCGTTGCCATTCATGACCACCTGGGGCCGGGTCTTTTTCTGGCTCTCCACGAACTGAAAAGTCTGAATGACGTTTCCCATCGAGTGGCTGTAACCGGCGTGGAAAGCAGCCAGAGCGTTGTTCAAAACGCTTGAATCTTTTCCAGTAAATCGCTCGGTGATAAGCTTTTCCAATTTAGGCACGTTCAGGTCAAACATCTTTGCTACCAAGCCGAGGGCAAAAATATTTTTCCCTTTATCTTTGGCGGTGCCCCCGATGGCCTCAACGGTCAGACCGGAGATGGGGACACCGAGATGATGATATTGTTTCTGCCATTCCGGCTTCGGTTCCACATGATCCGAATCATACAAAACGATGCCGCCGCTTTTGACAGAACTAACGTGGTCTTCGTAAGAATGTTGATAAAATGCCAGCAAGACATCCGCTTCATCGCCCGAACTCAAGACCTCCCCGGAACCGATGCGCACCTGGAAAATCGAGGGACCGCCAGAAATGGTGGATGGAATTGTCATGAAGGTCATGACTTCCTGCTCGCTGCGACCCGCCAGACGGGCTAAGAAGCCGCCGATGGCTTGAATTCCATCTTGGGAATTCCCCGCGATACGGATGACCGCTTCCGATACTTTGGAGGTAGGAGAAAGGCCGCTGGAGGAAATAGCGCTCAATGTTGTTTCGCTCATGGAATATGCAATAATGTCTTCTTCAACTCAGCAATTCATAAGCCAAAACGCCTTTTGGAGCAAGCTCTAATACATTTTACGCTACCATTGAGATGTGCGGTGTCAACGGGCGGATAATGTCGGCCACGATTCTCGTTTTGCCGTGCGGCTGTTTGGTGTCCACGCTTGAGCGTGTTTGGCGGCGTCAGGGGGGTGCAGTCGGTGAGCAAAGTCCATTGTAACCGTTTCAATTTCAAACGGTTTCCTCAGAATCTCCAATGGGCGTGAGTCAGCGACCGTCCTTTCTTGATTCGCCCTTTTCCCGCAGCCGCCCCATGCACTCCTCAATCCGCTGTAGGTAGTGATTTGGGCCAGCCGGATAAGGATCATTCAAAAATAAATAAAGTTGTCCGAACTCCCCCTGAATTCTAGGCAACACGTAACCTTCCCAAAAAGCGGGAGTTTTCCTCATTAAATCCTCCGCGCTGCTGAATGCCGCCAGGGCGGATGCGTTGTCATTGTTGAGGCGGGCCGCCTCGGCAAATTCCTGATAGAGCACTGGCAGCTTCTCCACATAATCTCTCGCCGCCATCTGGCCCAGAAGGTCCGCCGTAGCCAGGGCAAACCCCAGGATCTTTTCCAGTTCGCTCTGGAAAGGAATGGATTGGACATCGGCATTGACGCCAGTGCAGCGGATCATGTTTTGGACGGCGAGGACCTCTGCGGCGGGGTAGCCTTTTTGTGAAAGAAACCCTCCGGCAAAGGCAATGCTGCGGCCGACGTGCACCAGGGTATATTTTGCGCCAGTTCCTTCTCGGTCGCTTCGTTTCTTCAAGTAACCGGTGTCATGGAGGAGAATCGCAAGCAGAGCCAGTTCGAGCATTTTCTGCGTCAAGACCGGCTGAACCTTGGCGGCATGACGCCCCTCGAGCAAATAGGCCAAACAAAGCGTCCCCTGCAAGGTGTGCTCAAAATCGTGGTAGCCCGCGTCTATGGGCTGATAATCCGCATACTGTCCAGCGAAGCACTGGCTGGCCCATTGGAAAGCCCGAGGCACAAAAGCGGCCTCCCCTTTCGGGAAGATCCTCTGGCAGATGGAATGCACCCGCGATTCGACCGCGCCTGGAACCCTGGTATCGATAGGGCGTAACATGGGTAAATTCTAACTGGATTCAGAACTTTTGCATCACTTTTTGATGGAAGAGCTGCAAAAGCTACGGCGAAAATCATTCCAATGGCGTCCACCGAACCGACGCGACGGCGGCGCGCATCCCCAAGTACAAAATCAGCACGAGGACGGTCTCAACCAGCAATAGCCACTTGAACCAGCCACCGGACCAGGCCCAGATGGCAAGGCCCGACAACACCGCCGAGATCAGCATAACGGCCACCATCGTCAAACCGCGAACGGCAGACTTCGCCTCCTCGGTGGGCAAAGAAAGGGGCACCGCATGGCCGCCCAGGCATGGCACCATGGCATAAAGGGGCAGCGCCAGCAGGCCTGGAAGCAACAAAGGCAAATGGGAACTGTCGCTCTCCACCAGCCTTGCCAGCAATGCGAACACCACCAGCGCGGGCAGCGCCAGAAAACAAAGCACCGCCCGCCGCGCCCCATGGCAAAGCGGAGCGGGACCCGGCAGCGGAGCGGCGCGAAACAAATCGGAGGCCTGCCATTGTTGAGAGTAACGCAGCAGGTTCAGTCCAAGCAACGGTATGAGACCGAGATAGCCCCCGGCGAAGGCGACGCCAAACCCGCCCATGCCGCCACGACCCTGATCTTGAACTAGAAAAATGATCGGCATTGCCAGCATCGGCGCCAGGCCCGGATAAATGCGCAGTTTCACATCCCGGTCACGCACAAGGTAGGCGGCGGTGAGCAAAAAGGCGGCGCGCGTCACCGAATCGCGCAGCCACCAGCAAAGGGGCGGCGTAGCGACAAGCACATCAATCCAACGGCGCCCCGCACGCCCTGATCGCCGTGCCGACGTCGTTTCGTTGAGGGTTTGCAACCCCGTTTCGTAAGCACTCGCCAGTTTTCCGAAGGCCAGCCAGAGTACCGTCGTCGTGGCAGCCAATCCGAAGCCACCCAGCGCCCACGAACCGGCCCTGCCGCTGCCTGCTAAAGCGTCGTCGAAGCCCGCAAACCAGGCGGGTGGCAAAAGGGCAATCCACCAGGACTTGATGCTCAAATCGAGCTTTCCCCCGAAGCCGCGCATCAGTTGGGGTACCATCTGGCCACCGACCACGGCCGCCACGGCCACGAGCACCTGCGCCGTCGTCATAAGCCCATCTAGTCGCTCGCGTCCGAACCAGCGCAGACAGAGCTGATAGACCAGCACCACGCAGCCCGTGCAAAAGAGCGCCTCGAACGTGGTGGAAATCGCGTGCGCGACCGGAAAAAGCCAGCCGCCATTTGGACCATAGAGGCCGACGAAGAGTCCAGCCAGATTGAACGCGCCCGCCAGCCAGAGAGATACCTCCACGAGCACACCGATCTTCGCCCACAGTAAAGCGCGCGGCGGGATGGGGCGGTGCATCAGGATGTCCGCCTCTTCTTTGTTGAAGAGCACCTCACCCGCAGAAGCGGCAACGAACATACCGAGAAAAACCAGGGTCATCGCATGCAGATAGACGGAGAGGGCAAACACCGGCTGATTCAAAAAGGCCAGCGTCATCAATCCCATCAGCGCATAAAAAAACAGGGTTAACGCGAGCTTGGAACCGACCGACTTGGGCGCTCTCTCCTTGCGCAGCCCTCGCGAGCTGCGACCGCGAAGGAAAAGCGTTAGAAAAAGCCGGCGCAACGTCCGCCCCGGTGGAACTGGGTTTGATGTCGTGCCGGTCATTGCCGGAAGGTTTTCGCGAAGTCCTCCGCCCGACGTTCGAGTTCGGTGCCCCCGGTCAATTGTGTGAACAGCCTCTCCAGCGTGCCCGCGCCATGAGCGGCGACAAGTTCATCTGGACGGCCATCCAGCAAGAGCCGGCCCTTATCGATGATGATAACCCGGTCGCAAACCCGTTCTACCACATCCAAAATGTGCGAGCTATAGACGATGGTTTTGCCCTCCCGCGCCAGCGTCTGGATGAGCGCCTTGAACCCGACGGCCGCATTCGCATCCAACCCATCCAACGGTTCGTCGAAAAATACCACCGGCGGATTGTGCAACAGTGCGGCCGTGATGACCACTTTGCGCCTCATCCCTTTGGAATAGGCACCCAGCAGCTTATCGGTCAGGGTCTCAAAACTCAGATCGAAGAAGGCGATGAACTGCTTGATGCGCGCGCGAGCTGCCTCCTGCGGGATGGCATAAAGCGCAGCCACCATTTCGAGATATTCGAGGCCGGTCAGGGACTCGAATACGGCGCCAGACTCGGGCACGAAACCGACTCGGCGTTTCACTTCGAGTGTTTCCCGTTGCAGATCAAATCCGCACACCGTTGCCGTGCCTTCCGATGGTTCGATCATGCCCGTGAGCATCTTTAACGTCGTGGATTTTCCAGCCCCGTTGGGTCCAAGAAATCCGACGATTTGTCCTCCCGCGATATCGAACGAGAGGGCGTCCACGGCCGTCTGCGTCCCGAATCGTTTGGTCAGTTGTTTGAGAGAAATCATGTCATTCCAGAAGTCTCCCTCATTCGAGATGTGGATTTAATCCCGCACCGCGGCAGAGACCATTTCGAGCAGCCGTCTCAGACCATCGTCCCCACCCATGCTCCCTTCGTGGAAGGGCGTTCGGGGAATGGGCTGCCAGTTGTCTCGCGAGCTGTCATACGCGAAAGGCTGCGGCAACCCTGTGAGTTCCGGACTGTATTGCGAATCCTTACCGCCTAACTTGTAAATGACCACGTCGAGCGAGGGCACAATGAAAATGCCAAAACCGCCCGCGCCTGATTTGAAGAACGCATCTCGGGGGGCGCCAGCAACATGGCCGTCGGAATTGTTCTCGAACATCAGGCTGTACGGACAATGCGGGTTGTAGGACGAGGGCTTTCCGCACAAAGAAACGTAATCAGCCGGGACTAACTGCCGGTCACCCCATTTGCCCTTGTGCAGAAGACAATAACCAAAGCGCAGGGCATCGGTGGCATGAACCGCGATGCTTCCTGCTCCATTGGCATGTGGCATGGTAAAATCGCCGCGATGCAGGCAAAACGCCCACGCGCCCCAGCCCATCGGTTTGGCCAACCGCTCGTTTATATAATCCTGCAATTCCATGCCGGTGATATGCCGCAGCACGATGGAAGCGATATGAGGCGCTGGCGAGGAGTAGGAATAACCGGCGCCCGCGTTTGTCCATAGGGGCGTGCGGAGGGAGGACCGATCCAGGTCGCGAACGTCCTGGCCGGGGACTGGTTTCAGCGGAACCACTTGCCCATGAATAACCCCAGGGCTGCCGCCTTCCCCGTGGTAACCCGCCGACATGCAGAGCAGTTGGCCCAAAGTGATGTCTGTTTTCCGAGGGTCATCGAGCGGGAATGCCTCGGGCAGATATTTTTCCGTGAAAACCTTCTGGTCCAGCCCATCGGGCAGAGCATCGCGCCTCTCCTGCAGCATGATCCCGCACGCGATGCTCGTGTAAGCCTTGCCAGTGGAGGCCATATCGGGATTCGCGTTACGGTGGGCCCTGCCAAAATATTTTTCAAAAACCAAATATCCATGGCGCACCACAAGCAGTCCCCCGTTCTGGCTGCATCGTTGGGTAAAATCGAACGCTTGTTCGAGCCGGGAAAGCTCCACTCCTGCCAATTGACGCATCTGCGCCGCATCCTTTAATAATCGCCAGCCTCCTTCCTTGTCCGGGGGTGGAAAATAATCAGCGGCCTGAACCAGCGAGCAGGCGGCCATGAGCAAAGGGAGGATGGCCGGCCTCCACCATACCCAACAGGAAGCAGCACGCGCATGTGAAGTCATGAGGCTATTTAATCAATGACTCCGTTTGATGCACGAAAATTTTTTTCGCCCCCGAGCCGGCGACTCCCGAATTGGGCTGCGCTTGATACGTGGCCAAATTCTTTTCTGTGAAATCCCCTTGAAGTTGTTTTTGCAGATGCTATCTCTGTTCCGGCTATTTTATGAATTACAAAATCTCAAAGCGCGCCGCTTCGCTGGCGCCATCGCTCACGCTGGCCATCGACTCCAAAGCCAAACAAATGAAGGCCGAAGGGCAGGACGTGGTAGGCTTCGGGGCCGGGGAACCGGATTTCGACACCCCGCAACACATCAAAGATGCCGCCGCCAAAGCGCTGGCGGAAGGATTTACCAAATACACGCCCAGCAGCGGCATCCCTGAGTTGCGGCAGGCAATCGCTGATAAGTTCAAAAGCGATAATAGCCTGAGCTACAAGCCATCCCAAGTGATTGTGTCGTGCGGCGGCAAGCATTCTTGTTACAACGTAATCCTGGCCACCTGCCAGGAAGGTGATGAAGTGATCATTCCCGCGCCGTACTGGCTGAGCTACCCGGAGATGGTGAAGCTGGCTAGCGCCACACCCGTCATCCTGGGGACAACGGATAAAACCGAATTCAAAGTCACTCCCGAACAACTTCGCGCTGCCATAACCCCGCGCACGCGATTGTTCATTTTGAATTCGCCTAGCAATCCGACTGGCTCACTTTACACCCGGGAGGAGATCCGGGCGCTGGGCGACATTTGCGTCGAAAAAGACGTCCTCATTATGAGTGACGAAATTTACGAAAAGCTGGTTTATGATGGCGCAGAACATGCCAGCGTGGCGAGTTTTTCGCAGGCCCATTACGAACATACCGTCATCGTGCATGGATTCGCCAAGGCTTATTCGATGACCGGCTGGCGGCTGGGCTACCTCGCCGCTCCGGAACCCATTGCCAAAGCGATTGACGCCATCCAAAGCCACAGCACCAGCAATCCGACTTCCTTCGCCCAAAAAGGCGCGGTGGCGGCACTGAGTGGCCCGCAAGATCATCTGAAAACGTGGATGTCGGAATATGCGAAGCGGCGCAGCTTCGCGCATAAAAGACTGAATGCGATCCCTGGCATTTCCTGCGTGAATGCCAAAGGGGCATTTTACCTTTTCCCGAACATCTCGAAGCTGGGTCTTAATTCCACCGAGTTCTGCGCGCGATTGCTCGATCAAGAAAAGGTGGCGGCCGTTCCCGGCGTCGCCTTCGGTGCGGATGACTACTTGCGCATCAGCTACGCCACCAGCATGGCGAACATCGAAAAGGGATTGGATCGCATCGAGAAGTTTGCTCGCACGCTGATGAAGTGACAGGGACTTGGGAACCAAAAGGCAGCAAAGCTGCCGAGCAGCGGCATTTAAAACGAGCCAGCAATGATCAATGACTGGTCAAAAATTTCAGCAACTCCAATTGTTCTCGATCGGGCAGCGATTCCAGCAGCCCTTCGGGCATCAGCGACTTGGGGCTGGTTTCGCGCCTGGCGATCTCGGTCTTGGGGATGACGGATTCGGCGGCGATGGTGCGTATGGTGACTGCGCTCGGCGATTCGTTTAGCACGAGGCCAGAGAGGACATCGCCTGCTTTGGTTTCCAGGGTCGTCATCTGGAAATCCGCTCCGATGACTGCATCGGGGTCAATGATGTTTTCGAGGAAGTAGCGAATTCCATTTTTCCCTGCGCCGGTCAGTTCGGGACCGAGCCGCACGCCGTCGTTACCAATGCGATGACAAGAGGCGCAAAGCTTTTGGAAGTGCTCTTTTCCTGCCC
>JBBRPK010000146.1:0-14377 GCA_038228235.1 Verrucomicrobiota bacterium
TAAGAGCCTGTTTTAAAATTGCGTGGGGTCCTGCGGCGAGTGATTTTGGCTGTGGCCAAGGCGGCGAGGCCGGAGCATCCCCGCAGCGGGCTGTGATGGCCGAGTCAACGCAGCCCGCAGACAAAAGACCCGCCGCCCGGAGGGTTTTCGTACGCCCGCTGGCTTTGTTGCTCCTCGGTCACAGACCTCTGGCGGCTATGCTTGCTCGTCGCGCCTCGCCATTCAGCGCACGAAAACAGAACCACACGGAATTTTAAAACAGGCTCTAAGGCCGGCCAAGCAGGGCAAAGTTGTACGCGAACCGTGGAGGGTGGCACGCCTTTTCCCGTGGCGCTGATTGATGCCCCAACGGGAGAAACCTAACAACCTATTTCTCCGGCACTTCGATCACGTCGCCGTCGCGGAGCCAGAAATCATCCCATTGCGGTTTTTCGCGTTTCCGAAAGCTCTCCACATCAATGCTCCATTCATTCGCGGGCATTTCGCCTACGGCAGTCCGTTTAATTTTCAGTCGTGACAGGTCCGAAGTGGAACGCAAGGCGTTCTGGAAATTGGGGATTCCCAGCGCTGGAGAAAGGTAGGAGCCGCTTTGCAGCGGGCTGAGTTCAATATCGTTTGGAGTCCCCTTGACCACGACTTTCACTTTTCGGGGCAGGCAAGCTGTGAATTGTTGTTCCTGTTCCTTGGTGAGACCTATCTTGGACTCGCCCAACCTATACTCCCGCTCTTGAATTTCGATCACATCCCCGAACTCCAGCCAAGTGTCCTTAGAGCAATCCAAGTTGCCTGCGCCATCCAGCAGATTCACCAAAATCACTTTCTTTTCATTTGGCTTATCCTTAATGGGCCGGTTGATTTTGATCCTCGTAAAGTCGGGGAAGGCAAATGCAATCGATGGTATGTACAGGCGTTGGTCCATCGGTGGCGGGACTACCACGACCGGTGCGGACATTCTGGGACCAGAAGCCGATCCAGGTTTTTTCGAATACGGCCAGGGACTGGAAGAGGAATAAAGATTAAGAACCGTTTCAAAGAGGGTATAACGATTGTGGCCATCGCTGTCCCGGGCAAACACCATTTGAGCAGATGGCAGACCTTTGCGCCAGACCCGGATACTTTCGGAATCTGGCTCCGGTTCGAGCATTTCATCGAGCGCGCCGTGTTTGCGGAGAAGCTCGGCCAACTCCACTTTAGCGGGGAGGATGGGCGAAGCAGGAACGCCCATTAAGTTGAGTGGCGTTTTCCCCTCATTATTGCGCTTGTTCACAGCGGCACCGTGCGCCAAGAGTAACTCTGCCAATTCAGCGAAATAACCGCTGTGAGACATAGGCACGGACGGTATACTGAGAACCAAGTTATGCAGGGGCGTGTTTCCTCTGTTATCCTGAGTGTTTGGATTGGCTTTACTCTCCAGTAAAGTGTCCATTATCTCCTTGGCCGCCTGATGGTTGAGGGCTGTTTTACCCTCAGGATCCTTCAACTCGGTGTCAGCCCCGTGCTTTAGAAGCACCTGCAGGATCGCGTTGTTTATCGTAGATCCGACGTAGTGCAATGGAGCAAGTCCTTTGGACGACTTGATATTGGGGTCAGCTTTGTGTTCGAGCAGCAGTTCCACAATCTTTTCGTAATTGCTGGGGCGTATGGAAAGGGCCTCTACCAATGCTACTACCGTGCCATCATCATCGAAAGGAAGATTTGGATCGGCTCCGTTCTGAAGCAGAAACTCAACCATCTCGGGACGCCCCGCCCAAACCGCAAAATGCAATGGGGCCATTCCGGGCTTCGGAGAGTGGGGCACCTGCGCGTTCACTTCGGCTTTGGCCGCCAGTAGAACCGACGCGACCGCTGGCGACGCATAATACGCGGCAAGATGAAGCGGAGTCAGCAGGCCTTCCCGATTTTTAGCATTCACATCAGCCTGATGGCTGAGAAGGAGTTCGATCATGGCCTTGTCCCCTTTGTAGGCCGCATAATGCAGCGGAGCACCATAGGGATTAGGCGCTTGACGGTTGCCAAACACCGACCCTGCAGCAAAGCTCCTGTCCGACTTCGTTGCGTTTGGATTCGCGCCATGATCCAGAAGGACTTGCGCTACCCCGGCAAAGCCGCGTTCGACGGCCGCATGCAGCGGCGTCTCGCCGGCTTCCGCGTAAGCATTTACCTCGGCATGATTCGCCAGAAGCAGTTCCACCACGCTTTTGAATCCTCTGCTGGCCGCCTCGTGTAGGGGTGTGAAGGTTCCAACTCCCTGGATCTTTGCCCCGCCGGCCAAGAGTAATTCGACCATGCTTTTATGCCCAGCGAGGGCGGCCAACTGTAAAGCAGTGGGACCGCTTAAAGCTCGGGCAGCATTAACATCCGCACCGTTATCCAGCAGGTAACGTGCGACTACGAGTTGCCCCTTCTCGGCCGCGTCCTCAAGAGGCGTGTTTCCTCCACCGAGCCGGGCGTTTATCAAATCGGGACTGTCTTTGATCATCGCCTGAATTCGTTTGATCTCCATCAACTCTAATGTCGTTGCAAACTGACCAGTCTTGGGCGCTACCACGGTGCCAACACCAAATCCGGCAAGATTCTGGCGGCTTGGGTCCGCCAAGGTAGTTTGGTCGCCGAATTCGCGCAGGACGCGCTCATATTGGGCCGTGGCCTCGTTGGTCTTTCCGAGTTTGCGATAGCACTCCCCCAGGCGGAAAACGGAGGTGGCGGCGAGTTTGCGATGCTCGTCGGTTTGTTGCAGGACGGATTGATAGGCCTTGATGGCGGCGTCCAAGTTATGGTTGGCCTCCTCTTCGAAGAGGCCTTTTTGCAAAGTCTCGTTCACGGTCTCGGCGGCGCGAGAAGACTGCGCCAGTCCAAGGAGCAAGGCCGCCACGAGAGTAACTGTTGTCGTTTTCATATTTCGATCAAGTTTCCATTCACAGAATTTCATACTGTTGCATTCTGCGAGTTAAGGGTCCGTCCAGTTGTCATGCTTTTGTAAATTCACGGTACGGTCGCGCCAGGTCGCGCCTGTCGCAGCGAGGGAGAAGGCCGCCTGCCGAGCCGTAGCTTCCGAGGGAAGGCTGGGGGTGAGGAGTTGATTTGGTGGCATCGGTTCATGGAGAACCGCACCTCCAAATTTCGACGCGCATCGGGGCCTTGAACCCTTAACCGTAGCAGCCCATGTGAATCGGCTCTGATCTTTCTTCCGAAAAAAGAGGACCAGGACAAAGCGCGCCGACATTGGGCAAACCTGGGATCGTGGCATTCTCACCTCACCCTGCCCTCTCCCCTCCCTCGGAGGGAGCGGAGAGGGTTTCCGCCCCACCGCTGTTCGCGAAACGGCGACGTCATGAAATAGCGCGGCGAAGACGCTGCCCAGGAGCGCGGGCTTTAGTCCGCTTCGGCGCCGGGGTGTTCCAACGGACGGGATGGTTCCTTGCGGGCGTTGAACCTCGGAGCAGACTGAAGTCCGCGCTCCTGTTCGATTTTCCCGCTTCTTGTTTTTTGTTCGCATTTTAGTGTTTGGCGTTACGCATCGTTGCCCCGCTCCAACCGGTATCCAACCCCATGCACGGTCTGAATCCAACGCGGGTTCTCGGGGTCCTTCTCGATTTTGGCCCGCAGGCTGGCAATGTGGTTGTCCACGGTCCGGGTGGTGGGGAACGCCGTGTAGCCCCAGACGATGTCGAGAAACCGGTCGCGTGAGACTGGCTCGCCGTCGGCCTCGGCCAGCAGGCGGAGCATCGCAAACTCCTTGGCTGTGAGATGGACCGGTTTCCTCCCGCGGCTGGCGGTGTGTTTTGCCAGATCAATCCGAATTTCTCCGAGCCTCAATGCTCCCGGCGCCCGTGTCGGCTTGCGAACGCGCCGAAGCACCGCCCGCACCCGGGCCAGCAATTCCTCGGTGCTGAACGGCTTGACCAGGTAATCATCTGCGCCCACGTCCAAACCATGAACGCGATCCTCGATCTGGCCTTTGGCGGTGAGCATCAGAATGGGCACGGTGTTGCCCAGGCGCCGGAGTTCGGCACAAACGGCGAAACCGTCCATTCGCGGAATCATGATATCGAGCAGAATTAAATCGGGCTTTTCCTCCAGCGCCTTTCTTAAACCGCTCTCCCCATCCGCGGCTGTGAGCACCCGGTAGGCTTCGGATTCCAGGCAATCCTTCAGCGCCGTGCGCATCGGCAGCTCGTCTTCGATGATCAGGAGACGGGACATGGTTTGCTTGATTCCTTCGCGCCTTTGATCGGCAATGCAATCGTGAAACGGCTGCCCTCGCCGACGGCGCTCCGCACCAAAACTTTGCCGCCATGCGCTTCCACGATGTGTTTCACAATGCTCAGGCCGATTCCCACCCCTTGAGTTTCGCGCCGCAACTCGGAGCCGCAACGATAAAAGCGTTCGAAGATGCGGCTGTGCTCCTCGGGGGGAATGCCTTCGCCTTTGTCTTCCACAAACAGAAATACTGTAGCAACCGGCGTCAGCCGGCTCTGATCTTCCGGCGGAGAATAATGAGTCGGCTCATGTCGGCTGCTACTCTCATTGAGTTTTCGCGCCGGGAATTCCAGGCCCACGCGGATGAGCGAGCCGTTTGGGGAATGCTTGAGGGCATTGTCGATCAGATTCACCAGCGCCTGCTGTATGGCGCGCCCATCCACCTCTGGATTGTCGGGTTCACCTGTCACGACCGTCTCCAGCCCGATTTGTCTCTCCACGGCTTGTGTAATCATGAGCTGGGTGGTTTGTTCGACGAGCGCCCGCAGATCCGTCGGCTCGAATTCGTATTGTTTGCGGCCTTGTTCGATGCGGGAAAAATCGAGGACGTTTTCGATCATCGAGGACAAACGCCGGCATTCCTGGACGATAAAACGAAAATACTCATGCTGTTTGGCCGGCTCCAAAACGCGTCCGCGTTCCAGTCCCTCGGCCATCAGGCGGACGGAAGCGATGGGCGCGCGCAACTCATGCGACACGCTCGATACAAAGTTGCTCTTCATTTCCACCAAATGCTGCTGACGGTAAAAGGCGCGCCGGGCGGTGATAAATCCAACCAGGGCTGCCGCGGCGCTAACCCCGATCAGCAAACCGAACAAGCCTGTCCGCTCACGCTGACGGGCGAACAGCATTTGCGGACTGGCAAGATGAACATTCCAACGCAAATACTCGACCCCATCTTCGACCTTGGTGGCGCTGGCCAGGATTGGAGGCGGCGAGGAAGCCGGACCGGCATACGGCGCCCAGCGAATCCCCGCAGGTTTGCCTCCAGATCCCTGCACGATTGTTTGTAGATTGTTGCTCGAAATAATCGTTCGCCGTGCCAGCTCAAAGCTAACGGTAAAGTATGCCGGCAGATGCACCTCATGACGCGGTATGTGAGGGGATATTACCATGCCTGCTTCGCCGGGAATGGGCAGTGGTCCCGACTGGTTTCTCCTGGACAGGTCCATTTCGCGGTAATGGTGTTCCGCGCGCCCCTCGGGAAAGGTCGCTTTGACCTCCAGCGCTCTTTCCATTTCATCCACTCTCCCATCTCCACGAGTCTGGCAAGAAATCCAATATCCGTTTGTTCCCTCATCGAAACTCGTTGCCAGCCAGTTCCAAGTCGTCCCATAATTCGAGTGGGGCTGTGGTGGCTTGATCCAAAAAAGCCGCGGTGGCTTCGACCGCAAGTAAGGTTGCGCCGATGCATAGAGGTTCCGGACGAGTTCCTCGGAGTCCCATTTCGCCTGCCAGTCTCGCGCCACGCTTCCCAGCCGGTGTGCGCTGGCGAGCCCAGCGGCTCGTTTGAGAAGCAGCGGCGTCACCGCGCTCGCTTGGGCGACAGCATTCGAACAGAGCAACGAAACCTGCTCGCGCATTTCCGAGGGCGACGGGCGGTTCGTATCGCTTGCCCCTTCGATCAGCTTCAACCGGGCGATCGGCCCCAGCGGAAGACCGCCCTCGCTCATGGCGCGGGGGTATTTCGCCAAGACGAGGTTGAGCATCGCAGCCGCGACCCGGTAGTTTCCTTGCCGAAGTGAGAGAACCCCAAGATGGTAACAAGCGGCTGCAGCGAACGTTTCCGGCGGCGAACTGTCTCGGAACTTCTGGAAGGAAGCGATGGCAGAGGCAAGGTCCTCTCCCTGCTCTGATTGCTGAGCCAATTGCCAAAGCCTCCCTTGGTCGGTCGTCAGTTCCGCCAAATGAAAAGCCTGCGGCTTCGGCAGGGGCGAGAAAGGTGTTGGAAAGAGCAGTTGTCCCGCCCGATCAATTTTGAACGAAGGAAAGCTGTCATCTCTCGCGCCGGTAAGGTCCGCCCATGTGTTTTCGGCCAGTTCGTCGGCAATGGCCTGCGCCCTCTCGATGGCTTCGTGTTGAGCCAGAATTCGGTCCTGGCGCAAGGAGAATAGACCGACGCCAGAAAGCACAATCACCGGCAGCACAATCAGCAGCCCTTGCCAAAAAAAAGTTGGCTGTCGAGTTTGACTGGAATCGCTCATGTTGGCGCTCTCTGAAACCATATTGGTAACAGAGTCTAGCAGACGAGTGGAAAGCAAATGTCATGGTTTTGTAAAATGTCAGAACACAAAAGTTTCAAATCGCCGGATGATAGGGACTTGCGGGAGCGCGTCCTTCCCAAGCTTCGGAAGGATAGGGGAAAATTACGTTGTGAAAATGACAAGCGCGAAACCTCACTTTGCCAAAATGCCCAGGGTTTACGCCGGCTTGTGCCGTCAGTTTCTGCCCCGGCCTTTGCGACACAAAGTCGATTACTTTGTCACTGACCTCGTGTTCTGGGCATTATTAGTCTTGCCTGAAACTTTCGCTTATGCCATGCTAATAGCGGTAAAAACCGCAGTTCAAAAGGCCTATCATGCTCAAAGTAACTGGAAAAGGTTCTATCACTACTTGCGACGGACTCACGCGCCGCGACTTCCTCCAGGTCGGCACGCTCGGCGCGCTGGGACTAACCCTCTCAAACCTCGCCACCCTTCAAGCGCAAGGCGCAGTCGCCAAAGGGAATGATGAAAAAGCGGTCATCCTGATTTTTAATCTCGGCGCACCCAGCCAGTTGGACACCTGGGACATGAAACCCAATGCCCCTTCGGAAATTCGCGGACCCTTTAAGCCCATTTCGACCAAGAGCGCCGAGTTCCAAATTTCTGAAATTTTTCCATTGCATGCCAAATTGGCGGATAAGTTTTCCCTGGTCCGCACTTGTTACCACACGGCCGCGGCGGTGCATGACACTGGACACCAGATGATGCAGACCGGCCGGCTTTTCAGCGGCGGCGTCAACACTCCCCACGCAGGTTGCGCTCTGGAATTTCTCAAAGGACGCAGGACGGAGCTGCCCGCCAATGTAATATTGCCCGAGGCAATGGGACCTACAGGCGGAAATCTTCCGCATGGGCAGGACGCCGGTTTTCTCGGCAAGGCCTATGATCCATTTGTTCTGAACGCGGATCCGTCGCAGAAGGATTTCAAAGTGCCGGACCTGCTCCCGCCTACCGAGATTGGCGAAGTCCGCTTAAAGAGGCGGCGCGAGTTGAGGGCGGTGGTCGATGACACGGTGAAGGATTTTGAATCGAGTCAAAGCGCCCAACTGATGGATGCCAGCTTTTCCTCCGCCTACCGGCTGATGACCAGCGTGAAGGCGCGCGAGGCTTTCGACCTTGCCAGGGAGCCGCAGAAAGTGCGTGAGCGTTACGGCTTGACCCGGTTCGGGCAAAGCTGCCTGTTGGCCCGCCGACTTGTGGAAGCGGGCGTTCGCTTCGTCACCATCAATACATTCATCACCGTCTTCGACGAAATTACCTGGGACATCCACGGTTCGAAGCCCTTTACTTCCATCGCCGGGATGAAGGACATTGTGGCGCCCATGTACGATCAGGGATACAGCGCCCTTATTCAGGATTTGTTCCAACGAGGTCTTTTGGATAACACCCTTGTGGCCAACCTGGCGGAGTTTGGGCGCACACCCAAGATCAACCCGGCGGGAGGTCGCGATCATTGGCCGCAATGCTGGACGACTTACTTTGCCGGCGGGGGTGTCAAAGGAGGCAGAGTCGTGGGCAAAAGCGATGAGATTGGCGCCTACCCCGTGGAACGTCCGGTTAAGCCTTCTGAAGTTGTGGCCACCATTTATCACAGCCTGGGTTTGAATCTGGAAACGCACCTGCCCGGCCCGCAATCGCGGCCATTCCCATTGGTCGATTATGGGACGCAACCCATAAGGGAGCTGTTTTGACAGCGAAGGCGGGAAGAATAGAGCGAGGCTCCATTCCATGCCGAAAATTCGACAGGCCTCAGGATGATCGTTACATTTTCAAACCCTTGAGAATGACGACTGATGCATCAGCGCGAAAACAGGCCGCCCCTGCGAGGCTTCGGTATGCCAACTGCGCTCCCCAGCTTCCCAAGGCCAAAATGAGTGTAGGCAGCAAACTCCAAAGAAGGCCCAAGCAGCATAGCGGCAGCATAATTGTGGTTTTGTTCCTGTGCGTTTTTTTCATTTATTCTGCGCGGGCGGCGGAGAGCGTGGCGCCTGCGGGCACCTTTCGCAATCATGTCCAGCCGGTGCTCGCGAAAATGGGCTGCAGTTCCGGGGCTTGCCACGGGGCTGCCGCTGGGCAAAATGGGTTCAAACTTTCCCTGCGCGGTTATGATGATGAGGGGGATTACCTGGCCCTCACCCGGCACGCACTTGGGCGCAGAATTATCCCTAGCGACCCCGGACGCAGTTTGATGCTGCTCAAACCCACGGCCGCCGTGCCGCACAAAGGAGGAAAGCGGTTCGAAGTTGATTCGGCGGAATACCGCATCCTATCCGAATGGATTGCCGAAGGAGCGCCAGGGCCGCAGAAGGAAGATCCGCGCATCGATCACATCGAGCTTTCGCCCGACCACGCCATTCTTGCTCCGAACACGAACCAACAACTGAGCGTGCGCGCCTGGTTCGATGACGGGCACCGTGAGGATGTGACACGCTGGGTTAAATATTCCTCCGCTAATGCCTCCGTCGCCACCGCGGATGATAACGGCAAAGTTCAGATAATGGGTTATGGAGAAGGCGCCATCACCGCCTGGTACCTGAGCCGCATCGCCATCGGCACTATCACGGTGCCTTATACGAACAACATTGCGCCGGAAATTTTCGCGCAGGCGCCACGCCGGAATTTTATCGATGAAATGGTGTTGGAAAAACTGCAGAGCTTGAACCTGCCGCCCTCCCCTCGCGCCAGCGATGAAGAGTTTATCCGCCGCGCGTTCATCGACACCATCGGCACCTTGCCCAGTGCTCAGGAGTCGCGTGAGTTCCTGGCCAATCCGTCCGCCGGCGTGAAAAAGCCAGGACGCGATGAGCTTATCGAATCGCTCCTGAAACGGCCCGAGTTCGTCGATTATTGGACTTATAAGTGGTCCGACCTATTGCTCGTGCAAAGCAAGAGGCTTCGGCCCGCCGCCATGTGGTCGTATTACAATTGGGTCCACAACAATGTCGCGGCTAACACTCCCTGGGACAAATTGGTGCGCAGCCTCATCACCGCCCAGGGCAGCACCCTGGAAAACGGCGCGGCCAACTTTTATATCCTGCATGAAGACCCGCGCCTGATGGCCGAAACGACTTCTCAAGCCTTCCTCGGCATGTCCGTCGGCTGTGCCAAGTGTCACAACCATCCGATGGAAAAGTGGTCCAACGACCAGTACTATCAATTTGCCAATCTATTCGCCCGCGTCCGCGCCAAGGCCGGCCCGGGGGATGGCGAGCAAATCATCTTTGCCGCCGCCAGCGGCGACCTCGTCCAACCCTTGCGCGGCAAACCGCAGCCGCCACGCCCTCTCGACGGCCAGACGCTGGCCATGGATGACCCGCGCGACCGCCGCGAAGCCGTGGCGGATTGGCTGACCTCCCCTCAAAACCCCTATTTCAGCCGCGCCATTGTCAATCGCGTTTGGGCGAACTTCTACGGCGTCGGCCTGGTGGAAGCCGTCGATGATCTGCGCGCCACCAATCCCTCCAGCGATGAGAAACTGCTCTCCGCGGCCGGCAAATTTCTGGCCGGGCAGAAATTTGATCTCAAGGCCCTGATGCGGGCCATCCTGCAATCGGAGACTTACCAGCGCAGCAGCAAGGCCCTGCCGGAGAACGCCGCCGATACCCGTTTTTACTCCCATTACTACCCCAAACGCCTCATGGCTGAAGTGCTCCTTGATGCCTTCTCGCAGGTGACGGGCATGCCGACTGAGTTCCAGACCGACCTGCGCAACGAGAACCAAGGCCTGGGCGGGAAATATCCGAGAGGGCTTCGGGCTCTGCAACTGCCTGATACAAAAATCGCCTCCTACTTCCTCAAGACCTTCGGGCGGCCTGATCGGGACAAGACATGTGAATGCGAGCGCACCGCTGAACCCAGCATCACCCAGGTGCTGCACATGGCCAACGGCGACACCATCAACCAGAAACTATCCGCCAAAGGGAATCGACTCGAAAAACTTCTTGCTGACAAAGCGCCCGCCGAAAAAATTGTCGAGGAAGCTTACCTCAGCTCGCTCTCACGCTTTCCCAGCGAACCCGAGAAGAAAAAACTTCTCAGCGTCTTGAGCGAGGCAAAGGACGCCGAGAAACGCGCGGCGGTTGAGGATATTTACTGGGCCATCCTCAGCAGCAAAGAATTTTTGTTTAATCATTGATGCAGACGGAAAAGGCCCTCCCCCTGCCCCACCGCCATTGAATTGAGATAGGGGTAGGGATGGCATCGGGTGGCCACCCCTCCCTCCGAACCGGACTGGCAGTTTTCCCGAATCCGGCTCTCCAGTTAGTGGTGTCTATTTCAAACATTGGCTCGCTTTCTCTCGGGCTAAGGCCATTGAGATTAGCCCCAATTCCGCGAAGTAGGCATTGGGCCAGCGTTGGTGATCCAGACCTCGGGCGCCACCACTTCCTTTGTGATGTCTGCGTAATATGCTGCGCAGGCGCTGGCGCACCCATCCGTCCAGTGTGGGAAAGACATGGCGAAGGCTGTGCTGGAAATAGTTGAACCATCCAGCCGTCGTCCGATTCACCTCTTCTATCATGGTTTCCATGCTCCCGCCCGCAACCCCCTACCTCCACACTCTAACGCTCCCACGCTCATGGCAGTATCCGGAAGTGCAAATGACACTTGCGATAAGTCCGGCCTGGGTCATTATGTTTCTCAGGGCGAGCGGACGCGATAGAAACGCTGCGGGTTGGTGGCCGCTTGGGAGTCGGTGAACTGGAAGAAGCCGGGAGGGCTATCGGTCGCCATTCCAAGCGAAGACCAGTTGGTGAATGGCAGCGCCAAGTTAGTGACGCCGAACACTGTGAAACCCATGCCAGGTGTGTTGGTGAAAGCCAGTTGAAAAGCGCCGCCCGGCAGCACCGTTGAATTGGTCAGGACGATCGGCGCCACCGGCACGGTAAAGGCGTAAATCTTTCTGTCAGCGGCGATGTAAATCCGCCCTCGAGCTGCAATCCCTGTATTGAAGCGCCTCGTCGCCGCCATCAATTCATTCCCGCCACCGCCTTTGAAAACGACCGCTCCCGTGTCCCCATCGAAGCCGTGGAGCCGCTGGTCCCCTTCGGCGCCGATGCCCCAGACCACCACGTCGTTGGCGCCGTCGGTGGAGGTGACGAACGGCGAGCCCTGTCCCCCCTGACTGTTAGTCCATACGCCGGTGATCGTCGGGGGACTGGCAGGATCGATGCGGAAGGCGATGAGCCGAGTGGAGTTGCCACGGCACACAACGTACGTGCCTTGGGCAGTCCGATACGTCGCCGCAGCTTCCACGATCGTGCTGGAGGAGATGTGCGCGCGAGCCAGAGGCGCACTGACGCCGCCGAGGTT
Source organism: Verrucomicrobiota bacterium (assembly GCA_038228235.1). GTDB lineage: Bacteria > Verrucomicrobiota > Verrucomicrobiia > Limisphaerales > JBBRPK01 > JBBRPK01. The sequence goes on from JBBRPK010000146.1 coordinate 11,835, forward strand.
AGTGCGATTCAGCAAATAAGCATTGCCATCCTTGCCGAGGGCGACTACGAGCTTTGAAGGGGTGGCCCCCGGGACGTCCACCATCAGCGGACCCGACCCGCCCATGTCCAAGTCGGAGGCGTCGAGCGAGACCCAATTCGTCGGCGCCCAGTAGTCATTGGTCAGGCCGCTGAAAACCGGGCCGGGCTGGAAGCGAATGATGGACTCCCCCCCACCCCAATTGCTGGCGCCGACTGTGTTGCCTGTAGCGGTGAAAGGGGTGAGTTCGTCGCCGGCGACGCCGCCCGGCGCCCACATCCCCCCGCCGCGAGCGGGGGTGACCCAGGCCATCACATTGCTGGGATCATTCAAATCCACGCCTACCAGCCAGCCGTAATACGTCGAGCAATCGCCAGCATGACCGCCGTAAGGCACATAAACGTAACCCCCCAGGACCGATAGCGCACCGCGCTGGTTTTGCGAAAACGAGGTGAAGACTCTGCCACCGAAACTAGCTTTCGCATCCACGTCCACCGGCCACCCGCTGTTGATGGTCCCCGTATCCACGTTCATGGCGAAGATAAGGTGCTTCTTGGTCGTTCCGTTGTCCGGCGTCGTCATGGCATCAAAAAATAGAGTCCGCGACGCCAGGTCCACGACAGGGGTGCCGGTGATGCCAAGTGGATTGATGTTGCCGCACGGGAGGTTGGTAACCGCCACTGGCGGGCCAACGTTTCTTTGCCAGATGACATTACCGGCGGCCGTATCGAGCGCGTAAACGTTGTTCGACTCTGTAACCGTGATAATCATGGGCTTGCCTTCCGGGCCGCCCTCGATGTAAAGCGGTTGCGCGTAAACGTTGCCGGCGACCGTGCCTTTAAACCCCAGGTCCCGCTTCAGGCCCGCGGCGGCTGTTTGCGTGAAAGCGGGATCGATATAAAGACCGTCGCGCGAGTCGTGTGTATGGTGCTCTCTGACGTTGACTGCTCCGTTCACGCGAGAAGCTGGACTGGCCTCCGCAAGCATCCAGCAAGCGAGCATGAAAAGTAGTTGCGTGCGCCATGGGTTCACCAAAAGAGAAATATCCGCCCCCAGGCCGCCGCACAACGCAAAAATGTTGATGCGATTGCGACAGCGCTCTCGGCTCCAGCAACCTCAAATACGTCATCAATTCCTGGAGCGAACGCTGATTTCAAAACGGGCGCTTAGGGCGGAACGACAAAGTGGACGGTGCCGTTGTCATCGCCCTGCAGGACGTATGTGCGAAGTTCGACGGTCGTCGTTTGGTGAACGCTGCCATCGACCTGGCCCACATTACCATGAGTGCCATGGATCGCGTTGGTCCAGTGAGCCGACCCATCACGGAGCGCGGTCTGGATCAAGGTGAGTCCGGAACCACAAGTGTTATTCGCTTCGTCCCAGTGGATATTGCGATCGCTAATAACCATGTGGTCCTGGGTAGATTCCATCTGGGTTGTCCAATCCGTGCCGTAAGAACCAGAGCCATTCACGCCCAGGCTGATCGATGTGGCATCGACCCCGACGGCGAGGCTAACAGCATTGTTCTTGTAGGCAGCGTTCATCATTCCCCCATTCGCGCGGTCGCTCCAGTTATCGGCCATGCGGCGTTGGGCGCCGACTTGTTTGTCAGCGGGGCACACCAGGATATTCGGAGAACCCAATTGGTTTGAGATAAACGCGAACTGGAAGTAAGCATTGTTGCGAACGTTCGCCCCGCCGGGCCAGGAAGGGGTTTCGCCGGGAGCCAGGTAAGAGCCGCCATCCCCAACAGAAACCCGGAACGGAAAGCCATTGACCTGATTATCGTTGGCCCAGAGGAGGAAGCCAAGCATGATTTGTTTGGAATTGCTCACACACTTGACCTGGGCTGCTTTGGCTTTGGCCTTGGCCAGCGCCGGCAGCAACAAGGCGGCCAGAACGGCAATGATGGCGATGACGACCAGCAGCTCAATCAGGGTGAAGGCTGAGCGCGGTCGGGTGAGATTGGTTTTCATGTTTTGGGCTTCGTAATGACCTTTGACGCCTGAGGGAGCTCTTTTATTTGATCCAGAGATTTAAATAATCCTGGCTTTCCTCCGCCCGGCTGTGTTGGTCCCTTCTGTGAGCAATTTTCAAAGAGAATCAGGCGGCGCGTGATATGCAAGCCGCTTGTTAGCGCCCTGTTCCTCGCCCGAAAAATAATTCGAGTCAAAACGCTCAAGCCCCATACGGTGATCGCAAGTTTGGCATTCTATACCTTTTCTATTTTGGCACTAGAAATGAATTCCTCAATTTTATTGAGCAAAATCGCATTTTTGATTCCTTAGGCGAGGATTTGGGTAGCGGGCCGAATCGCCTGGGCGCAGGACGGGATTCTGCGCCGATTGAACGCAAAGGACTTAAACCGCGAAGACCAAAGAGACTTAGCCCGACTTCGCGGACTCGAGCTTCCAAAACCCGTAACTCATTGCAAATCAAGGCACCGATCCTAAAGGTCTGCACTACGCCGGCTCATTTGGTGGTTACTTGTGCAGCCGTGATTTTCGGTGGTGGTTGCTCCGGCA
>JBBRPK010000147.1:0-14136 GCA_038228235.1 Verrucomicrobiota bacterium
AAACGCCAGCCCAGCTACATTTTAACACTGCTGCGGTACCACACCAGACGCAACTATCAGGCCTACGAATCCCACCGTAAACGCCGCATCAAAGAACTCAAAAAATGGAAATCGCTTAAAACGTCGCTGTAGTGCTAATCGGTTTTCTTGAGAGGCACCCATGCTTCAGATATTGAGTTATTAATAGCGCACCGCGCGATAAAATTGCTGGCCTAGACTGCCCGAGACCATATATTCCAACCGCCCCGTTGGGGGGATCGTAAGGTCGTCAATCTTATCCCAATGGACCAGGTCTGATGAGCCTTGGAGATGGTAATTCCCGCCCGCTGGACTGAGCAACACCAATTTCAACTGTCCATTCTCCAGGGGGGTAATTGACTGAAAAGAGAGGCCTGATGCGCCAGGAGTAACAAAGATGGTAAAACTTTGTGTGGCGCTAAGCGTCGGCACCCCGTTGTCTGTGACGGTTACCACAATGAGATTTGTGCTCGGGGCATGGGCTTGGCTGGGGGACCATGAGAAGAGGCCAGCGGGTGACACGGTAGCTCCGCCGGGCCCGCTCAGGAGGGCGTGGGTGAGAGTCTGCGGAGGAAGGTCGAAATCAATTGCGGGAACGGTCAGGTTCAGTTTAGTTCCTGGATCCACCGTTACATCTCCCATATTGCCGATCAAAGGCGGGCTATTGACCTTGTTGACTATCACGGTGAAGGTCCTGCTCGTCGTCAACGGCGGGTTTGCGTTATCGGTGACGCTGACTGTGATTGAATAGCTGGCACCGCCTTGCGCCTCAAGTGGCGTCCATATAAAAACGCCGCTGGATGGGTCAATAATTGCGCCTTCGGGCGCGCCGGCCAGCAGGTAGTATGTCAGGACCTGGGCTGGGAGGTCAGCATCTGTGGCATGGGCGGTGAAGTTAAGCAATGAGCCTTCGTTGATCGTATAATCTGGAATGGGCGTCAGCACTGGAGCGTCAATATCGTCCGGGATGATATTGTTGGTCCGCGGCGTCGGGGCAGGCATGAGGTGATAGGGCCCTTTGACGTCTCCGTCGGGAAAGCGTCCCTGGCTCACATCGCTGGTTTGCGTTCCGAAGGAAACCGAATCGACTTTCACGAGTCCCGGGCTATAAAGGCCAATTTTATCACCGCTTTTAGACAACTGGAAATTCACATGCAGGGCATTGCCCAGGGTGTTCGTTCCAGTGTTATTATCCGCCCAGCAAAGGAGGAAAGTGCGCGGGGCCATGATCGTTCCTTCCGGAATGCGCCACATATTTTCATTTCCAAAATTATCGGTCAGGTAGTAACCGGAAAGATTAATGGTCGCAGTCCCAAAATTGTAGAGTTCAAACCAATCGTCGTATTTGTTTCCATGGCCGGGATTTTGCAGCGTTTGAGTATTGCTGGCCATCCACTCGTTGATTGCGATCGGGACGGGAGCCGGATTGTTGCTCGCCCCTGGCGTGACGAAGTAGAAAACCTCCCGGTCAAAGAGTTGGCCGTCAGGATAGGAGCCGTAAGACAAGTCTGCGCTGAGGTTCGTGTAGTTAAGATAATCGAGGATTTGCAGGCCTCGGGAGAGCACGACGCAGCCATTGGTCGGATCGAGCCGGAAGGAAGCATGCAGCACCGCGCCCGTCGAGAGTTGGGGCTGGCCATCCGCAAAGATCACGCGAAACTGGCCCGGCAGGATGACCGCCCCAGGGGGAAAAGCCCATTGAGTCACATTCGTGCAGGTTCTGGACAGGAAAAGACCATCGAGGGAAATTGAATTGGTTCCGCTGTTGAACAGTTCGATCCAGGGTTGCGGAGTGCCCGTATTGTCGAGCAGCCCGCTGGCATTGTTCGGTTGCACTTCGTTAATCCAAAGCAGCGGGTAGGGCGCCAGCATACCGGCGACGGAGTTCGTCTTGCCAGGAGTCGCCGGGACAGCCCCGACATCCCAGTTGCTCACGCGGGCGTTGTCCTGAGCCGGGTCGATCAATTGCAACGCGAAACCGCTATTGGCAGCCGCCGGCCGAGCTGGCCAGGGGGGTCCAGATTCGTACTTTACCTTGTCGATGATTACGTCCGCTTCGTTGGGGGTCGCGGCCTGCTTGAGCAGCGTCAATGTTTCGCCGTTGCGATTGAGGGTGCCGCTGAATTCCCCGGCGATGGGCAGAGTCGATCCGTAGGCGGATCGAAAGGCAGCTAAATCCTCGACGACCATCAGAAAGCTCTGCGGGCGAATGATGGTTGCCGGGGGGAAATCGAAGTTGATGCCTTGCAGGCGGAAATTCGCAAGGCTGAAAGTCGTATTTGTGGATCGATTGTAAATCTCCACGTAACCGCCGTTGGTGACGGAGGGGTTGTACATGATCTCGTTGATGACCAGGCTGTCTTCCGGCCGGCTAACCGGCCCATTGAAATAGATGGTGATGTTTCTGATAGCATTGGTCAGGACGTTGCCGTGCGCATCGAAACCCCGGATCACGAATTGATTGGTCTGGCTGGAGAGGGCCAGTTGGACCGACCAGTTGGTGATGCTGGACCAGGAGAGCGGGGCGAGGATGCCGTTGATCGTGATGTCTCGCGCCGAGATGGGAGCGGCGCCAGTTAGGGTAACCAGAGTGCTGCTGTTGGTGAAACTGTTGCCGCCATTGCTCGTAATTGCGAAATCAGTCCGCACTCCCGCGAGCAACCCGAGGATGTAATCACGGCGCACGGAGATAAAATTCTTGAAATTCTCAGGGGCAGCGACCTTGAAGCCGCTGAGGAGAAAGGCATTGTAGCGGGCATCAATCCATGGGAACATGATTTCCGGCATGAGGGGGCCATGGGCGGCATCATCCAAAGCCTGCCAGTAAGTCCGCAGCATCAAGGGTTGCGCGAAGAGGTTGGTCATTGGTGGATCGCTGAAGCCGAAAAGGTCGTCTGTGGGGAGCCCCGCAAAGCCGGCTTGCACATCCCAAATCAAGAACTTCCAGGAATCCCCGGCCGGCTTGAAGATGTAGCAATTCTGCGCGCCGGCTCTGTCGATGGGACCCAGCTTTCTGACGCTGCCATAAAGGTCCGTATTGTTGATGATCCTTTCCACGGCCCAGGTGCGCGCCCATTCGGTAAAGTCAATCACAGGCGCGACTTGCGCCAAGTAAGCATCTCCCGTGGCGGTAGTATTGAGAGCATCGACCAGATTAAAAAGATTGGTGTAATCATTTGCGGAGGTCTGGACAGCGCGTTTAGAGAAACTCGGCCGGTAGCGGGCCAGTTTTTTGACTCCGCCAGTGGTCGTAAAAGGAAGGAGGCTGGCGGCGGTACTGCCATGCTGGGTGGCATCGTCGTCAAACTCGTACCAATAGCCCACTTTGTAGAGGTCGCCCGGGTCACCTTGAGGGTACCATTCTTTATCGTATCCGTGGCTCTCCCTCGTCACATCGACCATCGCGATGCCGCGGCGGCTGGCGTTAACGAACAAGTTGATGGAGCGAAAATAGTTGTAGGGCTCGTTTAATTGATCGGCGATCCGGTAGGCAATCTGCTCGAGCAGGCAAGTGGCATCCACCCCTCCATTGCCCGGCTGTTCCACTCGCATGGAGGAATCCCCCAGGAAAGGTTCGTCCCCAGGCATGATAAACTTATAGGAGCAATTGGTGCCGATCGGCGAATCGAAGAAAAGAGAATGGGCCGGGCTGCTGACATAGTGGGCAGCGGCGCTATAGATGACGCGGAAATTGCCATAAACAAACGTCGCGTCGTAAGGCTCGTTGGAAAGCTTCTCGTAGGCCAGCCACTTGTTCAAAGCCGCCTGGGTCAACCAAAGGTGGTAAGTGCCAAAGGAAAGGTTTGGTTGGAGGTCGCCGAAACGGACCACGCACTCATGGCCGGGGGCATCATGGGGGAAGCGCGCGGTTGCCGCCGGCGCGAAACGATCCGTTGCCTGCACGTAAAATGCCACCAGCGCGTCGGCGGCCTGGCCTGGAATAGTTGCAGAGTAAACACCATCCCCGGGCACCGAGTCGCCTCCGGCGCCGTTGTCCACCATCGGCAACGTGAAAGAAGCGCCACCGTCGAGGTGATAGATCAACTGCACTGATGCGATCCCGTCCGGGTCGTGAACTCGAGCCGTAACGACCACTGGTTGATTGGCAGCCGGGAGCACAGGAGTGTGCACGGTCTCTGTGATAGCGGGTCCAGCGTTGGTCGCATAGCGGCTGTTGCGAGCGCCGGGCGTGCCCAGGTTCTGCGGCACGTTAAGCCTGCCCGTCGCTTCAAGATGAGCGCCACGCAATCGGAAAAGGATCTCCGGCCAGCCGTGCAGCCACTTTACGCGCCCCGTAATCGTTCCGACTACCCCTGTCGTATAAGAGGCAAGCGTGCTGGTAAAGATGCGATCAGCAAGGAGATCACCCCGATCGGTTGCGACAATGTGCAGAGAATGCGAGCTGGCATCACCGGAGTTCTCCACGAAGGAACTGCGGTGGTCCCCTTGCAGGGTCCAACCATTGAGTCCGCTTTCAAAGCCACCGTTAGCTACAAGGCTGTTGGGAGAAATTGTTGGGATGCGAAAATCCACATTATCCACCAGGCACTCTGACGGACCATCCAACATATAGAGCTGGAGCGAGTTCCACCTGCTGGGTGTGGTACTGGCATTGTCGAGCAGGCCCGTGGCCGTGATCGTGGTCCAGGTACTCTTGGCGGTGTCATCACTATCGGCCCAGTTCGACGGCAGGCGGTTATCACTATGCGGATCGATCAATTCCAGGCTGCTGCCACCAGCGTCGCTCCACTTGCCCCACCGTCCACCAGTGCCATAGGTGACCTCGTCAACCACTGGATAAATGATATTAGTCTGCCACATGCCCAGATTGTTAGTCGTAATGCGCGAATCTGGCATGGCGAGAGCGATCCGTTCGCCACCATGCGAGAGGGCGCCCCCAAAATCACCGAAGGTGTTGTTCGTGTTCAGGTTCGGATAGTTCGTCATCAGGTGAGCGGCGTTTTTCGCTACCACCAGGTACCCGTTCGGCGCAAGCAGGGTATTGGTTGGGAACATGAAACTGATGCCGGAAGTGAACTGCCAGAAGCTGAGGTTAATCGTAGTGGCGCTGCTGTTGTAGAGTTCCACGTATTGATCGTTGTTGTCGTCACTGATGGGATGATACATGATCTCATTAATGACGATATTCTTGGAGCGAATCGGGCCGTTCGCCGCGCCGGGGCTTTTCGCCGCCAGGCGTTGAAAAGCGGGACCGCCGTCGGGCACCCGTCCCATCGAGACACTGTTCTCCTGGGGTTCAAACGAACGAGAATCGATCACTCGCGTTTGATTGGAGCTGACGAAGTAGATCGATTCCCCGGCGGCATTGAGAACGAAACCGAGGGTGGGTTCGGTGAAATACAGGAAATTTGTGGGCCCAATGATCGTTCCATTCGGGATGCGGTATTTGTTGACGGCGGGGGTATCACTCAACCAGCAACCGGAAATGTCCACCGGCAGAGCGCTGTGGTTGTAAAGTTCGACGAAATCCACATCAGGCGGAATCGAATGGGCTGCGAATTCGTTGATCAGCACATTTCGGCCTGGCTCCCAGGAGAAGCCGTCCCCGCGCCCGGGTGAGCCGCCAATCAAGTCACTCTGCGCCCAGGCGCGCACATCCCCTTCACCATAGGAAGCCCGCGCCAGCACCAGAGAGTGACCGCTGCCGTCGGCGGCCAGAGGCCAGGGCGGGAGGCTATCATATTTGGCTTCCAGGAAAACCGCGCCGGCAGGATTCAGCAAGCGCACAGTGCCGGCACTGTGGAGAAGATGTTTGCTGTAAGGTCCCGTCACATTTCCAATGCCATAGACGGCCCGTATATCCCATGGATTATTCGCGATCACCAGGAATGCTCCGCCTTGCAAGATGGTTCCCGGCGGGAACTTGTAGTCGATGTCGCCAGAAATCCGGTAGCCGCTGATGTCTTCGGTGAATGGGTTTGAATTAAACAGTTCGATGAACTCAAGATTGAGCCCATCCCCGCGCGGCCCTGGGTGATACATGATCTCGGTGAATGCCAATCCGGTATTGCGGCTGGAAGGACCGAGTGGTTCCGTCGTCACCGGCAACCGGCCCACCGTGCCGCCCGTCGCATCGCTGAAATCGCGGAATTGCGCGACCGTCGTTTCCGAAGAACTATGGCTGGCGACCGCGAAGCCCAAATAAATTGTTGCAGGAAGCTGAAGCGCCACGGTGCCGAGCTGCGTCCAGGTTTGGCCGTCGTAGCTTGCATAACCGGTGAATTGCGTCCCGCCGAGGCGCTGAAGACGCAGCCAGGTGTAGGGATAGTTCACGGGGAATGAGCCTGCGATTTGAGCGGGGGCACCGGCGTTGGTCCGATACTGAAAGAAAGTCCCTGTGATGCTGGGCGTGCCGAAGACGGCGGCAAAACGGCTATTCGTGCTTAGGTCCTCACGGGCCATCAACCCGGCGGTCGTCCATGGGTCGGCGAGATCGAGCCGTTGGACACGCACCTTGACGTCAAAATTGCCGCTGCGTTGTTGATAGGTGAAGTTGAACTGGTCGCTGGTGCCCTCCGTCCCGCTCCCGCTGGCTGCCACGTCCAGCCCGTTCCCATTATAGTTGAGCGAACCGGCCACTGCTGGCGAGCCGATGTCTTGCGGGAAAAAATCCCCGGCCAGGAACGTCCATTGTGAATTGGGGGTGATCGTGTTAGGCGTCGCAGCGAGATCACGAACCCCGTTGACCGTCAATGTGTAAGCCTGCCCGCTAGTCAGCGGGGTGGTTGTGAGTGTCACGGAGCGGCGGTCTGCTGACACGACCGGGGCGGAAATCCCCACGCCAGTAATGCTGTAATTGGCCGCATTGCCGGCCGTGAAGCTATCGACCGGCTCGGTGAAATAGGCGACCACCCGATTGGAGCCGTTGTTGATAACGTTGAGAAGAGCTGGGGGCGTTATATCAGGGGTAACAGTCAAAGTTGCGGTCAGCGAATTCGCCATCCCGATCACGTTTCCTAACGCGCACTGAAAGATCGAGCCACTGTCCCCCATTTGAGCGATCGGGTTGATATAAATGGCATTGGTCGCGCCGGGGATGTTCGCGCCATTCTGCTGCCACTGGTAGCTGATGGGGTCCAGATTGGCTACGCTCACGACGAAAGTTACCGGCTGACCCTCCACGACGGTGGTGTTCGCGGGTTGAAGAACGATCAGGGGGAGGGTCAATCCATAGGGAGTGAGGCGGGAGACGGGAATCGGTTCCTCCAAAGTGCCATCGGGGAGCTGCCAACGCACCGACAAATGGTCCGGAGGTAATTCGACTGAAACACCGGCCTTCATGAGCGCCTCAATATAGTAGCGCTGGCCAGCAACGAGCGGAATGAGCGCCGATTTCTGGTTTGATTGGACGTCCCATTGGCGGGGGGATACCGGCGCAGCCAGCGAGACCGAAGCGAACGGCTGTGCCGCCAGGGCCAATTCGTTTGAGCTCAGGAGCAAGGTTGCAGTATTGTTTGCCGCCACCCAAAACGTGTAACTTCCGGTGAGTGGCGGGATCAGCAGCGCGCGAAGCCGCTGCCCGTAGTTATCGAACGGAGGAGCCTGCGCCTCGAACACCGTTTGGAGAAGCTCACCGCTCACTGGTGAGTTGGGGAAGCTGGCGTCGTTGGTCAGATCGGAGACCAGGCTGCCGGGGATGTTACCGAAGACCTCGCGATAAATTCCTTTGAGCAGCGCCGTAAAAGTTTTCTGCGAGTTCGCAGCAATGATGTTTCGCGCGGCCGCGCGATCCCGGACGTTGCTGACGGTGACTGTATAGTCGGTGCCTGTGGTTAAGGGCGAAGTCGTAAGAATGACGGCGCGAGTTGATGTTCCGAATTTGACGGAAGCGATGGTGGGCCCATTGTTGATCGAATAGCTGGAAAGGTTAGTCGCTGCCGCAGAGTCCACCGGCTCGCTAAAAAGGACTTCCACGGTATTTGAACTGATATTGGCGATAGTTAACAGGATTGGAGGAGTGTGGTCAGGGAGAACGCCCAGGGTTGCGGAGGCGCTGGTCACGCGCCCGAAACGGTTGCTGAGAATACACCGGAAGCTGGCGCCATTGTCATTCGTCGAAACCGAAGGGATGGTGTAAGTTGCGCCGGCTCCGCCCGGGAGCGTAGCGCCATTCCGCTGCCATTGAAAGGTGACGACATCCAGATTGCTCACACCGACGCGGAAACTTGCCGGGGAATTCTCCAGGAGCGTCAGGTTGGCCGGTTGGTAGGTAAAAATGGGGGCCGTGGTGGCCGCCATTCCAAACGGAACGAGGCGGGCAGCCGGGATCGGCTGCTCCAGGGCGCCATCCGCCAATTTCCAGCCGATACTCAGAAAGTCTCGGCTGCCATTGTAGGACGCGTGCAGCGCTTCAATGTAATACCGTCTGCCCGCCTCAAGATAAATGTTAGTCGATTGCTGCGTGGGCCGGCTGTACCACGCGCGGAAGATCACCGAGTTGGTCAGGAACGCGATTTGGGTCTTATTATTTGGGCTTTCATCATTGCTCAGGAACAGGGCGCCCGTTTGGTCAGCCGCGATCCAAAAGACGTAAGTGCCAGTGAGAGGGGGAATGATAAGTCCGCGCAGCCGTTGCCCGTAATGGTCGGCGAAATTCACGGGCGTCTCGAAGAAATCGTTTATAATGTCGATAGAGGCAGGAGAGTTAGGGAAACTCGCATCATTGGTTAGATTCTTCAGCGGACTGCCAATGAGGTTGGTGTAAACTTCACGGAAAACGCCGGACTGGCCAACCGCCGAGGCAGCGAAACAGAGGAAGAGCAATCCCGCCGTTAGAAAGCTCCGGGTTTTAGGAAATCCCCGAGCGTTCTCTCGCCAGGTCGGGCCCGGCCGCGCGTGACGGGGGCAAACTTCGACGGGTTTCCCCACCGGCTTCAGAATCTCTGATTCGAATAAAAACATGTTTCAGTAGTTCCTGGGTTTCTGCGAACACGGCAGTGACCCCCTCGTCTCGCCTTGAGCCAGGTTCCAAGCCTACGCCAGAACTCTGGAAGCATAAAGATCATCCACGGCGAAATCGCGCCACCAACAAACTCCCGCCAAATTCCATGCGCACTCGATACCGTCGGAGGCACCGTGACTTGCAAGGAGCGTTGGCTGTGGAGGAAACGCGACCAATTACATTAACGGAGAGCCAGACATTGCTCCAATCTGGGTAAAGTGCGCAGCGTTGTTTGCCGCTAAAATACGTAATATTCTAAGAGTAATACTGCGTATTTAAAGCCGAAGCTGGAGCGGGAGCGGGAGTTCCTGGCTTTGACAGTGGCGTTAAAGCATCGGTCTCATCCACAGCGGGAGAGTTTACGCTGATTGAGTCATGCACTGCCGGAGGCGCGCCCTGGCACTTGCATAGCCGTGAGGATGAGTATTTTTATGCCGTGGAGGGGGAGATCACTGTTTAATGTGGCGACGAAGTGTTTCATGCTCGACTGCACCTTGTGAGCGCAGAAATTGGAATGCTATCCACCTTCATAGGTCAGCGGGCCGTCGGTCCTCCTTTGCCTCCTCGGGGTTGCCGCGCGGTGGTTCCTACGAAGGCGGCTCCAAACTTTTTCGCCAGAATGAGAGTGGGTGGTGGCGACCACCGCGGGCCCGAGGGCTTGGCGGCTCAGTAGCGCTCCTCAACCAAACCTGGAGCTACCTGTTGCACGTAACTCTTCAATCGCGCAAGGATTTCCAAGCTGTTTTCACAACCGAGCGCGAATGACGCCAGGTCCATGGCCTCTTTCATTTTAAGGCGCCGGATGAGGAACTTAATGCGTGGAATACTGGGTGGGGCGACGCTTAATTCATCCAGCCCCAACCCAATCAGCAGCGGGGTTAAAACCGGATCCCCTGCCATTTCCCCGCACACCCCCACCCAAATGCCATGCTGATGGGCGGCCTCGACGGTCATTTTAATTAAGCGCAGGATGGCAGGATGGGTCGGTTGATAGAGATGGGCGATTTTTTCATTCAGCCGATCCACGGCCAGGGTATATTGGATCAGGTCGTTGGTGCCGAGGCTGAAGAACTTCACCCGCCGCGCCAGAGCTTCGGCCGCAAGCGCGGCTGAGGGAATCTCGATCATGGCACCGGCTTCGATGTCCGGATCGAAAGCCACCCCTTCGGCCTTGAGCTCCATTTTATATTCTTCGACCATCTCGTTGGCTTGGGTCAACTCGTCCAGGCACGAGATCATGGGGTACATGAGCTTAACGTTTTTAAAAACGCTGGCGCGCAGAATGGCCCGAAGTTGCGCCCGAAAAATGTCCCGCTCCTGCAGGCAAAACCGAATGGCCCGCCAGCCTAGAAACGGGTTCATTTCCGGCGGCACTTGCAAGTGGGAAAGGAATTTGTCTCCACCCAGGTCGAGCGTGCGGATAATGACAGGGCTGGGTTTGAGGGCGGCGGCGATTTGATAGTAGGCTTGGAATTGCTCCTCCTCGGTGGGCAGCGTCTCACGGTTGATGAATAAATATTCCGTCCGGTAGAGTCCCACACCTTCGGCGCCGCTGGCGAGCACGTCTTGAGTGTCTCCGGGTTGCTCGACATTGGCCGAAAGGATGATGCGCTTGCCATCCAGCGTGACGGCCGGTTTGTCGTAAACGTCGCGCAGCTTCTCTTCCAGCGTGACTTGCTTGCGAACCAGTTGGCCGTACTCAAAAAGAGTCTGGTCAGTTGGATTCATGATGATGAGGCCATTGAATCCATCGAGCAGGGCGTACTCGCCCGTGTGCAACTCACGGCTGGCCGTCCCCAAACCCACCACCGCCGGGATGCGCATCGAGCGGGCCATGATGGCGGTATGGGAGGTTCTGCTCCCGATATCAGTGGCAAACCCTATGACCATTTTTTTGTCCAACTGAGCGGTGCGCGAGGGCGTCAGGTCATAGCTGATAATAATGCACGGTTCCTGGAGTTTCTTCGGGTCAAAATCATCCGAGCGGCCGAGCAGATTGTTCAGGATGCGCGCCGTCACATCGCGCATGTCGGCTGCTCGCTCGCGCAGGTATTCGTCATTGATAGCGCTGAGCGTCTTGGCGTATCTCTCCGCGACCTGCTGGAAGGCGTATTCGGCCGTAACATACTCTTCAAGGATAATGCGGCTGACCTCTTCGATCAGAGTTGGATCTTCGAGGACAAGCAGATGGGCATCGAAAATCGTGGCGTCCTCCGCCCCTAAAGCGCGGTTGACCTGGCGTTGCACTTCCACGATTTGGCGGCGGGTGTCGATCATGGCCTGTTCCAGGCGCTTCACCTCTGCGGTCAATTTGTGCTCCGCCACCTCGTGCTTGAGAATTCTATCCTCCTGCGAGCGGCCCAAAACAAGAATCTTTCCGCGACAAACTCCCGGGGAGACCGGGATGCCACGGATGATCTTTTCTCCGGACCGTCCATCTTCTAGCATGAGCGAGTATTACGCTGAGGACAGCCGTTTGGAAAGAGAAAGGTAATGGGGAGCGGGATGGGTGTGCCGGTTAGGTTTTATTTTTTGCTTGCCAGGCTTCTCCACTTCTCATTCAATGTCATATCACGCTCTCTGGAAATGACAGCTCACAAACAAATTTGCCGCGCATCTGAAGGAGCGCCACAATTCCGGTTTTGAAATGAAGACAAAGCATTCTTCAACACGGCGCGGCTTGCTGGCTGGCGGCAACTGGATCGTCGATCAGGTCAAATTGATCGACGTTTACCCGCAACGCGAGCAATTGGCCAATATCCGCAGCCAAACCCGTCAAGGGACAGGGGGCGCGCCCTACAACGTCCTCGTCGATCTGGCTCGATTGGGGGCGAACTTCCCGCTGTATGCGGCGGGCCTGGTAGGGAAGGATACTCTGGGTGAAGCGATTCTCGCGGAGTGCAAACTGCATAAAATCGATACCCGTTATTTGCGCAGTTCTGCTGCGGCAGACACCTCTTATACCGATGTAATGACTGAGCTGAGCAACGGCCGGCGCACCTTTTTCCACTATCGCGGCGTCAATGCTCTTTGGAAGGGCGAAGAGGTGGATTTCCGCAGAATCAAGGCCGCCATTTTCCATCTCGGCTATTTGCTTTTACTGGATGCTCTGGATGAGCCGGACGCCAAGTTTAGGACCAAAGCGGCCCGTCTTCTGGCAACGGCCCAAGCGGCTGGCCTAAAGACCAGCGTGGATGTGGTGAGCGAAGACAGCGATCGGTTTTCCAAAATCGTTATTCCCGCGCTGAAGCACGTTGATTATTGCATCCTCAACGAAATTGAAGCAGCCAAGACGACCGGATTCAAGGTTCGGCTGCTGGATGGCCGATTGGACACGGTCGCTTTGCGGCATGCCGCCGGGTCGCTCTTGCAGCATGGAGTGCGCGAGTTGGTGGTAATTCATTTCCCCGAAGGCGGCTTTGCTCGCACTCGCAAGGGCGAGGACATTTGGCAGCCCTCGCTGCAGCTTCCAGAAAAGTACATCAAAGGGACGGCGGGAGCTGGCGACGCCTTTTGTGCGGGAGTTTTAATGGGCCTGCATGAAGGTTGGCCACTGGCCCGCAGTTTGCAAACGGCTGTATGCGTGGCGGCCTCTTCGCTGGCGGATCCGACGTGTAGCGCGGGAGTGAAGCCGTTGACCGCCTGCCTTGCCCTGGGAAAGAAATACGGCTATCGGCCCCCACTCGAATCATTGGATTATGGGGGAAGCCGCAAGATGGCCTACACTGCAGCCTCCTAGTTTGGGACGCGCCAACAGTCGGAATCGGGAATTCGGGCGGTCTGTGAACCATCTGGGCTATGTTTCCGCGCGGAAACCGGCTACGCTCGGCGCATGAGTTGGTTCTATCGCACTTTTCTTCGCCCGGCGCTTTTTGCGCAGGATTCGGAAGAGGTTCATAGGCGAACATTGCGCGTATTGGCCCAGGCCGGACGGCATCAAGTGGTTTGTGACCTGCTCGAAGGTTTTTTTGGCGCTCCCCCTTTGCCAGTGGAGGTGTTCGGATTGAAGTTTCCCAATCCCATCGGCCTTGCCGCCGGCATGGACAAATTTGCCGAAGCGGTGCCAGTCTGGCCCTCGCTGGGATTCGGGCACAGCGAGTTGGGTGGCGTCACCTCGCACGCGCAACCGGGAAATCCTGCTCCACGGATGTTCCGCGCGGTCGCTGAGGAAGCCCTGATCAACCGCATGGGATTCAACAATGCCGGCGCTGAGGCCATGGCCCGGAAGCTGACTGCATGGCGAGCCGCCGGACGCTGGCCCAAACATCCTGTTGGCATCAACCTCGGCAAATCCAAAATCACCCCGCTGGAAAAAGCGGCGGAAGATTATGCGAATTCATTTCGCCTGCTTCGCGCGCACGCAGATTACTTTGTGGTGAATGTTAGTTCCCCCAACACCCCTAACTTGCGCCAACTCCAGGACAAAACAGCGCTGAACGAAATTCTAACCGCCATGCAGGAGGCGCAGATCTCAAGGGCCAAGCCTATCCTGGTGAAAATTGCCCCGGATCTTTCATTTGAGGCCTTAGACGAAATTCTGGAACTGGCGGGGCCGCGGCAAATCGCAGGCATCATCGCCACTAACACTACCATTGCGCGCCCAAAAACCACCCGCCCGGATCTCGAACGCATTTATGCGCAGGCCGGCGGGCTGAGCGGAAGGCCCTTGGCCAAAAGAAGCACCGAAATCATTCGTCATCTTCATCGTCAGACGCGCGGCGCGCTGCCGATTATCGGTGTCGGCGGCATTTTTAATGCCGAAGATGCCTGGGAAAAAATCCAGGCCGGCGCTTCGCTGCTGCAAGTCTATACCGGCTTGGTTTATGAGGGTCCGGGATTCGTCAGGGAGGTGGTGAGCGGCCTGGCGGAGCGACTGCGCGCGGCGGGTCTCGCCGAGCTCAAGCAGGCCGTGGGCAGGGTCACCAGCCCGGGAGAAGCATAATGTCTAAGAGCCTGTTTTAAAATTCCGTGGGGTCCTGTTTTCGCGGAAAAGGCCGGATGGCGAGGCGCGACGAGGGAGCAGTCACCCAGGCAGTGGTGGAGCCGATGCGCAGTTGCGCGTTCTTGTCGAAGCCAGTCACGAAGGCGGTTGGGAGCGCAGTGAAGTGCATCCCGTGTTTGTAATCGGTGTTCAGGCGGTAATGATCAAGGTTCGC
>JBBRPK010000148.1:0-14129 GCA_038228235.1 Verrucomicrobiota bacterium
ACGTTTGCCTCCGCACCACAATTGAGAATCAAGCATCGCTCCGCGGCAATTGGCGCGATCACTACTTATAAGCAACCACTGCGCTGCACGGGCCGCCCAGGTGGAGCACCTCGAAGCGTTTGAAGCCGACCTCACTGCACCATTCGCGGAAGTCCGCGCTGCTGAAGTCGAAGGCTTCGCCGAATTCGATGAGCATATTCAGCGACATGAGCAGGCCAAAGACGTTTTCGCGCCGCGCGTCGTCAATGATGTTCTCAATCGCCACGAACGCGCCACCGGGCGGGAGTGCTTCGTACGCGGCGCGGATGAGGAGCAGCTTTTTCTCAAGATTCCAGTCGTGGAGTATCATGCCCATCGTGATGAGGTCCGCCTTGGGCATCGGGTCTTTGAAGAAATCGCCGGACGCGGTGCGGACGCGCTCGCTCAAACCGGCGCTGGCGATATGCCTGCGCGCGATCGGTTCGACGACCGCCAAATCCCACGTGACGCATTTGAGATGAGGTTGCTTCTTGGCCACTTCCATGCAGAGCAAACCAGTGGCACCACCGATGTCACAGAGGGTTTTGAATCTTGAAAAATCGAACTTCGCGGCAAATGCTTCAAAGTTGAGGCGTGACAGGCCGGTCATCGCGTTGAGAAAGATTTCAAGTTTGATCGGGTCTTTGTAAAGCGCCTCGAAGAGGCCTTTCTCGCCGTATTTGACTTCGTTCTGCGGCTGTCCAGTGCGCAGGGCCTCGGGCAGGTCATGCCAGTATTTGAAAAGCCGCACATTTAGCATGGTGAGAATACCACCGATGTAGCGCGGACTTTTCTCGTCGAGATACGTCGCCCCTTCGAGTGTGTTGAAATAACGGCCTTCCGGTCCCTCGCCTTCGCGATTGACGAACTTCATGGCGACGAGTGCGTCAAAAAAATCTTTGATGCCGCGCGGATGCAGCCCGAGCTCGCTGCCAAGTTCCGCGCCAGTAAGGCGGCGGTTGCTGAGCTTGGTGAAGAGTCCAAGCTCGACGGCGGTAAGGAGAACCTTGGAATTCCAAAACCCAAAAGCAGCTTGTAAGATAGGCGAGGGATCGAGGGGTAAATTCACGCCGCAGAGGGTAGTTTAAACGCGGGAGAGCAACAATTTGATTTTCTTCGTTCCGGGCGTTGATCGTTCCGTAAACGTCCCAGCTTCCGTCGCTGGGGAGGAGCGACCGAAATCACGCGACGATCGCGGCGAGCCGCTGTTGCAATCGAAAGGGTTGTTGCGTGTAATCCGGCCGTGCAAGAGAGGCCGAGCAATGGAACGATCGCTGCGGGTTTGGTCGCAGCCATTGTTCTCTGGGGACAGAATAATGCGGCGACGAAGTATCTCGTCGCTTACTGGCCGCCCGTGACGATCGGCGTTTCGCGCTTTCTGTCCGCGGGATTGATCTTGCTCGCGGTGCTGCATTGGACGGATTGGCTGGGCCGATCGGAACCGGTTTCGCAAGAATTGAACCGGCGGTTGTGGCGCGTCAGTTTGTTCAGCCTCGCGGCCTACATCGTCTGCTATTGCCTGGCCATCAAGTTCACCTCCGCTTCGAATGTGGCCTTGCATCTGGGCGCGGCCCCGGTCTGGGCGCTGATTTGGGAGGAGCGCCCGCGATGGACCTGGCGGAGTCTGCAGAGTTACGCGGCGGCGTTCCTCGCACTGGCGGGCGTTTTTATTTTAGTTTGGCCGCATTTGCGCGGGCGGAATAGTCCCTGGCTCGGAGATTTGTTTGGGCTTGGCGCGAGTATTCTGTGGACAAGTTATGGGCGGGAGTGCCGGACGTTGAGTAAATCGCTCCTGCCGCCTGAAGTCTCCGCGTGCACATTTTGGCGCGCCGGCGTGATCCTGTTGCCGGTCGCATTGATCGAGTTGTGGACGCGCGGCGCGCCCATCAAGACTAACCTGCTCTTGATCCAGGGTTATTGCATCCTGGCGAGCGGGGTGGTGGCATTCATTCTCTGGAATAAGGGCTTGCGCTGGTGGCCCACTTCGCGGGTCTACTTGTTTAACAACCTGATCCCGGTCAGCACGATGCTTTCTGCGGCCATCTTTATCGGTGAACCGATCAGTCCGACCTTCTGGGCAGCGATGTTCTGTATTGTCGGGGGTGTGCTGCTCGGTCAAACGAACTGGCAGAAATTGTTTTCCCGGTGGCTGCCGTTCGAGTGATGTGATTGAGCTGGGCTCGATTTTTGGCGGGCGAAAACGGTAGCTTCGGCGTTGATGTTCGACCGTGCCACTTTCGAACGGGTTGCCGCGAAGTCGAATTGACCCGGCGGCTTTTATCCCAAAGAATTAGCCAGTGCACCCTTTGCGCATCGGGAGTAGCAGTTCCAAACCGTAAGCCGAGAGAGAGGTATGTCCATCACAGCTAAAATCCGTGCCCTTTGGTCACGAAATCCCCGGCTGCGCTGGCCGGCGGTTCTCGCGCTCTGCTTCGCGGTGTATTCATTCACGGGTTTTCTTCTGCTTCCCCCGATCATTAAAGCGCAACTTGTAAAACAGCTTCCACAACTGACGAAGCGAACCGCACGGGTGCGCGAGGTGCGCGTCAACCCATGGACACTCTCGCTGACCGTCCGAGGCCTGGCCCTTAACGAGGCGGATGGTTCTGCCTTTGCATCCTGGGAGGAATTCTACGCGAACTTTCAGCTCTCCTCGATTTTTCGCAGGGCATGGACTTTTGACGAAATCCACCTCATCGATCCGCACGGCGCGATCGTCCTGCAACGGAATGGGCAGTGGAACATCGCCAACCTGTTCGCATCCACAAATTCGCCGTCGACCACCAACGCCGTGCCACGCCTGTTCGTTTACCGGTTGAGCATTACCAACGGTTTCGTCAGCATCGAAGACCAGACCCGTCACCGCCCGTTTCGCACGGAGTACCGGCCGATCAACATTCTCGTGCGAAATCTTTCCACCCGGCCGGGCGCTGATACTCCGTATTCCTTTCACGCGGAGAACGACACGGGCAAAACGCTCGACTGGACGGGTGATATCACTGTTCAGCCGTTCAGCTCGCGGGGCCGCCTCGACGTCAAGCGCGGCCAGCCCAAAAAATACCAACCCTTTCTCGAAGACTACACCGCTGCAGAAATCACCGATGGCAGGGTCAACATCAGCGGTGATTATTTCGTCGCGACCGGCACCAACGGTTTGGATTTGGTCATCACCCATGGCCGGGTCCAACTGACCAATCTGCAGGTCTCCGATACGAACGCCCCCGAAACGGTGCTGTCCCTTCCGGACCTGACGATGGACGGATTGCAGTTGAACCTGCGCGAGCGTCGTGCGGAGGCGGCCACTCTTAAGATGACCGGCACGGAGTTGCACACGCGCTTGAACCAGGACGGTTCTTTCAACCTGCTGCGCCTGCTCGTCTCCGCTCCCACCAATCAACCGGCGAACACAAATGTGTCTCGGCCCTGGCTCGTGAACCTGAAAGAGTTTGCGTTTGAGCAGGGAACATTGAGTTTCGAGGATCGCAGCCGAAAATCACCCTTCGCAACCCGATTGAGTCCGATCGAAGTCAAATTGAAGGACTTCAGCACCACGCCTGGAACCGAAGCTTCCTACCATGTTCTGCTTTCGACCGAGGCTTCAGAGAAGTTCGCCGGCGCGGGATCATTGGCCATCAACCCGGCGCGCTCGGCAGGCGAGGTGGCAATCAGCGCCATTGAGATTAAGAAGTACCAGCCGTTCTTCGAGCAACAGCTTCATGCCGAAATTGCCTCGGGCAAAGTGGATCTAAAAGTGAACTACTCTGTCACGCCAGAAGCAGCGGTGCTCACCAACGCGCTGGTGCGCCTAACCGATTTCCTGCTCAAGTCTGCAGACAACCGCGAGAGTTTGGTTTCGATTCCGGAATTCTCCTTGGAAGGGGCTGATGCGAACACGCAGGAACGCGCTGCCCATATCGCGCGCGTGAAAACTGCCGGGGGCGTGCTTCTCGTTCGCCGGGAGACCAATGGTTCCTTGAACCTCGCCAGCATGGTTCACGCCTCGGACGGATCGGGAGCACGATCGACGGCCGGCACCAACGCGGGTTGGTCCGGAGCAATCGCCGAATTGGCGCTCGAAAACTTTTCCGTGAATTTCGAGGACCGGCAACTCACCACACCCGCTTCTGTCAAGCTGGACCAGATCGCGGTGAACCTGAAAGGAATCAGCACCGCGCCCGAAAAGCCCGTTGGCACCTCGGTCAGCATGCGCATTAACGAAGGGGGTTCGCTTGCCGTCAAAGGAACGGTCGTTCCCGCGCCCACCTCCGCAGAGATTGATCTTTCGCTGACCAACATCGATCTCCGCGCCATCCAACCTTACCTCGAGTCGCGCGCGCGCCTCCAATTGGTGGGCGGTTCGTTGAATCTGGCGAGTCACGCGATTTGGGAGCGCACTGGAACGAACACCGAACATTTGCAATTTACCGGGGACCTTTCTCTTCCTGCGCTCGCCACCGTTGCGAACGGCACCAATCTTGTCAGCTGGACCAACCTCGCTCTGGACGGAATCAAATTGCAACTCGGACCGGACAGCTTGCACATCGACACCATTCGGTTGGACGGACTGGACGCAAATCTGTCGGTCAATTCGAACAGGCAGTTGAATGTTACCACTCTCTTTCCGCCCACGACCAACACTCCGCTCGCGGAGCCGAAACCGGCCTCAAAACTCCCGATCACCGTCAACACCTTCGCACTGACCAATTCCGCGCTTCGTTTGGTGGACGAATCGATTCAGCCGGTTTCCACCACCGAGCTCCAGGAATTCGGAGGAACCGTCACCGGTTTATCGTCGGACCCGAGCGCCCGGGCTGAAGTAAACCTCGCTGGTTCGTTTGGAGAGCATTCGCCATTTTCGATCACCGGTCAGATCAATCCCCTCGCCGCGGAGCCCCATGTCGACCTCACGATCACCAATCACAATATGCAGCTCGCGGCTTTCACTCCTTACATGGAAAAATTCGCTGGGCATCCGCTCAATCGCGGCCGGCTCTCCATGACGCTGCATTACAAAATCGCCGGCAGGGAATTGCAGGCGGAAAACCACGTGCAGATTGATCAACTCACGCTCGGCCCCCATGTCGATAGTCCGGATGCGAGCAAGCTGCCCATCAAACTCGCGGTCGCCCTCCTGAAGGACATGGAGGGACGGATTCTGCTGGATGTACCGGTCGCGGGCCGGTTGGATGACCCACAATTTCGAGTGGGTCCGATCATCCTGAAGGTGTTTGTAAACCTCATCACTAAAGCCGTCGCGTCTCCTTTCAAACTGCTGGGCGCCGCGGTCGGCGGCGGTGAGGAGCTGAGCTTCCTGGAGTTTTGCCCTGGGTCCGCCGATTTTGCCGAAGGCGAAACCAATAAGGTCGGCAAGCTGGTCAAGGCTTTGTCCACCCGGCCCGGTTTGACCCTCGAATTGGAGGGTTCGATCGATCCGCATTTGGATCGAGATCTGTTCGCCCGGCAGATAGTTCAACAACGAATCAAGTCGGCTCGGCTGGCGGAACTCGCCTCGGTGAATGCGACCCCGGTCGAGGTGGAGAAATTTGAGGTGGAGCCGGTCGAGCAACAGCGCCTCCTGCGCGCCGCGGTGACTGCGAGCTTTGGGACCAATCTGACCGAGGCCGTTGCAGACCTGCGATCTTCCCTCACGAACCAGTTGGCGAGCGCGAGCTTGGCCGAAGCTCATCCACACCCATGGTACCAAACGGTTCTCATTCCCTTCCAGGGAAAGGACAGTCCCGCGGCCGTCGCGCGACGACAGGCCAAAGCGGATGCCGAACTCCTCAAACAAAACCCTGAGTTGGGCAACTTAAACAGTGATTTGATGGAAAAATTGCTCGCCGCGAAAGTGGAGGTTCCTCCTGCCCAATTCATCGAGTTAATCAAGCAGCGCACCGAGGCGGTTCGCGAGCAGTTACTCAAATCCACGGAGCTGACTGAAGACCGGCTTTCGATCGTAGCGCCCAAACCGCTCAAGGAAGGTTACCGCGGCGAAGCGCGCGTGAATCTCTCCCTGAACTGAACGAAAATCCGCGACCAGCGGGAGGCGTCTGGGCGTGACGCCTTGACGGTCGACGGAATTCTGTCCAAAACGCAAAGAGCGTTACTCCCATTGGGAAGCTGGATTGGAGCCGGCCGGACAGAGTCCATGCACCCCCGCCGCGCGGGAGCGCGGCTCCACAGGCGGGACAGCTCAGTCCGTCAGATACATTGTCTCGTCGCGGGTCCACCCCATCATTAAAAGCAAAACAGCGATTCTGTGACAAAGAATTTGTCTTAACAGAGGCGCGCCGGAAAAGGACTCCTTGCTCAAAGGAATCGGACTCTCCCCTTCCGGGCATCGAACCTTGGAAACATTCGGCCGAAACAAGGCGGACCGTGTTTTTCAAGGATTCGCGTTTACCTGGTCTACCGGGCTTTTGGAGAGATCCAATATTTTGGTCAGAGGCAAACCGTCATTCACGCGTCTTTTCGGCGAAAGCCCATAAGTGCGCGCCGCTGCGAACATAAAGCGCGTGCCCCGCTATGGCCGGCGTGCACCGAACATTCTCACCAAGTTTATTGATCGCGGCGATGTCGAGTTTGTCACCCGCGCGAATGACCACGAACGTCCCCGACTCGTTTACCGCGTAAACATATCCGTTCGCAGCGATGGGCGAGGCCACGATTTGGCCGCCATTCGGCAGGCGTTCGCGATCCACAATGCGCTTTCCCGTTTTCGGATCGATCACGGTCCATAACGCGCCATCGCGCAGGAAGTGGAGACGCCCGCGATAAAAAAGCGGCGAGGGCATTTCGGAAAGGCCTTTCGTCGTTTCCCATTGGACATGCGTGTCGGTGCTGTCATCTTTGCCGCCCGGCCGGATCGCGACGAAGCGATCCGCATTGAACTTGTCTTTCGTTTCAGCCTCTGAAGTGTCCCACTCCTGCTTGGTGACAATCTTGTCAGTGTGACGTGAAAATAGGTAAAAGTACGTATTCGCTGAATCTCGCATTGCTTTACTGGTCACGTCATGAAATTCCTGACAAACTCTGTTTTCGATCTAGCGTAGGAAATCTGGATAGTGGAATGACAATCGTGACGTCCGTTTGTTGGCGCAGAGGGCATTTAAACGTCGGGACGCAGCTGACCCTTTGCGCTTTTTTGAAAACGGAGCCTTCCGCGTCGAAGCCCGGCGGGCAGGCGAGGAAGTTCCAAAATTGGTGCTCCTCGATTTGTAGATGCCTGTCATGGACGGGCTCACTGCGCTGAAGCAGCTTCGACTTGACCATAGACCCGTGAACTTTCCAGTCGTAATCTTCTCGTCGTTAGAAAATCCCGACATAATACGCGAGTCCTACGCTTCAGGAGCTTGCTTGTACCTGCGGAAGCCTTTAACGACCAAGGAATACTATGACGTGGCCCGCTTCTGTCTGCGATTCGCGGACAGCCTGAAAGTGATGCCTTTATCGTTTTACGGCGTGGTCGATGTGTGCCGCGCGGTTGAGATTTTCGCCGTGAACGAGAGGCTTTAGAGCGGAGCTCGAATCGGCCTGAGGCATGAAGGAAGTCGCCACTCCGACCGAAAACAAACCAAATTCAGCGGTGGAAACGACAGCGAACCCCAAAAACGCACGTCAAAACGTTCATCGATGCTCCGTTCCGCCGTAACGAATGCCGTCTGATCTGATTCTGAGCGTAGCGGAGCCTTCCTGCTTTAAATCATCGATATAGATGGCTATCCTTGCTCGGAGGAGCGACGGGCTGAGATGCCGATCAATGACTTTGCTACTGGCCAACCAAACACATGCAGAAAAAACGTGAGAACAATTCAACCGGTCGCGTTGCCATTCGTCCGGTTTCGCAAGCACGCGCTTCCAGTTTGGAGCGGTCGGCGAGCATTTTAGAAAGCATCACAGACGGATTTCACGTTATCAACGCAGCCGGATGTTTTACCGAATTCAATCAGGCAGCGCGCCGAGTATTTGCCACCCAGGGCTTGAACACCGATGAACTCATCGGAAAGCACATCTTTAACGAAGTGTTCCCGCAATCGGCTGATATTCCCGCCAGGCGCGCGATTCAGCTGACACTCACTCAGCGCATCCCTACCGATGCTGAAAATTTCCACGAGCCATCGCAACGCTGGTATTCGGTGCAAACCTTTCCGACGCCTGAAGGCGGTGTGGCAACATTTTTCCATGACATCACCGACCGGAAGAAAGGCGAAACGGAGGAGCGCCAACGCGCAGAACAAGCGCTGAGGGAGAAAGAGGAACGTCTGCGGGCGGCTTTGACTGCTTCCGGGACAGGCACGTTTCGCTGGAATATTCAGACGAACGCTCTGGATTGGGATGAGAGCCTGGATCGGCTCTTTGGTTTGCCTCCGGGTCAAACGGTGCGTTCGCTTGAAACTTTCATTGCGCGTGTTCATCCGGATGACCGGGCGGGCGTGATCGAACGGTGCGCGCGGTGCGCCCGGGAGGGTGCGGATTTCGATATGGAATTTCGCGTCGTGTGGTGCGATGGGAGCGTCCACTGGCTAGACGACAAAGGGAAAACCTTTTTCGATGGGCAGGGTCGACCGCTCTATATGACGGGAGCGTGTGTCGAGATCACGGCGCGCAAGGAGAGCGAGCGAGCGTTACGCGAAGTATTGGCAGCCGAGAAAGCAGCGCGTGAAGAAGCCGATGCGGTTAAAGCACAGTTCAGGAGCCTTTTTGAATCGGCACCGGGCCTATATCTCGTTCTGCATCCCGAGACGCTCAAAATCGCGGGCGCGAGCGAGGCGTACCTGCGCGCGACGATAACCGAGCGTGCCCAGATCGTCGGGAGGAACGTTTTCGAGGTGTTACCCGATGATCCGAGCGATCCCTCCGCCACGGGAGTGCAAACGCTGAGTGCTTCGCTGGAGCGCGTGCGAAAGCGGCGGGCAGAAGATGTAATGGCGGTGCAGCGCTATCCTATCCGGCGGCCGGAAAAGCAGGGAGGCGGTTTCGAGGAACGATATTGGAGCCCGATCAATTCGCCGGTGTTTGATTCATCTGGAAACCTGGCGTTTATCATCCATCGGGTCGAGGACGTGACGGAATATGTGCGCCTGAAGCAGCAACAAGGTGTCTGGACGGAAAGCAGTTCCCTGGCCACGCGGCGGGATCAGATGGAGGCGGAGATTGTAGTCCGCTCGCTGGAGTTGAAGCGGGCGGAAGAAGCGTTGAGGCGCGGTGCGGAGTTGCTGAATGTGCTTATTGACCGCTCCCCGAGCGGCTTCTACATCGTCGATGCAGACTTCCGTATCTCGCACGTGAACGCCGTCTCGCGGGAACGCTCGTTCCGCAACGTGAGTCCCACGATCGGCCGAAGATTCGATGAAGCGATTCGCATCCTCTGGCCGGAACCGCTAGCGACCGAAATCATTGGCATCTTTCAGCACACCCTCGAGACCGGCGAGCCCTACAAGTCGCCGGGACTTGTGAGTGAGCGCGCAGATCTGGAGATCGTTGAAACTTACGAGTGGCAGTTGGAGCGGATCACCATGCCGGACGGAAGATTCAGCGTGGTTTGCTATTTTTACGATACTACACAACTTCGAGAAACGGAGCGGGAGTTACGCAAGTCCCGGGAGCGTTTCGATATTGTGCGGGACGCGGCGCAGGTTGGTTTCTGGTTCTGCGATCTGCCGTTCGATAAACTGATTTGGGACAATCGCGTCAAAGAACATTTTTGGCTCCCACCAGAATCATCAGTAACGATCGACCTGTTTTACGAGCGCATTCACCGTGACGACCGGGAGCGGACGCGAGCGGCGATTGCAGCATCCATTGCCCATCGAACAAGCTACGATATCGAATATCGAACGGTATCGCCGACGAGTGGTCAGGAGAAGTGGATTAGAGCCATCGGGCAAACGTCCTACTGTGCGGAAGGCCAACCGATTCGCTTCGATGGCGTGACTTTGGACATCACGCAGAACAAGCGGGCGGAAGAGGAATTGCGCGCGAGTCGCACGGAACTCGCCGAAGCCAACAAGAAACTAACTTCGAGCGCAAAGCAGCTGGAATCACTGGTGGAAGAACGCACGGCCAAACTGACAGAGATTATCGGAGAACTGGAGGGTTTTTCCTATAGCATCACGCACGACACGAGAGCACCGTTACGGGCGGTAAACAGCTTTTCGCAAATGCTCGCTGAGGAATACGCCGACAAGCTTGATGACCACGGAAAACGCCTCCTCGGGCGCATCGGCCAAGCGGTGACTCGGATGGACAGATTGATTCAAGACGTGCTGCAATACAGCAAAGTGTTGCGCGACGACCTGAAGCTAGAAGCAGTGAAAGCGGACCAACTGGTGCGGGGCATGCTCGAGACTTACACTGATTTTCAGGAACCCAGGGCGACCGTCGTAATCGAGGGCGAGCTACCTGAGGTGCTCGCCAATGAAGCGGCGTTGACTCAGTGCTTTTCCAATATTCTGTACAACGCGGTTAAGTTTGTCCCCGCCGGGAAAAAACCTTGCGTGACCGTAAGCGGCGAAGTCAAAGGGTCAGTTGTTCGCTTTTGGATCGAAGACAACGGGATTGGGATTGAGCCGAAGTATTTGGACAAAATTTTCGGCCTCTTTCAGCGCCTCAGCAATGAATACGAAGGAACTGGAGTGGGCCTGAGCATTGTGCGCAAAGCCGTGGAACGCATGGGTGGAAAGGCAGGGGCAGAATCCGAATTGGGCCTGGGCAGCCGATTCTGGCTTGAATTAAATCAGGCCAGGAACAAAAGCGAGCAGCGATGAACCTCGGAACAATTCTTTATGTCGAGGACGACGAGAACGACGTGTTCATCATGCAATATGCATTGAAAAAGGCGTTGATCGTGCACGTTCTGAAGGTCCTGACCGACGGTGCACAGGCGATTCGATACCTCGGTGGAGAAGGACAGTTTTCAAACCGAGAGCAATATCCGATGCCGTTTCTGGTCCTACTCGATCTAAAACTGCCCAAGGAATCCGGTTTCAATGTGCTTAAATGGATCAGAGCCCGACCTTCGATTCACACTCTGCAAGTGGTGGTGCTCTCCTCATCGAATCACCCGGACGACATCCATCGCGCGCATGCCCTGGGCGCAAATGCATACCTTACCAAGCCACCCACTCCCGTGGGCCTAATCGAGATGGCAGGCAGTTTAAAATTTCTGGATCGCTAACGCCTGAACTATCAGTTCCTCGACGCCGCCGTGCCGCCAAACCATTGGCGTCGAGTAGCAAGATCCCGCGAGAGGACGAAGTGACTCCCAGACTGTTTTTCCCGTAGCTGGCGCGAGCGCGATGAGTTGGGCATTGGTGCTGTTGCCGTCGTGCTGCAGAATGAGACAGCCGCCCGCGAGGATCGGGGAAGTGGCGGTGCCATATTCGGAAGGTAATCGTTCAAATGCACGCCGCCACAGTTCTGTTCCGTCAAACGCATAAGCGAGCACACCGAACGAATCGAAGGAGGCATACACCCGCTCGCCATCCGTGCAGGGGGTGGAGGCCGCCGGCGAGCTGAATTCGTGACACGACTCGAGCTTCTCTGCGGGCGCCACTCGCCGCCACAACTCTTTACCATCGCGCGCATGTACGTCGCATTAAACGCTCCACACGCTTGTGATTACAGGTTCGTCCGGTTCGCCGCAGCTCGTGAGTGATCCGAGGGCTGCCATAGCGGCCAAGCTTGGAGTGGAACCCCTGCTTGATTTCCTCAATCACATTGCGGTTGGCCTTCTCGCGTGCGCTCTCCGGGCCGTTCTTCCAGGCATAGTAGCCGCTGCGGCTGACCTCCAGAAACTCGCAGAGGTCCCTCACCGCATGCTTATTGGAAAGCTCGTCCACCATCTGATAACGCTCTTCTACGGTTCGGACAGAATGCCCATGGTTTTTCTTAAATGTCTCGTTGCGTGATGACTCGCGCCAGTTCCTTCCGCAACTGCTGCAGTTCCCGCTTCAACTCTTCCGGCTTTTCCGGCATCGGCGCAGCGACCGGCGTGTGCGTCGGGCCGTAGCGCCGGCGCCAATCCCGGACGTTTGAGATCTTGACGCCAAATTCATTGGCGACCTGTTCAACGGTCTTGTCGCTATGACACCAATGGACAACCACTGAACGTTTGAATTCCTCCGTATAACCGGCCCCGCTCCTGCCGCCGGTCGGCTTGGCTCCTGGTTCATTGTCTGCTTCTCTCAGACCCACAAAACTGTGTCCAGATTTTCGGCGGAAGGGCTCCTTCGCGTTTTAACCCCTTCCTTCTTCCTTCTTAATTTCTAATTTTGTTTTTTGGGGTAGGTCTATAAATGTCACACCCCACCCGTTACTCTCGCTCGCATGAAAACGAAATTTATCGTCCGGATCTCCCGGAACCATCGGACCTCGTTCATCTCACGCGGTTGCACTCTGCGCAGATTTCAGAATTCTTCCATCCCGATTCCGACTTTGGCCCGTCGCCGCTCCACCGCCCAATACGCCGCAATTTCGCACTTTTTTCACGCTCTTCCTCCACACTTTTTCACGCTCTTTTCACGCTTTTTCAAAATCTTACACGCTTTTACACGCTTTACCTACCCCCCCTCCCCCCCTTGTCATTAACCACATTATTTGACTCCTTTAGTCCGATAGAGCCGAACCCCCTCCACCATGTTCAATAAGCTGCGCCAACCCCGCCAAATAGTAATCCAGCCCGGCTCGCCGTCGGCTTTCCGATTTAGAAACCCGCCGCAACGGGCAATGCCACGCCACACCGTGCGCTGTGTCCATGGGCCAGGCGAGCGACCTAACTTGGCCGCCAGGATCCGGAGGAGTTCGGGAGTAAATTGACCGCTTTGAACCGGTTGGTCGGGAAAGGCGCGCGCATAGAGTTTGGTTTCAAGCAAGCGGAGCGCCACTAACGAGAGGACCGCGCAGAGCGCCTGAAGCGCGCGGCCTGTAGCCAGTTGGCTCGCCTCCACCTGGGTTCCGCTCTTCAGAGCTTTATGAAATTCCTCCACCAACCAGCGTTGGGTATAGCAGCCAACGATCTGTTGAATCTGATCGAGGCGGCCGATGGGCAGGCTCGTCAACAAAACCCACACCATCGGTTTATTTCCGGGAGGCGGAGTGACTTCCCGGCACTCGACTACCTGCAATGTGCGAGCGGCCAGTAGACCGCCAGGGCGCCAAGGTCCACGCAAGGTAACGGTGCAAGCCCGCAATGCTACCCGCATATCACGGGCGGGCTGTCCCGGCCGGGCGCGCAGATGCAGGGATAGGTGTCCACGCACCGGGGTCTGCGCCACCGCCGCGAAAACCGACTGGTCTTCGGCCAGCAACGCCCGCGCTTGCGCGGCCCGTATAACCCAATCAGCCTTGCGCGCCGCGCACCGGTCAAAAACTTCATAAATGTCCGATTCCCGGTCCGCGACATAAATCCATCGAACTCCGACCGGGGCCTGAGGCCAAGTTTCCAAGCTGGACGCCCAGCGCTCGGACTCGCGCGACCGTTTCAGCCGTTCGGGTTTACGCTTTTGCTTTCGTTTCAGGCTTATCTTGGGCCGGGTCCAGCATTGCTGGCCCGCCAATCCCAAGACAGTGACAATAGGCACTTGGCGGCGGTCCCAGCCGACCACACGTAAAGCCAAGGTGTTATGCACCAAAAAGCCTTTTCCACCCTGGTCGTTCACCGGCCCCAAATCTGCGACGGCTTCATGCGTGTTAAAACTCAGTATCGTCGTATCTTCCACCAACAGATACTCCCCCGCAGCTAGGCAGGCCTGTGCGACGCGCTGACTATGGGGGGCGGCAATCGCATCATGGGTGACATCGGCTTCGGCGAACAAACGATACGCGGCTCGCAAATCTTTCCAGTCGGTAAACGTCGTCGGCAATGTCCCATTCGGATTCCGGGCCAACTCTGTGGCCACCATTACAAGGCGTTCGGTCCGGCGGCGATCACAAAGATCAACGTCGCACATTTGTTGCTCCGCCCACATCGTAGCAGATCGCAGGAGGTCAGAAGTAGACATAGCCTGCCATCGTGACAGGTGTATAAAATTGTACAATTACTAATTCTGGTGCATCCCTATTCCATCAAAATCACCATCCGCACCAATGAAACAATGTGGTTAATGACAAGC
>JBBRPK010000149.1:0-13775 GCA_038228235.1 Verrucomicrobiota bacterium
AGAGCCTGTTTTAAAATTGCGTGGGGTCCTGCGGCGAGGGATTTTGGCTGTGGCCAAGGCGGCGAGGCCGGAGCATCCCCGCAGCGGGCTGTGAGGGCCGAGTCAACGCAGGCCGCAGACAAAAGACCCGCCGCCCGCTGGGTTTTCGTACGCCGACTGGCTTCGTTGCTCCTCGGTCGCAGATCGCTGGCGGATATGCTCGTTCGTCGCGCCTCGCCATCCGGCCTTTTCCGCGAAAACAGGACCCCACGGAATTTTAAAACAGGCTCTAAGAGCGTGTTTTAAAAACCCACGGAACGCGCCGCGTGAGGGCACGCGGCTTACACGAAACGGCGGGAAATCGGCTCCTTTGTAGGCCCGGTCCCCTGACCGGGCGATTTTTAAAACACGCTCTAAGAGATCAGAGCTCGTGGAACTGGTCCTTCCGAGCATGTCGTCCTGCATTGCGATAATGAGAACTGCTGGAATTTATCGCCTCCGTCTTGACTCACGTCCGGGAAACCCCATGATGGGTGAATGGCGCTTTTGATCTGCAATCCATCTCCCTAGAAATCTTTTCTAGTCAAATCTTCCCCCACATGTCCCCGAATATCCCATCCTCTCCTCCGCCGATTCCGGTCTCGCCCCTGCCCCCGCCCCCGAAAAAGACCCGCTGGCTGCTTTACGGTTGCGGAGGGTTTCTCGCCCTCTTCCTGATAATCCTCGCGACGGTTGCCATCACTCTCTGGTGGATCCAGCGTCCCATCAGGCCGGTCGTGCTCTCGGCTCAGGAGAGGGCCACCGTCGATGAAAAACTTCGGCAACTCGGCGGGGAGAAATCTCCTGTGCCAGTTGCCGGCCCGAACCGCGGCGCGGAAGCCGTTCCCCGGGCTCCCCTTACCCCCGCCCCGCGCGAGAGCCCGGAAGAAGTTCGGGCCTACGTGCCGGGTTCGAAGGTTTTTCAATTGACTGAGCGAGAGATCAACGGATTGCTGAACGCCAATACCGACCTGGGGAATTCCCTCCGGCTGGAGTTCGCAGACGACGCCCTCAACGCCTACGTGACAGTCCCCATCCCGCAGGACTTTCCCATCGGCGGCGGCAAGATGTTCCGGGCACGGGCGCGCTTCCGCATATCGCTCGGCAATGCCGGGTCGCCTTATGCGATTCTCGAGGATGTCACGGTCTTCGGCCTGAGCTTGCCCAAAGCCTGGCTGGGTGGGATCAAAGGAGAAAATCTCATTGGCGAGGCGATTGGCGAACGCAACGGCTCGCCCCTTTTCAAGGGGATCAAGAGCCTGCGTCTCAAACCGGGTGCGCTCGTGCTTGAAGTCGAAGACTAATCGGAAAGCACAGCCAACTTTCGCTTTTCGCGCCATAAAGCGGGTCTTGTCAGGCCGATCTCGCTCCCCCCTTCAACCGTGGTAAAGGAGGTATTCTGGGTCGCAGGTGGGCTTTCGAGCCCTGGTGGATGTGGGGAAATGGCCGTAACCTGTTCGGTCAGTCGGGTGTCTTTAGTTGAGATAGAGTGCTTTCACACTTGCGCGCGTCGTTTGTTTGGAAGTACTTCCTTTGAGTAAATATGCTATGAACTACCCGAAATACCTCTCACGCAGCTTGCTTGCCGTTTGGCTCGGATGCCTCTCGTCCAACGGTGTGTCCCAAACCGCCAAGCCTTATTCAATCCTCCACACCGTCCAGACCATGGGGAGCGGCGGGATTGATTACGTTTACGCGGACAACGACGATGGCCGCCTCTATGTTCCTCGCGGAGGAGAAGTTTTAGTCTTTGACCTCGAAACGCTCAAACCCGCCGGTTCCATCACCAATACTGGCGGCCATGGAGTGGCCATCGATCATAGCTCCCACCACGGCTTCAGCAGCAGTCGTCCTGTTTCCATGTGGGACACCAGGACTTTGGCGCTGATTAAGAAAATTGACGTGCAAGGCGGGCCGGATGGGATTCTCTTCGAGCCGGCGACGGAGCGGATTTACGTTTTCAGCCATAGCCAGCCCAATGTCACCGTGATCGAGCCCAAGGACGGCTCAATCGCCGGCACGATTGATCTTGGCGGTGCGCCCGAGCAGGCCGCCAGTGATGGCAAGGGCCACCTCTACGTGGACATCGAAGATAAGAGCAACGTCGCCGTGGTGGACGTCAACACTCTTAAGGTCACGGCCCATTATGATCTCGGCGGCAAAGGCGGTACCCCAGCCGGGTTGGGATTGGATGTGAAGAATCACGTTCTGTTCGTGATGTGCCGTAACCCCCATACTTGCGTCATTCTCAGCTCTGACGATGGAAAATTTCTGGCCAGCCTGCCGATCGGCAGTGGCACCGACGGCGGGGGATTCAATCCCACAACCATGGAGGCATTCAGTTCCCAGGGCGACGGCACCCTGACGATCATCAAGGAAATCAGCCCGACCACGTTTGAAATCGAACAAACGGTGCAAACTAAACCCCGCGCAAAAACCTGCGCTCTGGACACGAAGAACAATCGAATCATATTGATCGCGACGGAACCGGTGCCGACTCCCGCGGCCTCCGCAATTGCCGCCCCGACGCAACCCTCCGCGCCCGCCTCGGCAACCAGTCCCAGCCAGCCCGGGGGAGGACGGCGTCCCGGCGGCGGTCGTGGTGGTCCTGCTTTGTTGGATATTCTCACGGTCGGTCGGTAATCGCTGACACAACAAACTTGATCCCTATTCAGCCTCCTCAAACCAGCTCTGCATATAGAGAGCCACTTCGACTCTGCCTGTCTCTGGTGGTGCTTTTGTTCGCGGTTCAGGTCCCTCAGGCGGCTGAGCCGACGGTCGCAGCCACCAATGCGCCGCAACGACGGCCTCGCGCCCCTGCCAACTCGAATGACATGTTCTATGCGCTCGGACCCGACTCCAAGCCAAGGGACGGCGTGCCAAAAGGAAAGTTCGCTGGGCCAAAGATCATTCCGAGCAACGTCTTTCCCGGCACGCAGCATACGTATGACGTTTATGTCCCCGCGCAATACGAACCGGGGCAACCGATCGCCCTGATGGTCTTCAACGATGGGCCAGCGATGAAGGCCGAGCCCGGCGACGTGCAGGCGCAAAATGTCCTGGACAACCTGATCTTTCGCCGCGAGATCCCGGTGATGCTCGGTGTGTTCATCAGCCCAGGCCGGCGTCCCGATCAACCGGAACCCACGCCGCAGGACTGGGGCGATCGCACATCTAATCGCGCCGACGAGTACAACCCGCCCACCGGCAAATACGCCCGTGTAGTGGTGGAGGAGCTTATGCCCGCGTTGAAGAAGGACTACAACATCTCGCCGGATGCCGACCTGCACGGCATTATGGGCGCGAGTTCCGGCGGATGTGCCGCCTTTGCCGTGGCCTGGTTCAGGCCCAATGATTTTCGCAAAGTGATCACGTTTGTTGGCAGCTTTACGAGCATCCGCGGCGAGTACATCTATCCCGAACTAATCGCGGAAAGCGAAAAGAAGCCGATCCGTATTTTCATGCAGGATGGCCGCAACGACAATCGCCGTCTCGCAGATCCGAACGGGGATTGGTTTTACCAAAACGTGCGGCTGATGAACGCGCTCGCGAAGAAGGGCTATGAAGTGAATTACTCCTGGGGCATTGGCAATCATGGACAAAAGCAGGGCGGGGCGATTTTCCCCGAGATGATGCGCTGGCTCTGGCGGGACCAACCGGTCTCGACCGATCCGAACGACACGGTGGAGCGGTCGTTCCGCGTACCCGCCCAGGCGCTTTCAACGCCGCCCCCACAAAAGGACAAACCATAATCGTTGCCCGGCCAGTTGGAAAACCGAATTGAAGCCCTTCCATCGCCGGGTTCAATCCGCGTAGAATCGGCACACTTCAGTCTTCAGCCTTGGGCCTTCCATGATTTCCCTTGGCAACACTGCTAGGCGCGTTCCACTATTTCCTTAATGTTGTGGCTGCAATCACTTGACCTTTCCCTGGTGCGTTTTGTCTGGGAGAAGCTCCACAACCCATTTCTTGATCGGCTGATGCCGCTTTTTAGCGGAAACAGTCTCTTCCTTCCCGCCGTCGCCTCGGGCGCTGTCTGGCTCGCATGGAAAGGAGGGCTTCGTGGCCGCCTTTGCCTCTTCATGTTGGCTTTGGTGGTCTTAGGAGGTGATACCTTTATCTGCGGCCCTCTCAAGCAAACCATCGCCCGGCCCCGGCCTCCCGGTTTTGAAGCAAATGGTGATTACAAAACGACCGTCGAACCGTCCTCCAGTCATAGCCTCCCTTCTTCTCACGCGGCCAATTGGTTCGCGGCGACCGCGATTTCGTTTCTGTATTACCGTCGCAGTTGGCGCTTTATGTTGCCTATGGCCCTGGCTGTGGGATTTTCGCGGGTTTACAAAGGCGCGCATTACCCGACGGATATTCTTGCAGGCGCAGTGCTCGGCGCCGCGTATGCCCCGGCCACCGTTTGGTTTCTAGATGCCGTTTGGCAAAAGGCGGGACGGCTCTGGTTCCCGCTCTGGTGGAATCGCCTGCCGTCACTCATCAATCTCAACCGCAGTCCTCTGCCGCCGACTACCGTGGCCGGCGCCGAGCAACAGGGAGCATCGTCCGCTAAGCTTTCCCTTGCCGACACACAATGGTTGAGGCTCGGCTATGTGCTCATCGCTCTCCTCCTCCTGTGCCATTTGCTTTACCTCGCCAGCGGGCGCATTGAACTTGGCATCGACGAGGCCTATCAATGGGTTTGGTCCAAGCATCTCGCTCTGTCTTATTACAGCAAGCCGCCGCTGATTGCTTACGCCCAACGGTTGGGGACTTCGATCTTCGGCGACACGGCTTTTGGGGTTCGTTTTTTTTCGCCCATCAGCGCGGCCCTTGTTTCCTGGCTGTTGCTGCGTTTCCTGGCGCGGCAAGGGTGCGTTCGCGCCGGCTTTTGGCTAGTGCTTATTTCGGCGGCCACCCCCCTGCTGGCGGTGGGCGCCACCGTGCTGACGGTCGATTGCCTGCTCGTGTTGTTTTGGACTGCCGCCATGATATCCGGCTGGCAGGCCGTGCAACAGAATTCCACCCGCGCCTGGCTCTGGACAGGACTTTGGTTAGGACTGGGCTGCTTGAGCAAATACACCGCCTTGCTCCAACCTTTATGTTGGGCAATTTTCTTTGGCTTTTGTCGGTCCTCGCGAATCCATCTGCGCCGCCCAGGACCCTATCTGGCGTTGGGCGTTGCTCTCCTCTGCACTCTGCCCATCTGGATTTGGAATGCCCAGCACGGCTGGATCACCTTGAGCCATGTCGCTACCAATGCGCGCGTCGATCGTCCTTGGAAACCTTCTCTTTCCTATCTATCGGATTTTCTAATTTCCGAAGTGGGTTTGTTGAATCCTGTCTTTTTTGTGGCGATCTTGTGGGCCGCGGTGGCTTTTTGGCGGACCCCTAAAGACCTGGCGAGTCGGACGCTCTGCCTCTATTTGTTCAGCATGGGGGCGCCTCTATTCTTAGGTTATTCGCTTTACACTCTCCATTCCAAGGTCCAGCCAAATTGGATTGCTGCTTCCATTACCCCTTTGTTCTGCCTAATGGCCATCTATTGGGAGTCTCGCTTCCGTGCGGGGGTCTCCGCCGTCAAGGTTTGGATGACGATAGGTCTATCCTTGGGATTGGTGGCCGTTGTGCTGGTTCATGATACGAACCTTATCGGCAAAATCGCGCGCCGACCCCTTCCGCCCGAAAAAGATCCTCTGCGCCAGGTCAGGGCTTGGGTGGACACTGCCGAGGCAGTCCGTGCCGCCCGCCTGAGCCTGCTAGCTGAGGGACGTCCCGTTTTTATCATTTGCGGTCATTACGGCGTAACCGGAGAGCTTTCCTTTTATCTGCCGGAGGCCAAAGCCGGTGTGCCCGATCATCCATTGGTGTATTATCAGTCATCCGAATCTCCAATGAACCAATTCTTTTTCTGGCCCGGCTATGGCGGACGTAATGGTGAGAATGCGATTTATGTGTTGGAAACCGATACTCCCCAGCCGCCACCCCAGCGGCTTCGCCGCGAGTTCGCATCCATAAAAGATACGGGCCTGCGCGAGATCCTCTATGGCGGGCGGGTTTTTCGCCGGCTGCAACTCTTTGAATGTCGTGAGTTGCAATAATCCATTTTCCTTTCCCTGGAAGATTCCTGCGGCCTGGGTTCCCGCCTTGGTGTTTGGGTTGGGCATCCTGGTCCTGCTCCCCTCCGTGTGGTCGGAAACCAGCGTGACAGGCCAGGATGAATACTGGCTGTCGTTTCGCACGCCCATGGAAATGAAGGACCGGGGCGAATGGCTGACGCCCTGGTTAAATGGCGAACCGCGTTTGCGGAAACCGCCCCTCATCTATTGGGCGATTCTGCTCAGTTACAAAGTGTTCGGCGTCCAGCTGATAGCGGCGCGAATCTGGGGCGTTCTTTCCGGGGCGGGTCTCGCAGTCTGCGCCTGCTTGTTCTCGCGCGATTTGTTTAACCGCACCGGATTGCTGGCTGGTCTTTTGGCTTTGGCGACCATGGGAGTCGCCGTGGAAGGAAGGCGCGCCATGCTTGATCTCCCTTCGGCTCTATTTTCGGCTCTCGCCGTTCTTTGCTTCGTCAAATGGCTCCGCCTACCCCGGACCGCGACCGTCCCCGCGCTCAGCAATCTCAAAACCCCTGCGCGCATCCTCTCTGCCGAGGCCGTCCGAACTTCTCCTGAATGCGGAAACGAGCGCACCGCCCCGCTTCCGGAAAGATCCTCAGAATTTGCCGGCAACTCGGTCTCTAGCATCACGAGGCAGCCCATAGCCGAGCGGGGATTTCTATCCTTCATCTTGCTTTCCGCGTTCTGCCTGGGCTTGTCATTTTTGACTAAAGGCCCGGTCGGGTTCCTCTTTTTCATTGCCGGAGTTCTCGCCTGCGCGACAGTGTTCCCACGGGGAAGTTTTTTGGCTAGGAATTGGTGGCAGCTTTTGCTGGGATTCCTGATGTTGGCAGCCATTTGTCTGCCTTGGCCGCTGGCGATGCAGCATTTATGGTCCGAAAGGTTTGGACACATCCTCGGTGAAGAATTGACGGCTCGCCAATTTGGCCATTGGACTCCCGGTTCCCCCCTCTCGGCCTGGAGTGGCGCTCTGGGATTGGTCCTGCCGTGGACCCCATTAATGCTGGCGGCAATCTACTCGCATTTCCGGCGAAACACTTCCGCGCGGATCAGCGAGCAACGCTTCCTACTCGCTTGGTTTTTAATCTCGGCGGTTCCCTTTTTTTTCATGAAATCTTTTGAGCGCTATATGCTCGCCCTGCTCCCTGCCCAAATCGTCCTCGTTGCGGAATGGCTCGAGGCGGGGCATGGCCGTTCCAGCGAAATTATCCTCCGAATTTGTGTCGTGCTCCTCGCCACTATCTCTCTGTGCATTTGTTCGTTCGCGTGGTGGTTCAAACTGGCCGGCTGGGAACTCGTCGCTGCGCTCACCATTACCGGATTTGCTGTCTTCCTGGCGTTTCGTCCGACTCACTCGCAATGGATCGCCTTCTCTTGCGCGTTGATTTTTATGGTTGCCCTGGGAGGAATCTATCCACGTCTCGGGATTAATGCCTTGCCTGAAAATCTCTCCGCGGAGTTGGCTTCCTATCCCGTCGAATTGTTCGATCCCCCTCAACCTTCCCTGCTTTCCATGCGGCTCGGACGCAGCCTTCAATCTTTTGATGCCGATCCAACACATGAAAACCCTAGGATTCCATCAACTGGGGAAATGGTGATCCTCGATGCGGCTCATGAGCCTCAGTTTATGGCGTTGATGCAAAGGCGCCAACTCCACGCGGAGCAAAAAGGACGCTTTCGCACTTTCTACTCGCGCAGGGCCTGGGTGCGTTTTGCCCGGCCGGATGCGAAGTCCGAGGATTGGAAAATGGCCTTCCGCAGTCGCTCACTCGAAGGGCTGAAGTCTGAATTCAGCTATTACCTGGTTTCCGAACGCCCATGATAGCTAGCACCTCTCATTTCGCGAGCGGCTCGGTACCACAATCCTCGGAAGGACGAGTTCCAGGAGTCCCTGATCTCTTGAGTAATTCCCCGGAAGGACAAGTTCCACGAGTCCCTGATCTCTTGAGTATTATAGCGACTCATGTAACTAGTCCCCTCAACCGTGTAGAATTCCAAATTGCTGCAAGGAGAGGTGTTCTGTGATCAGCTCCCGAAATCGATTGATCCTCATCGGTTTCGTCGCCTTAGCTTACCTGTCCCCCGCGCTTAGATATTGGAGAGAAAAAGACACACTCGCCGGCAGAAAGTTTGTTGAAACCCCCTCCACCAACCGCTTTGACGTCGTGCCTGATTTCAAGACGGAGATCATCACTGCCGATCCCTCTGTCGCCAGCATGCACGTCGCTTCGCTGTGCGAAATGCCCGATGGGAAGCTCTGCGCCACTTGGTATGGGGGCTCGCACGAGGGAGCACGAGATGTCTGTATTTACGGATCAACGCGCGGGCCAGCGGAGGGGAAGAGTTGGTCGATACCGCAGGTGCTCGTCTCTCGAGCTTCGGCCGCCCAGGAATTGCAGCGTCCGATCAAAAAGATCGGGAATGCCATGGTCTTCGCAGACCCTGCCGGAAAACTGCGTTTGATTTATGTGACCGTTTCAATCGGAGGTTGGTCCACCAGTTCGTTGAACCTGAAAACGTCCCGTGACGGAGGACAAACCTGGTTGCCCAGTCGAAGATTAATCCTCAGCCCGTTTTTCAACCTCAGCGAGTTGGTGAAAAACAAAGCATGCGCTCTTTCT
Source organism: Verrucomicrobiota bacterium (assembly GCA_038228235.1). Taxonomy (GTDB): domain Bacteria; phylum Verrucomicrobiota; class Verrucomicrobiia; order Limisphaerales; family JBBRPK01; genus JBBRPK01. The sequence goes on from JBBRPK010000149.1 coordinate 8,747, forward strand.
GATGGAAGTTGGGCTGTTCCCATCTACCATGAATGCCTGGCCAAGTTCCCGGAAATTTTGTGGATTAATGAAAGCCCTGCTGGGGAGCTTGCCTGGAGCAAGACGCGCCTCTTCGGAGGCAGGTCGGCCCTTCAGCCCGCGCTTGTGCCGCTGGATAGCCAAAACGCAATCGCTCTCTGCCGGGATTGTTCCTCGATGAAAAAAATCCAGTTAACTCGTTCCGCTGATGCCGGTCAAAACTGGTCTCACCCGCAATCCGTCGCGCTGCCCAATCCAGATTCGGGTTTGGATGCCCTTCGCCTTTCGGATGGCAGAATTCTGTTAGCGTTTAATGATTCATCCACCGGGCGGGAGAATTTACGCTTGGCCCTTTCCGCCGATGGGGGCATGACATGGTCTCGTTGTGCCACCTTGGAAGCAGAACTGGGATCGGAATTCTCCTATCCCTATTTAATCCAAGGTCGGAATGGCCGAATCCATCTCGTTTATACGTGGAAGAGAAAAGCCATTAAGCATGCCGCTTTCAATGTGGAGTGGTTGAACGTTCAGCCCAAAGAAACCCTGACTCCCTTGGGCGGGCCGCCACCAGGGGCGCTCTCAGCGGCTTTAGACCCCGAGTTCAAGGGGGAACGACTGGCGGATAGGGATCATTCTCTATGACCAGCTACTGGTTCTCTTTCTTTTTCCCATGGCTGCTCGTTTTCTCGCTCTTTCAATATTTGACATTGTGCGGCAGGCAGGAACGCCAAACTAAGTGGCCACTGTTTCTAGGGTTTGGTCTGGCTGCTGCCGTGGTGGTTGTGCTCCCGATCCAGGGCATTCCGTTGGGACGCTGGATGGCCGGACTGAATTTGCAGCCCAGCATACCGTTGTTAGGCCTCGTCGTTCATCGGGTCTGGAAAACCTCGTTTCGGACCGAACTTTTTCGGTCTGAGGATAGGAAAGCGAGTTGGCTTTTTGGAGGTGTGATGGGCACGGCCCTTTATCCCCTGGCGCTGGGAGCAGCCCACCTCGATCCTTACGCCCTGGGATGGAATTTCACTGTGCTCTTTCCTATAATCGCGCTCCTTACCGTAATGCTAATCTGGAACCGGAACCGATTCGGGTTGCTGCTATTGTTCTCCATAATCGCTTACGATCTACACCTCCTGGAATCGCCTAACTTTTGGGATTATCTCATCGATCCACTATTTTGGCTGCTCAGTCTGACATTTCTCGCGACCTCAGCTTTGAAACAAATGCTTTCCCGAAAAACCTGTTCCCCAGTTAAAAATCCAGTGGAGAAAGCATGCATTTAAGCGAGTGCCAGATGATCTTTCCAGTGCGGAACTACGATCTGGCGGGCACGCTGGCCTCCGGCCAGGCTTTTCGCTGGAAATTGGCCGCAGGCGCCTGGGAAGGTATCATCGATCACCACTGGGTGCGCCTCAAGATGCTGGACACAGGAATTTCCGCCGAGACCGCCCGCCCCATCTCGGATTGGTCCTGGCTGAGCTGGTATTTGCAACTCGAAGTGGACTTGGAGTCAGTGCTTCTAAGCTTCCCTGACGATGAACCCATGCGCTTGGCACTCGGAAGATGTCGCGGACTCCGGCTGTTGCGGCAGGAACCGTGGGAATGCCTGGCCTCTTTTATTCTCTCCTCAACCAAACAAATTGTCCAAATCCAGCAAATAGTCTCAATGTTATGTAGTCGCTTCGGTTCTCCGCTCGTGGTCCCTTCCGGTTACGAACCCGCTTACTCGTTCCCGACTCCTGACCGCCTCGCCGCGGCCACCGAAGCTGAGCTGCGGGCCTGCAAAATGGGTTTTCGCGCGCCCAATTTGCGCGCTACCGCCCTAGCCGTGGCCGAAGGAAGCATCAATTTAAAAGCCCTCCAAACCCAGACCGTCCAGGAAGCGCGAGCGGAACTCCTCAAGCTCCCGGGAGTCGGAAACAAGATCGCCAATTGCGTGTTGCTTTTTGCCTGCGGCTTTCAAGAGGCATTCCCCGTCGATGTCTGGATTTTGAAAGCGCTCCGGCAACTTTACTTTCCCAAAAGACGTCCCAATGCCAAGAAGTTGCTCCGTTTCACTGCGACTCATTTCGGCCCTCACGCCGGCTATGCCCAGCAATATCTTTTCCACTACATGCGCCAGCAAGGCCGTAACGCAGATTGATAATCCAATATCATTAGCTTTTGAAAGGACGACGACCCTTTTTGTCCCGGAGGGACAAACGACATTAGCCCGGCGTTAAAATTTCAACGCCGGGTTTGAGGTTCGTGCCCGACGAGTCCCGAAGGGACGGCTGAGGCAATCTGTTCAGCCGTCCCTCCGGGACTTGCCTTATTGATCGGGGTCCCGGCGTTGCAACGCCGGGCTATTCTCGAGTATCCCTTCGGGATCATGAGCCGAAATCCTGCAAATATTACCGCTGTGCCACGCCATGCGAGCGTCGCAAATTGGAGGGTGTATCGCCTATAACTGAGCATAATTCGCCCCGCTTCGCAACCAAAAATCAGCAATTCATTATGGCGGCGGCTCGGCACAATGCTCGGAAGGACGAGTTCCACGAGTCCCTGATCTCTAAGAGCCTGTTTTAAAATTACGTGGGGTCCTGCGGCGAGGGATTTTGGCTGTGGCCAAGGCGGCGAGGCCGGAGCATCCCCGCAGCGGGCTGTGATGGCAGAGTCAACGCAGGCCGCAGACAAAAGACCCGCCGCCCGGAGGGTTTTCGTACGCCGGCTACCTTTGTTGCTCCTCGGTCACAGACCCCTGGCGGGTATGTTCGCTCGTCGCGCCTCGCCATTCAGCGCACGAAAACAGAACCACACGGAATTTTAAAACAGGCTCTAAGCAAATAGGGACTCGTGGAACTCGTTCTCCCCTCTCTCGCCTTTGAAGATTGCGTGCCTGGCTCGTTCCGCTCAAGCTGATTACAGTTGCTGAGAAGATTTACAATGAAGGCCGGGGAGCGCGCGCGCTATGGTCTGGCTGTCGTTGGGGGTTTGTTGCTGGCAGCGGCGTTTCCGAAATTCAATGTGGCGGGGATGGCGTGGGTTGCCCCTGGAATGTTGCTCATGGCTGCCATGGGCTGGAATTCGGGGTCGGCGTTTCGGATCGGCTATGTGGGAGGAATGGCCGGTTACCTGGCGACGCTTTATTGGCTGCTGCTCATCCCGGTTTCCTTTACGCCCATTATCGGCTGGCTCGGTCTGGCTCTCTACCTCTCGGTTTATCCTGGAGTTTGGGTCTGGCTGTGTTGGAAAATGTATCCAATCCCGCGGAATGTCGCGGAAGAACCACCCAACCCGGGCGCGCCGAACGTCTCACCCGCACCGAGTTGGTCCGGGAAAAAGCCGGATGCTTGCTTAATTCCTTCGCGGTTCCCAGAACTTCTGGACTGGTTTGTTTCCACCCCGTGGTGGCAGCGTTTCGGTTGGACTTTGTTTTGCGCGTCCCTCTGGGTCGGTTTGGAGATGCTTATGGGACGCGGTCCTCTGGGATTTCCATGGACACTCCTTGGGGCTTCGCAATACAGGATTTTGCCCGTAATCCAAATCGCCTCCGTGACAGGCGTTTATGGGGTGTCGTTTTTAGTGGTGTGGTTTTCAATTTCCTTGATGAACGCACTGGTCCTGCTTATTCGGAGACCGCAGGTGCGTTGGCATGCGCAACGGGAACTCCTCGTGCCCTTCCTGGTCACAGCGGCCATAGTGTCCGCGGGGTCTTGGAAAATCAGCCAGGCAACTGCTCCCTCATCCAAGGTGAAGGTGGCCTTAATTCAGCCGAGCATTCCGCAGACCTGGATTTGGGATCCCAATGAAAGCAGCAATCGTTTTCAACAGTTGCTCCAGCTTTCGGAGCAGGCGCTAACCAATCACCCGGACCTGCTGGTATGGCCCGAGGCCGCGGTGCCTTACATGTTCCAATTGGACGAGGACATTCACGAAGCGGTAACCAACCTGGCCCAAACCCATAAAATTTGGCTCGTCCTCGGCAGCGATGATGGGGAAGTGCGAGTCACGGCCAAGGGCCGCATGGAAACCAATTATTTCAATAGCAGCTTTCTGGTCGGACCCGATGGCGAGGTGAGGGGTAACTACCGCAAGCGCCGGTTGGTCATGTTTGGCGAATATATTCCCTTTAGCCACCAATTCTCCTTCATCGAGAACCTGACTGGGCTGGGCAGCTTCACTCCTGGAGACCGACCAGGCTGGTTTTCGATGCCGGATCTGCATCTGAAGGCTGGCATTTCGATCTGCTTTGAAGATGTGTTCCCGCACCTCACCCGCATGTCCGTGGATGATGACACGGATTTTTTGCTCAACCTGACGAACAACGGCTGGTTTGGTGAAAGCGCCGCCCAATGGCAGCACGCCGCCGATGCGGTGTTCCGCGCGGTCGAGAACGGTTTGCCGCTCGTCCGCTGCGCGAACAACGGCCTGACGTGCTGGGTCGATGCCCATGGCCAAATGGATGCCATCTTCTTTCCGCAGACCAGCGACATTTATGGCGTCGGCTACAAGATAGTGGAGGTCCCGCTGTTAGGCGGCCACAAACGCCCCCCCACCTTTTACCATCGACACGGCGATTGGTTCGGCTGGGGGTGCTTCGGGCTGAGCGGGATCGTTCTTCTGAGGCAAGTAGCCCGCCGGCGGCGAGATGCGAGCCATCGAAAACCAAGCGCGACCTCTCCCGGGTAAAGAAGTGCAGGAGGGAACCCTAGCCGGAGCGCTTTTCCATCAACCTCGTAGCAGCCGATGCCAGTCGGCTCATTAACCTCGTAGCAGCCGATGTCACTCGGCTCATTAACCTCGTAGCAGCCGATGTGAGTCGGCTCATGAACCTCGTAACAGCCGATGTCAGTCGGCTCATGAACCTCGTAGCAGCCGATGTCAGTCGGCTCATGAACCTCGCAACAGCCGATGTCAGTCGGCTCATGAACCTCGTAGCAGCCGATGTGAGTCGGCTCATGAACCTCGTAGCAGCCGATGTGAGTCGGCTCATGAACCTCGTAGCAGCCGATGTGAGTCGGCTCATGAACCT
>JBBRPK010000150.1:0-13706 GCA_038228235.1 Verrucomicrobiota bacterium
AACGCAGGCCGCAGACAAAAGACCCGCCGCCCGGAGGGTTTTCGGGGAAAAGGCCGACTGGCTTCGTTGCTCCTCGGTCGCAGATCGCTGGCGGATATGCTCCCCTCGTCGCGCCTCGCCATCCGGCCTTTTCCCCGAATATAGGGCCCCACGGAATTTTAAAACAGGCTCTAAGATTGAAAGATATTGAATCTTGAAGTTTCAATTCCTCCGAAATACAATCTCCCCATGCCAAAGCTGGGCAAGGCAACCGCCAAAATGAAATTCATGGCCTTCCTCGAAAGGAAGAATCTGCGCATAACTTCCCAGCGCCAGGCCATCATAGATACTGTCTTCGGCACGGAAGAGCATTTCACGGCGGAACAGTTGCTGGGCTGGGCTCAGGAAAGGGATGGATCTGTTTCCCGTGCCACCGTCTATCGCACCTTGCCATTGCTGACCGAGAGCGGGCTGGTTCAGGAAATGGATTTTGGAAAAAATTATAAATTTTACGATCCCAACTATGCCGAGCATCCGCGCCACAGTCATATCGTCTGCGGGGATTGCAGCAAAATCGTCGAGTTCGAAAGCGAGCAAATCGAGAAGATCGAGAATGAAATAACCCAGAAGCTCGGCTTTTCCGTGAAGGCTCAACGACTCCATATCACGGGAGCGTGTGAGCAGATGAAAAAGCTCGGCGCCTGCAAGAATAAGCGGTGCTAAGAACATGAAAAAAGGTTCTCCCGTTTCTCGCAGTGGCCGCTTTGCCAGCGGTCCAGCGGCTGAAGTTGCCCGGTTTACTGAGTCGATTTCTTTCGACTGGCGGCTTTGGCAGCAGGACATCCTTGGCTCGATCGCGCATGCCACTATGCTCCAAAAGGCCGGCTTGCTGACGAAATCCGAATTGAGCGCCATTCGACGCAGTTTGATCTCAATTGGCCAGGAAATCGCCGATGGCCAATTTGATTGGAAACCTGAGCTGGAGGATGTTCACATGAACATCGAAGCCGAGTTGACGCGGCGGGTCCCTGCCGGCGCGAAAATCCATGCCGGACGTTCCCGTAATGACCAGGTGGCCCTTGATATGCGCATGTGGTTGCGGGATGAAATCACAGAACTGGCGGGCGAGATTCGCCAACTCCAAGGCGCTCTGGTAAGGTTGGGAACAAACGGGGTTGGGGTGTTGATACCCGGCTACACCCATTTACAGCGCGCCCAACCGGTGTATCTCGCTCATCATCTGCTGGCTTATGTGGAAATGCTGGAGCGGGATTACCAGCGTCTCGGGGATTGCTTTCTGCGCGTCAACGTTTGCCCTCTCGGCAGCGGAGCTATCGCGGGGTCAACTCTTCCTCTTGACCGGGAACTCGTTGCCAGGTTGCTGGATTTTGTTGACGAAAAAAACCATCCTTGCCTGACACAAAACTCCATGGATGCGGTGAGCGATCGTGATTTTGCCATCGAATTTTGTTCTGACGCGGCCTTGCTGGCGGTGCATCTCTCTCGTTTGGCGGAGGATGTGATCCTCTGGGCGACAGCAGAATTTAATTTCATAAGAATCGACGATGCCTACACTACGGGTTCCTCCTTGATGCCCCAAAAAAGGAATCCCGATGTGGCCGAGTTGACTCGCGGCAAGACCGCGCGAGTCGTTGGCAATCTGGTGGCGCTCCTGACTTTGCTGAAGGGACTGCCAATGACTTACAATCGCGATTTACAAGAGGACAAGGAGCGATTGTTCGATACGACTGATACTGTTCGTGCCACTGTGCGGGTCATGGCGGGAATGCTGGAGCAGACCGCCGTCAATGAAACCGCCTGTGCAGAAACCAGCGGAGATGCATCACTCCTCGCAACGGATTTGGCGGATTATCTTGTGCTCAAGGGGACGCCTTTTCGACAGGCGCACCATCTCGTAGGCGAGGTGGTGGCGTTGGCCGAGCGGCAGGGCAAGTCCATCAGCCAAATTCCCCTTCTTGAATTGCGAGCGCTGGATAAACATTTCGAGAGCGATGTCACCGACGTTTTTGATCTGCGGCAAGCAATGGGAAAGAGGAACCTCATTGGGGCGCCTGGGACCGCCGAGGTGCAAAGACAACTGGCGCGCTGGCAAAAAACGCTGAAGGCCGATCATTTCAAAGAGATGACCCGCGGCTCGTAGGATTGGTCAATCCGGGCGCGCGCAACGATTACTGAGCCAACACCGGTTTGAGCGGCAATTCGACGGGCTGCCAGTTCTTCATCCTTGGTGGAGCCTTGCACTACGAGCCACAGTCTTTGGTGAGGAATCGGGGCGCCGGCGAATTGGGGAAGGACTTTATCAAGATAACTTACTGGCCGCACGATCCAGGCGGGGCCTTCGCCATATTCTTTGCGAGCACGTTTGAATTCTCGATGCAGGCTGAGCAAGCCAATCGGTTCCTCCCCAAGCTTGGCCAGCGCCGTCCATTGTTTAGTAAAATCCTTCGGACAGAGCCCGTGAGCGCAAGCCACCGAACCGCAGTAGCCGGTCGTGAAATTGGTCTTTTTCTTCGAAGGCAGGTCTTCCTCTTCGCATTCAGTTGTCCACACTGGAATGATCGCTTTGCCGCCAACCCGTTGCCTCAGGGCGGCCACGAATTGCGACGCCATGTCGTCCGCTTCAAATTTAGTTCCAGTGGATTCCGTGTGATAATCGATGGCCCAGCGGCATTGCAGATTGCCGCAGCCGCACGAGCTCGGCCCTCCCTGCAGGTCGTTGAGGAAAACCCCGCGAAAATTGGGAGGAACTCGCCTCACGAGTTCGGTGGCTCGTTCCAACTGCGCGTCGAAGGCTTCTTGATAACCGATGCTCACCCATGGAAACACTTTTGCGACCTCCCCTTCCTGGGGTGGAACCACCTTGGGAAATTTTTCCTGCCAATCTTCGTGCATGCCCATCGAGGCCATCCACCTCGGATGGGCTTCAGCCAGCGCGGGATTGCGCGCGACTTCAATCCAATAATAAAGCTCAAGTGACTTGGCGGAAATGGTGTTCGCCGTCCGCGCCCATGCGCTGGGTTGAATTCCATCCTCCATCACCAAAGCGACAGCTTTGAAACCTTCCCTTTTCCAGGCAGAGGCCTTATCCGCGCTAACATCTGCCTGCCTAACCAACACAATTTCTTGGATGGACGCGCTCTTGGGTTTGGGCGCTGGTTGATCCGCGGCCCTGGCTTGCCGCCCCAAGGCGAGGAGGACGATCAATGTTCCGGTGAATAATGTTTTGAATTTCATGCTACAATCCTGCAAGGCAAGCCAGTTGTCGGTGCGGCCAAAGCTTCGCCATTCCGGGAGCAGAATGCAAATACAAGATCAATGGAGCATTGGCAGTGGATTTGGCTGGCGAATCAATTCCACGTCGAGGTCAAGATACCAATCCAAACGTCGATCCGTCTCCCCTTGATCGATGGCGCGCGCCATCAGCAAATAGGTGGCGTAATGGTTGCCCTCTGATTCCACCAGCCCCGCGTAAAAGCGCGACAATTCTGAATCCCGGCTCTCTAATTCCCGGGCCAGGATTTGAAATTTCTCACAACTACGGGCTTCGATCAGCGCGCAGCAGACCAGATGATCGATGACCTGGTGCCGCTGCCCGTTCCGGATGCCGCGCATCAGCCCTGTTATCCAGGGGCTGGGATAAGGCTGACCGAAAGGAATGCCGCGTCGAGCCAACAAATCGAGCACGAGTTGAAAATGCTGCAACTCTTCAATGGCAATCCCGTTTAGCACACCCACTGAGCCATAAAGATCACGGTACTTTTCCAGGTTCAGGGCCGACGTCGCCGCTTTGCGCTCGAGATGCGCATGATCGACCAGCACGGCGGGTAAATTCGCCAGGATTTTCGGCAGCCAGTCCGCCGGGATGTGTTCGCGCCATAACAGCATCCCTGTCTCTTAGCGGACGCCCAGCCACTGGCAAGCCTCATATCACCCAGGCTGGTAAGCACAGCCCATTGTAGCAGCCGACGTGAGTCGGCTCACCATCTTCCAAAAAAGATCAGAGCCGATTCACATCGGCTGCTACAGGTTATGGGGCTCGGATGCGCGATTAAGCGCCGACACCCGTTTCGCCTGCAACAATATTGCTCCGAAAAGCAGCCCTGCGCCCAGCAAATAAATGAGGCCCCCAAAAGCGATGGCCTCGCTCATGTTCTCAATCTCGTTGAGGTGCCGCCCGTGCTTGGCTACCCAGCCCACGGTCAGTGGCCCTAGCGCGCCGCCGCCCCAACCCACCGTATTCATGAGGCCCGCCGCGGTAGCCCGTGCCTGCGGTTCAATTGCGTCATAAAGCGACGCGAAGATGTTTGAATCGTAAAACCCTTTGCAGAGACCGAAAAGGGTCATCGAGAGCAAAAGGGTGGTGACATCGCCCGTGATGCCAATCAGAAAAACAAACACCGATCCGAACAATAGCCCCAATGCCTGCACCAGCATGCGGCCGCCAGCAAAGCGGCCCGCAAAACGGTCTGCCAGCATCCCGGCAATGGGAACGCTTCCGGCGCTGGCCAAATGAATGAATACGCTTCCGGACAATCCTGCCGCACCCAATTTAAAATGGAATTTTTCGACCAGGAAGGTGGGCGTCCAGGTAAGGAAAATTGTGGCTACGAAATTAGCGCCCAGAAATACCGTCATCAGCACGAGCACAATCGGCCTGCGAAAAATGGCGCCGACTAGGTTGCTGGGCGTGTTTGCGCTGCGGTCGGCCTGCTCACCGATTTCTTCCGACTGCCCGCGAGCTGGCTCCCGCAAAAAACGATAAAGCAGGAGCGCGAGCAAGATGCCAGCCGCGCCGAACACATAAAAGCCGATGCGCCAGCCGTGCTTCTCAGCCAGCCAACCCCCCAGCCAGCTCCCCGCGATTGTGCCCACATAAACGCTGGATTGATGGAAAGAGAGCGCGCGCGACCGCGTGCGGGGGCCATGGTAATCACTCAGCAGCGACATCGAGGCCGGAAAATAAAACGTCTCCCCGAAACCCTCCAATGCGCGAACGGTCACAAAGTGCCAGAGTTTGCCGCACCAACTCGTCATGACGGTGATGCAGCTCCAAAATAAACAGCCGCTCAGAATCAGGTTCTTGCGCTTGACGCGATCCCCAATGTAGCCGGCGAAGGGAGCACCAAAGGCATAAACCCACATGAAAGCGGCGCCGATCAAACCCAATTGGACTTTATCAAAACCAAATTCCTCTTTGAGCTTGGGAAAAACGGAAAAGATGGCCTGTCGATCCGCATAATTAAAGAAACAGATGAACCAGAGCATGAAAACGACCCACCATTTGTAGCGGGGAGAAACGTGGGATTGGAAGGGGGTCCGTGAAATTGTTTCAGGCCTGGAACTCATGCTCTTAATCCCAGCCTCACCGGGCTTGTCCGTCGACCAATTCCATCACTTTTGGCGCGCGGGCGGCGACCTTGGCATCGTGTGTAGCAATGATGAAAGTCGTCTGCTTCTCCATCCACAATGCCGCCAGCAACTCGATGATTTCTCCCCCTGTATGAGAATCGAGGTTGCCCGTTGGCTCATCAGCCAGGATTAAGTCGGGCGAGTTAATTAGCGAGCGGGCAATGGCCACGCGCTGCTGTTCGCCCCCGGAAAGCTCTGAAGGCTTATGGTCCATCCGCTCGGCCAATCCCACGCGTTTCAGCAGTTCTCGTCCATGCGCTTCTGCCGCGGCGGCAGGTGTCCGGGCCATTCGTGCCGGCAGGCAGACATTTTCCAATGCATCCAATTCCGGGAGTAGATGATAAGCTTGAAAAATGAAACCCACCCGTTGGTTGCGCAATCGAGCGCGCCCCCGGCTGGACAGCGTGGCGAGGTCTTTGCCGCCAAACCATATTTCGCCCTTGTTCGGCGTGTCCAAACCACCCAACAGATGCAATAACGTGCTCTTGCCCGCTCCCGAAGCTCCGCGCAAGGCCAGCAATTCCCCACGATTCACCGTTAAGTCCACCCCCCGCAATACTTCCAGAGTGCGCCTGCCAATGATGTAAGTTTTGTGCAAGCCGCGCGCGCTCAATAGCGGCTCGCCATCCGGGGCTTGGGGAGATGGACTCGGCGGAATCAAAGTCTGTGCGCCCGGCAGCGAATCATTCATACCGCAAAGCCTCGACAGGTTTGAGCCGCGAGGCGATCCAGGCCGGAATCAGTCCGGCCAACAAACACATCAGGAGGGCGCTGCCGCAGATCACCGCGATATCTGCCGGCACGATGCGCGCGGGCAATTCCGTGAATCCGTAAATGTCGGCTGGGAACAATTGCAGTCCCGTCCAGTTTCGCATCACGTGCAAAAACTCGTTCCGATAAGAAACCGCTAACATGCTGAGACCAAACCCGGTCAGCACGCCCAGGACTCCCACCACCAAGCCCTGGCTCAAAAAAAGCCACAGCACCTGCACGCGCGCCGCTCCCAGAGCTTTTAGCATCCCGATCTCTCTGGTTTTTTGCACCACGAAGGTGATTAGAGAATTCATGATGCCGAAGGCCGCCACTACCGTGGTAAAGAACATGACGATGAACATCACTTTCTTTTCTACCACCAGCGCGCCGAGGATGCTTGAGTTCTCCTCTTCCCAGGTCGAAATCTGATAACCCGGTCCCAGGGATTTGTAAAGTGCGGCGCGCACCGCCTCCGCCCGGAAAGGATCTTCCAGTGTCACCAACAGGCCGTGGACACTGTTCTCCAGCCCGTATAAATCCTGAGCGTTCGCCAGGGAAGTGACGATTACGTTTGCGTCATAATCATAGTAACCGACGTCGAAAATGCCGCGCACTACGAACTCGTCGGGCAAAATCCCTTCTGCGTCCGCTTTGCCGCGCTGTTTTTCCATTTCCTGCATGTCGCGCGGAGAATAAACCGCGATCCGCTCGCCAATGTGCAATCGCAACCGGTCCGCCAGGTTGCTCCCCACCAACACACTGTCCCCCTTTAAGTCAAAAGCTCCCATCACGATATTCGTCGCCAAAATGCTCAGGTTGGTTTCGGATCTCGGATCAATTCCCCGCACCCCGGGCGCCGCCACCAATGAGTTGCCTGTTTTCGGCTCGGTCTTTATCAACACTTGCCCCATCACGAACGGCTCCGATACTTTCACCCCTGGATTTGCCTTCACCAGCTTCATCACCGCTACGTAATTAGTCATGGGCGATTGGTCCCGAAGAATGGTGAGATGCGCCTTGAACCCAAGAATTTTGTCCCGTAACTGATGGTCGAAACCGGTCATGACGCTAATGACTATAATCAGCACAGCCACCCCTAGCATAACGCCGACCACCGAGATGAGTGTAATCACTGAAACGAAAGTGCGTTTCGGTCGCAGATAGCGCAGCGCCAGGAATAATTCGAAAGGCAGCCTCGACATGAGGCGGCAAGCTAGTCAGAGCCAGATGCGATGTCAAAGAGAAGCGGGGATGGTTGGCGCAACTCCATGCGAACTGTTTTAATTTTAACGGTTTTGCAGCAACCCGGCGCCTGAGGTTTCGCCTCAAAAAACTGCTCCCTTGGTCTTCGATTCGCTTCCTTGCGCCTCCCGCGGTGCAGGGCATGGCTTCGGGCGCCTCCTCATCTGTCCGAAGGTTCGGCAGTTGCGCTATAGAACATGGCGCATGAACGCAGCTTACACCGGCACCAACTCGATTTTGACCTTGCGGCCCAGGGCACGCGCGGCCTTGCCCAGTGTGCTCAGCGTAACGGAAGGATTGGAAGCATCCAGGAGCCGGTCCACTGCCGCTCGACTGGTTTTCATCCGCGCGGCCATTTCGGATTTGCTCAGGGATTGCTCTGCGGCCAAACGAGTGAGTTGCATTGCCAAGGCGCGCTTCACTGCGCGGGCCTCAACCACTTCCAGGACGCCGTCTTCACGCAAGAGGTCCGGCAGGTCCGAACCCCGATGTTTGTTCTTACTCATAACCGTGATCCTATTCTCGTTTTCGCGTCCGAGCCAAGTCGAGTTCCTGGGACGGCGTCTTCGGCGTTTCGACTTCATGCGCAAGTCAGTGTATCAAAAATGATACTCCTGTCAAACCAATAAAATGGAAGGATTATGATTGGATCACCCTCGGTGAGTTGGTCCCTGAAACGAATGCGAAAAAATGACACTCGGAGGCAGAACAATAACGACTCGAATCTGGCCTTCGCCAGCCCAAGGCGGTGCCATTTTCAGAGAAAGCAGATTCCCGGACTTGCCGTTAGCAATCAAACGTCTGGGAAGAAAGTTCCACACGTGCCAACTCACCAGGCTGGAAAGTGGGAAATGCCGTGCGACCGGGATGACTCATCCCCGCTGGTTTTCGTTCAAGTTCTCCGTTTCCGGGGGATTTCATGGGCGATCCGAGGTAATCCGAGGCTATCCGAACCTTCCACGATTTTTCTTTTTTCACGGGTCGGGTGTTCCGGCTGGTTTTGGGCACTGAGAATACTCTCACGCAAGCCGGGTCCAAAGGGTTTTCAAATAGGCGGGCTCCTCTCGGCTAATCAGAAAATCCGGCGGTTGGGGGACGTAATGTTGCTGGAGAATCTTGCGTTTCGCCGAATGCGCGGCGGCGGCCATCACTGCCAGAAATTCCTCAGCCTTCCAGGTGGCGGCATTGGTGGAGGCAAACAACACTCCGGCGGGTTTTAGCAAACGAATTGCTGCTCCCGCCAGCTTGCCATAATCCTTTTCAGCCCGAAAAACCCCGTGCTCTTTGGAGCGCGAAAAGGTGGGCGGGTCAAGCGCGATGACGTCGAACTGGCGCTGTTTTTTTGCCAATCGCCGAAGCCAGTCGAACGCGTCGCCATGCAGGAACTCGTGCTTGGAGGCATCGAGTTGGTTGGCCGCAAAATCTCGCTTCCCCCAATCCAGATATTTTTTCGACAGATCGATGCTGGTGGTCCTGGCCCCGGCTTTGGCGGCGCAGACCGAGAAGCCGCAGGTGTAGGCAAACAAGTTCAGCGCTTCGCACCTCGAGAGCAAAGTTAGAGATAAAGGAAAACCCGCCGCCACATGATTAACCAGAAAGCGGCGGCGATTGTCTCTCTGATCCAAAAACAAGCCCACCGAGTAGCCTTCGGTGAATCTGATTTCGAACTGGAGTCCGTTTTCCCGAACAGAAAAACGTTCCGGGGCGGTTTCGCCGAGTGTATGCCGGGGGCAGACTTCGGCGGCTGCGCCCTTCGCCACCCTTCGCTGAATCAATTTATGATAGGCGCCTCGTAAGGGGAACCTTTTACAATCGTCTGCTTCGAGCAGGTTTTCCAAACATCGCATCTGCTCCGGCGTCAAGGGTCGGTCAGACTGCGATAAGACGAATTCCGCCAGCCGATCCACATACCAACCCGGCCAGCCGTCCGACGCCCCATGCACGATTCGATAGGCGTTAGTCATCTCCGGATCTATCAGCGCCTTGCGCAGGGAAGAGTGCGGCAAGCGCTCTGGCCCAGACACACGCGGAAAGGGGGCGAGGCGAAGAATGAGTGTGTCGGGAAAGTCATTGGGCACGCGGAAAGTCATTTCGACTCCGGTGTCCGGATGTCGCAGGATCAATTCCTCCGCGTGGAGAAAAAGCCGCCTCGCCGAAGTCCCTCCGTAAAGGGTGTCGCCTAGAATTGGAAACGCAGCGTCGGCGGCATGCACTCGAATTTGATGCGTGCGCCCTGTCACCGGTTCGGCGAGCTGGCTGGTGCGCCCCTCTTGCGAATGGATAACTTGAAAGCGTGTCTCCGCTCTCGTTCCTCCCGATGGGAGGGGGTGGGTGACATATTTCTCTCCACTTCGAGACAGCGTGGAAATGACCGTGAACGCCTTCTGCCCGACAGGGCGGTCCGTCACAAGCAGATATTTCTTGCGGATGGTGTGGCGGGTGAACTGTTCGGTGAGCGAACTATTGGCTTCTGGAGTTTTTCCGAACATCAGGACTCCGGAGGTTTCCTTGTCCAGGCGATGGATGATAGCCAGCGTGGCCCAACGTCGTTCGCGATGGCGCAACCAATCATATACTCCCTCGCCCGCGAAAGGGCTGGGAGCATGCGTATTCAGCCCGGCCGGCTTGTGCACTACCAGCAAATGTTCGTCTTCGAAAACGATCAATGGCGGGAGGTCTGGGTTTGGAATTTGGGCAATCATAGTCTGTCTTGCTCCAAATCCTAAACCTAATTCCAAGCCGCTTCTATGCTAAATCTCCTCGGAAAGATCAGAGCCGATTCACATCGGCTGCTACGGTTAAGGGGTTCGACGCGCGAAATTCGTTTGGTATGGCAGACTGCGGTGCCGGGTGATCATCGGATCTGCAAACTGCCACTCTTGGCCCAGGAATTGACGCTGGTCACACCATAGCCGTTTCCAACGTAGGCTGTCATGGTTGCTTTTCCTTTGAACTTTTCCGCATCAAGTTTGTCCGCCGCGAACATATCGATATCTGATTTTTTAACGCGAATGGTCAGGACGGTGCCACGCATCTCGGTTGGGCTATTTTTCGCCGAACCCATCGCTGGCGGACCAAAAACCGTCACGACCACGAAATCCGCCGGTTGGATAGTGCGCACCTTGGCAGCATCCTTCAAGGCGCTCAGGATTTGGGCTTTCAAGGTTTCGACTTGCGCAGCATCGTAGGGCTGCCCGGAGACGGAGTCCAACGAGAGGGCTTTCCGTCTTTCCGCCAGCATTTCCTGCTTCGCACGATTCCACTCTGAATCAACTGCAGGGCCGGCGGCGGGTTGCTCCACCGCTGGCGCCGCCAGCAACGGAAAGCCGACTTTCACGAAGACAAGAGCGCCAAATCCATCGAGATAAATCGTTCGCACGGAACTGCCACTTGCTCCGCGTAAAAAGGCGGCGTCGGGCCTTGTGAGGACTTCTCCATCGGCGCCTCCTTCGAGGGCTTTGCGAATCCGAAGTGTGAGGATGCTAAGATCCTCATGAAAGGTATCGACGTTCTCATCTTTACCCGAGAACTGCACCACGATAGGCCGCACATCCTCCCGGGCGCTGAGGTAACGCACCTTGTTGTTGGAGCGTTGGCTGCTGAGGCCTGAGGGAACTGCAGGAGCCACAGTTACTACGTCTGCATCCTCAACGGAGATGATCCCACCTGAACTACCCGGTTTGCCAGGACTCCTATTCGATGCAAAGGGCAGCGCAGCGGGATGGTGTTTGACCACCTCCTCGGGAGTTACATTCTCCTGAGAAAAGGCGGCTATGGGAGCAAAGGCGAAAAGTGCTGTCGCGAGTGTTTGCGTAGCTAATATTTTCATCATCATAAGGCTGGCGATTTATAATCTGAACGGGAGCAAACTTGCCGAGTCTTCACATTGGGCCTTTTGTTCGCATCCATATCATTAGTTTCTTTCGTAAGGTGATACGCTTGCGCGGGCATTTTCCATCGGTCTGAGCTTTGGGGTCAAAAAATCCAATGAATTCATTGGCATCCGCCTTTACTCCAGTGAGGCAAATAGAGATAATAAGAACGATGAAGAATCTGCCGTATTGGATTGCTGGGCTGATCGCCCTTGGATTTCTAATCCATGGTCTCACGGATTGGTTTAATCCCGGATCAAGGCTCCGCCGAAAACGCGAACGGAGCCACCGCCGCATTATGAACAAATCACGAGGGCCTAGTGTGATGTTAAACGTTCGGACCAGAAAAGACCGGGAACGAAATAAGTAAGGCGGAGTTACAGCCAGTCCAGCGCGGCGTCGGATAAGCTTACAGGCTCGTTTTTTGCGCAAGTTGCTGAACGCGCGTTACTTGAGAAAACTTAGATCGTAGATTCCCAGAGAAGAGGCTATCGCGTTTTTTTACTAATTCGACCTCTCTATTTTCAAGGTTTAAAAATAAAAAATTTCCGCAACTATCGTGTTGTTATTGGGTTATGCCATGATTATTTGTTCTATTATGGAGTTGGCACAAGTCCAGCTTAAAAGGGATCGAAAGGCGTGTTCAGCTTCTCCGCTGCTACCGCCGTTCCTGATGGTGGACTCAGATTCATCATGCTCGGCGTAGCCCTCTCCGGCCTGGGCATCATGCGCAGAAAGCTCGCCTAACAGGCGCAAAAAACTCTTCGTCCCATTGGGCAGGGATTAAGTTCCCTGCCCTTTTTGCATTTTCGGGACTGGCCTCAGTAACGACGATGCCGGCCCGGCCCGGAGCGGGCGAAAGAAAAGCGATTGCGCTGAGCGGGACTGCCACTGCGAGAGTTTCCCATGGTCGATTGGGGACGGACGTTGCCTTGCGCCGGGCGGTGCTTAATCTCGTGCGAGGGATGATCCGGCGGCGCGGACGCCGAGTAGTTGAAGCCTTCGGCTCGTTTGCGCACGATGCCCCGTCCGATAAATCGCTCTAAAGAGCGCAAGGCGCCGTGATCTTCAGCAGTTACAAAACTGATGGCGTCGCCCACGGCATGGGCCCGGCCGGTGCGGCCTATACGGTGAACATAATCTTCCGGGTGCATTGGGAAGTCGTAGTTCACCACATGCGAAATGCCCTCAACATCAATTCCACGGGCCGCAATATCCGTTGCTACCAGCACACGCACGGCACCAGATTTAAAGTCTTTCAAGGCGCGCAATCGTTGATTCTGGGAGCGGTTAGAGTGGAGCGTGGCGGTCTTAACGCCGGTGCTCTCCAGATGCCGGGCGATGCGGTCGGCGCTGTGTTTCATGCGTGAGAAAACCAGGACCATGTCCATGCCCGGCTGGTGGAGCAGATGCGCAAGAAGGGCAGGCTTGAGGTGTTTTGAAACCTCATAGACAAGTTGAGTGACCGTTTCCGCGGGGTTGGAGCGTCGTCCGATTTGAACGGTCCTGGGAGCGCGAAGGAACTGATGGGTTAGCGCCTCAATTTCGGGGCAAAGGGTGGCCGAGAAGAGGAGCGTCTGCCGTTTCTGCGGCAGGGCTTGG
Source organism: Verrucomicrobiota bacterium (assembly GCA_038228235.1). Classification (GTDB taxonomy): domain Bacteria; phylum Verrucomicrobiota; class Verrucomicrobiia; order Limisphaerales; family JBBRPK01; genus JBBRPK01. The sequence continues at coordinate 12,879 of JBBRPK010000150.1, forward strand.
ACAATTCGACGGATGTCCGGCAGGAAACCCATGTCGAGCATCCGTTCTGCTTCATCGAGCACAAGGAATTGGAGGCGGGAAAAATCCGCGTACCGCCGGCCCATCAGATCAAGCAGACGGCCAGGAGTGGCGATGACCAGATCCACCCCCGAGCGCAGGGCTTGGATTTGATTGTGTTCGCCCACACCACCAAAGACCGTGGTGGCGCGCAGCGGCAGGTGCTTCGAGTAAGCGCGCACATTTTCCTGAATCTGCACGACCAATTCCCGGGTCGGCGCCACGATCAGGGCGCGGATACCTGGAAGGTTTTCGGCGGTCATCCGCGAGAGTCTAGCCAGAATTGGCAGCACGAAGGCCGCCGTCTTGCCGGTGCCGGTTTGGGCGATCCCAATGAGATCGTGCCCCGCAAGGATGAGCGGCATGGCGGCAGCCTGGATGGGGGTAGGCTCAGTATAACCGGCTGCCTGGACGGCTTTAAGAATGTTGGCATCAAGCCCAAGGTCGCGAAATGGCATCAGAATTGGGGGTGTTTCGCGTTTGCAGCTACGAAAGTAGCAACGCGGTGGTTGCTTTTCGTAAGTTGCAACTCCGACTTTGGAGAACCGGAGAATATTGCCCGGGACTGGGATTTTTCCATAGGCTGCCACAATAGAAGGTTGAGCGAAAACCGCAACAAAAATGCGCCGAAGTGTCGGCGGGAGTTCAAAAGGGGAATTGTGCGCGAGTTCAAAAGGGGACAGATTTTACAGTGAGTATTTTCCGAGGATTTCGGGCCAGTTGTTGAGGGGCGGGCTTGGGGGTTGAGTGACCGCCCAGAACTGTCTGAGG
>JBBRPK010000151.1:0-13624 GCA_038228235.1 Verrucomicrobiota bacterium
ACGAAAACCCTCCGGGCAGCGGGTCTTTTGTCTGAGGCCTGCGTTGACTCGGCCATCACAGCCCGCTGCGGGGATGCTCCGGCCTCGCCGCCTTGGCCACAGCCAAAATCCCTCGCCGCAGGACCCCACGCAATTTTAAAACAGGCTCTGAGATAACTTCTCGCGCCAATCAGCGGCCTGTTGGGGTTTGCCCCAATCCTGGTAAAACTGAACCAGTAATAGCTGCGCGCCTCCGGGCCTTGATGCGGCGGTTGGACAAGTCTATTCTTCCGACTATGCGAATCATCGCGCGTAGAACATTGCGTGAATTCTGGGGGAAGCATCCGGACGCGCGGAGGCCCATCGAGGCGTGGTATCACGATGCCAAGCGGGCCAATTGGAAAACCCCCTCTGACCTTAAGAGTATTTATCGGAATGCGAGCTTTGTTGGCAACGACCGGGTGGTTTTCAACCTCAAGGGCAACCACTACCGCCTCGTCGTGGTGATTCAATATCGGTTCGGAATTGTCTATGTCCGCTTCATTGGATCGCATGCAGACTACAACAAGATTGACGTCGCGACCGTTTAGTGAGAAGGTGCCAGAATGAGAATCAAGCCGATAAAGACCAAGGCCGATTACACGAGGGCACTGCTGGAAATCGAGCGCCTATTCGACGCCAAGCCGAATACGCCAGAAGGTGATTGTCTTGAGATTTGGACGACTTTGGTTGGAGCTTACGAAGACCAACACTTCCCAATTGCGCTACCGGATCCGATTGAAGCCATCCGCTACTATCTAGAAAGTCGAGGTTGGTCGGAACGGAATTTGGAGCCGTTTCTGGGCAGTCCCGGCAAGGTCAAGCAGATTCTCCAGCGCACTCGCCCGCTCACTATGGAAATGATTCGCAAGCTCCAACAGGGCCTTGGCATTTCGGCCGACCTGCTCATTCAGCCTTATGAGTTGATTGAAGAGGCAGCTTGATTCAACTTAGCGGGCGTTGGCTGTTATAATCATGGCGCTCCTGACGGAGCTATTCCTTCCAGCATCTCGCTCCGGTGAAAAGAAAGCGAGCAATTATCGAGCTTCGGCGGGCTGCGCCGTAACCGGCGCACCTTGGGCTTGAGATAACTTCTCGCGCCAATCAGCGGCCTGTTGGGGTTTGCCCCACTCCTCGTAAAGCTGAACCAGTCGCTCTCCGGTAATCTTCAGCGGGCCTTTTGGTCCTTTCGGAATAAGAAACTCGCGCTGTTTCATGCCTTGATAGCCTTCCATGAGCAGTGGCTCGGCTTGCGCATATTGCTTTTGACCGAGCAAAGCCATGCCGAGGCGGCTACGGGCCTTGGATGTCTCCCATTTTTCGGGCGCCTTTTGCTCGTGAATCGTTAACGCTTCTCGCAACGCTAACTCTGCCTCCGGGAATTTGCCCTGCAACAGCAGGCACTCGCCGAAGCTGCTGAGCAGGCCGGCCAGGACGAGGCTATTGGTCGTGGAGTTCTTGCGCCGATAGGGCAGTAACTCGCGATATAACACTTCGGCATCCACACACCTGTCCGCCTCCCTTAGCGAAGAGCCCATCGCTGATACCAAGTCTAAAGTGACAGAATCGCCTGATTCGAGCTTCGGCTTCGCTCTTTCAAGCACCTCCTGAACCAACGACAATGCTTGAGACAATCGGCCTGCCTGAGAGCGTGTCTTAAAATTGCGTGGGGTCCTGCGGCGAGGGATTTTGGTTGCGGCCAAGGCGGCGAGGCTGGAGCATCCCCAAAGCGGGCTGTAACGGCCGAGCCAACGCGGGCCGCAGCCAAAAGAGCCCCCGCCCGGAGGGTTTTCGCGGAACGGGCCGTCTGGCTTTGTTGCTCCTCGGTCACAGACCCCTGGCGGGTAGGCTCGCTCATCGCGTCTCGCCATCCAGTCTTTTCCGCGAAAACAGGACCCCACGGAATTTTAAAACAGGCTCTGAGTGTAGGTTATCCCGAGGCTCGCCATGGCCCTGAGCGTCTCAGGATGATCCACACCGAGTTTGGCCTTCCTGAGCGCGATCAACTCCTCGAACAAGGGAATGGCATTGCTGAATTGGCCGGCGGTTCGATAGGTGATCGCAAGTCTGTTTATGGAGAAGAGTGTGTCGTGATGATCTGCCCCGAGAGTCGAGGCCCTTAGTCTGAACGCCTCCTCCCACAACGCTATCGCCTCTGTAAAATGGCCAGCACCAACAGAGGCCTCAGCAAAGTTGCCCATGACGTGGAGCGTTTCCGGATGCTCCGGCCCCAGCTTGGCCTTCATCAGCTTCAGCGTTTCTTCAAATAGCGGCATCGCCTCCGATTCCCGACCGGTCATGGAGTAGGCCAATGGCTTGAAAGCAAACGAAGAAACATGAAAAATCCGATAATCAATCAGAGCAGGGAGGTCGTACGGCATCACCCACTTGATCTAAGAAAAGCCCACATGAAGACTTCACGGGGATTTCTGCTGGCACACCTCGCGGTGGTTCTGGCGGTAATTTTTTTCGCCGCCTCCCCAGGCGGTTCGGTGGGGGCAGCCTCGGCCTACTCCACCCTGGTGTGGAGTGATGAGTTCAACGGAAGCGCGATCGATCGACGCAACTGGACCTTCGACATCGGCGGCGGCGGCTGGGGGAACAACGAATACGAGTATTACACCGCTCGCCCTGAGAATGCCCGCGTCGAGAATGGCAACTTGGTGATCGAGGCGCGGAAGGAACGATACCACAACCGTAATTACACTTCTGCCCGCCTCAAAACCCAGGGTCTGGCGACCTTCAAATACGGCAGAGTAGAGGCACGAATCAAGATCCCCCACGGACAAGGAATGTGGCCCGCCTTCTGGATGCTGGGAGATAACTTTAGCACTGTGGGCTGGCCGGCTTGTGGCGAAATGGACATCATGGAGAACATCGGCCGGGAGCCAGCCACGGTTCATGGGACGCTGCACGGCCCCGGCTACTCGGGCGCAAACGGCGTCGGCGGGTTCTACAGCCTCCCCACTGGAGCCTTCTCCGACGATTTCCATATCTTCGCCATGGAATGGTTTCCCGACCACATAGACTGGTACGTGGACACGACTCTCTATATGTCGAAGAAGCCGACCGACCTGCCAGGCACCTGGGTTTTCGACCATCCCTCCTTCATCATCTTGAATGTGGCGGTGGGTGGTTATTGGCCTGGGTATCCTGATCAAACGACGGTCTTTCCACAGTTAATGTATGTGGATTACGTGCGGGTTTATCAGTAGCGTCAAAAGGACATAGGGCTCATGTCTCAAAACTCAAAATGGGTTTGGACAAGAGCTGGCGCAAGGCGATCGGCCAGCGCCTTGAGGCGGCTCCCCGGGCGAAAGCAGTAATTCATTATGGCAATTTGGTTCCCTGCGGGGAGGCAGGGATCTGGGGTCCTGTCACACCTTTGCCCAAGGCTGATTCAGGAAGGAGCGCGGACAGCCGTGTCCGCACGGGCGATCAGCCCGAGTTTTGCGGAAGGAGTAAAGGGCTCAGGCCGGGCCGGGGATTCCGGGAAAGCAGTTGACACCTGGAAAATGAAGAGGATGGCCCGCCAACTGCGAATTGAATATGCTGGGGCCGCCTATGACGTCATAGTCCGAGGAATCTAGACTTTTGCAGATATCAGGATACCCGGCCTGACCCCTTTTTGCTCATGATGGCGCGCCGAAACGTTCTTATCCCCCCAGTGCCGACCCGTTGGTCGGCACCTGGGGTTCTTGCGGGCCAGGGGCCTGCAGTTGGAACAGCCTGCCCTAACGGTTAGTTCTGGCCCTGCTGATCCTGCTCGTTCTTTGGCGTCGCCAGGAGCAGGACGTCCCTGCCGTCGCTTAGAATGGCCCCGAAGAAGATTTGGCCCTGATCATTTAAAGCGACGCCGCCGGAGGCGGCCAGGGCAGAGGGGGGATCCGACATTCCCGTTGGAACCAGATACGTGTTGCGGAGGTGCGCAACCGTGCCCACCCCAGGAAGGATCGATCCGCTTCGCACAATGAGAGATACATGGCCCCCTGACCAAATGTATAATCCAGTATCGCTGATGCCATCGTGGTCATCGTCGGTATCCAAAACCGCGTTAAAAGCAACAGCGCCATAATTGTTCAGATCGTAGTTTCCGGGTTGGAAGGTGGTTCGAACCAGATGGCCTCCTCCCGGCATCAGATCGCCCCGGCGCGCGATTGAAATGTGTCGATTAGCTCCCTTATACAGAAACAGTGCCTCGTTATCTCCGAAGAAGGCACCGGAGGCCATATCGCCGACATAGGCGATCTGATCGCTATCGTTGAGCGACGGCCCAAAAATAACACGGTAAATATCTCCGCCGGGCGCGGTGTCACCGTGACGAGCGATCGTTATCAGGTGGTTGTTGTCCAGCTTCCGGAGGTAGAGCCCGGTCACTCCGGTGAAAATGCCCTGACTTTGGTCACCCGGGCTTATCAACTCATCCCCCGCGCGATGCGAATCAAATGCAATGTCGCCCACATTGTTAATGGCAGGATTTTGAAAGTAGTCGAATGTGCCACCTTGGGGCGTCGCATCACCAGGGCTCGCCACGCTGCTGATCTTGCCGTCGTGACCCACTCGGAAGATCCCCACCCCCAAACCGCCGTAAGTTTGGCCGGGAACGTGGATGCCATGGTCCGTCTGAATAATACCCGGAAAGACAACGGTGCGATCATCGTTGATGACCGTGCTAAAATAGACACCTTGGAACTTGCCTCCCGCTGGCGCCGGCGTGACGAACGGTACCACCAACGCACTGAGCAGATTGGCGTGGCTTGAATAAAAATAGAGTCCGGCATTCACACCGAGTGGTGCGCTGGCAGGCAATAAATTAAACCCAAGCGCGACATCACCATTGTGGTTGAGTGCTGCTGGTCCCATGCTTCCAAAACCGCCAAACGTGCCGCCACCGGGCGCAGGGTCGCCAGCCAGAAAGATCGGCATCGTTTGCCCGTCAGTGATGCGGAAGACGCCCTCGCTGCCAGTGCTTAGGTCCGCGATGAACGTCTGCTGGCCCTTATTATTTATGTCGGAGGGCTCAAAATCACCCATGAATGAGATGCCCGGCCGGCTTGGGATCGCGTCTCCCAGGGTGCGCAATTTGGTGAAGCTGTAATTTCCCCCGACCGTGGGGTATCCTGCATAACTCTGGGCGTGCGGGTTGGAATCAGGCGGAGTGACGTACGGGCTGAGACTGCTTGCCATAGTTGTATGGACTGTTCCAAAGGTCAGCACGCCGACAGCCACCGCCAGTAGCAGCAGGGGCCTCGATGATGGACTCGCCGCGCTTCGCGCGTGGCGCAGCGGGTGGTGGGTGCGGGATGATTGGCCATTACACATGGCCCTGTTAGTTGCTTTCGGATTTTTCATTTTCATTTGGTTTTCATTCTTAGAACACAGGCAATTTGCCTGCGTTGGTTTTGGTTGGTTTTCTTTAAGAACGGTCTGTCACCCACACGGATTGGCTTTCCGAACTTAAAATTCCTGTGGTGACGGGGGCGCGGACAGCCTTGTCCGCGAGGTTCTTCGTTGACCATGAGATCGCACGGACAGGCTGTCCGCGCTCCGTTACGGCTGCGGCTGGCGCTTTGCACACCGCCGTGCTCCGGTTCCTGGAAAGTTCTGCTTCGAAGTGCATTGACAGATATGGTTCAGTTTTTGCCCGGTTCCCAACTGCATCTCCATCTCCCATCCATGGCGACATTCCGGATCCCTTCAGAAAGTTTTTCCCGGCACAAAAAAGAACTTTGAGCGTGAAGACAACGCCGTAATTTGCGCCTCCGCCAAACTGGGTGACGCCGTAAAGTGCCCCATCAGCCCCTTGGATGACTGCCGCAGACGGATGGCTGCCATCGGCGCCGCCTGCAAAATCGTGCAAGAGGCGATAGCCGGTGCCGTCTTTGTTGATAGCCAACACTTGGCCTTGTTTCGCCGCGCCACCGTTGAACCTGGTCCCATAGAGCACCCCGTCGCTGCCTTCAATCAAATGCGAGTTAGCCGCCCCATTACCGAAGGATTTGATTGTGGAGAAGGTGTATTGTGCCGAAGAAGGCCCGGCCAAGAGCATTGCTGCCATGAGGAAAAGTCCGCTCCTCATCGCTCCACACCAGTAGCGCCAGCATTTAAGCGGCGACGCCAACTGTGCGAAGTCCGCCCGCTCTTCAGCCAGGCAGCGCCTGTGTTCGGGGGTAGTTTTGTTAGTCAGAGTTAGCTTCGTTTTCATAGGGTGTGAAGCCTTTCAGGTTTGGGTTCTGGATCTCAAAAGGGCTCATGTTGCTGGGCTGTTGCTCAATTTTACCCGCCCCAAAGCTCCGCTCCAATTCTTGAATGGCGGTTCAGGAAAATTACTCACAAGCCCGTTCTCCCGAAGGATTCTGCCTCGCTTGTAGCCCTGCTGCCGGCCCGGAGAGCCGGCAGCAATTGTCGTCCTGATTGACTATCTTCACGCAGTTAGGCCGCGAGAGTTAAAAGTTATTGCCATTCTGATTACCCTCTTGGTCGCTGGGTGTGGCGACCAGCAGGACTCCGCGGCCGTCGCTGAGCGTCGCGCCGAATAATACCTGCCCGAGGTCGTTATTTATCGCTCCGGAGTTCGGAACGAGAATGGGGGGCGGCGGGAATGTTATCACTCCCATGACCAACCGGTCAATCGTGCCTACGCCCTGGATGACGGTGCCAGTCCGAGCCACCAACCGCACCGAGCCGCGCGACCACACGAACAATCCGGTGTCCGAGGTGCCGTCTCCGTTGACATCCGTGCTCAGAACTGCGTTAAACGCGACTTCGCCTTCATTGTTAACATGGATTTGTTGAGAGCTGACAGTGCTAGCGGTTACGAAGCCTCCTCCTCCTGGCATCCGATCACCAGGGCGGGCCACGGCAATGATGGAGCCTTTGGAGTGCAGAAATACTCCCAAGGCCTGATTGGCATGGGGTGGCGGGGTCAGGTCGCCGAGGAAGACAATGTCGCCGAAGTCATTCATCACCGGTGAAGAGGCATCGCGCAAGAAACCGCCCCCGGGCGCAGGTGCGCCCGCGTGCGCGACAGAAATGATCTTCCCGGTGCCGGCTTTCTTGATGTAAAGACTGGTCAGAGAGCTCAGGATCTGCGCTTGCGGTGGGAAACCCTCGATGCGAACCTCTTCGCCGGCGACATGGGCGGTAAAGGCCACATTGCCGGCTTGGTTGATCCACGCCCCTCCATTACCAGCCATGTCGAATGAAGCGCCTCCTGGCGCCGCGTCCCCTGGGCTGAGAACGCTGGTGATTTGGCCCGACTTGTTCGCCTTGAAGACCCCCATCCCGAGTCCGGTATAAGGCTCGTCGGGCAGGTGGATGCCCTTGTCCGTCGCCACAATACCTGGAAAGACAAGATCTCCATTGTTGTTCAAACTGGTGCCGAAGAACACTCCGGCGAACGTACCGCCCGCCGGCGCGCGGGTGACGCCAGGTACCACAAGCGGGCTCACTGCGTGCGTCATCTGCGAGTAGCGATAAACGCCGGAGTTTACGCCGACGGGTAAACCGAACGGGCTGAGCGTGAAGGCAATTGCGCCGTCGCCTCGCTCATTGAGGACGGTCTGGCCCAGGAGAAGGAAGTCGAAGACCCCGCCACCCGGGGCGCTACCGCCGGAGCGTAACAACTCCGATTCAGCGCTTTGCCCGCTGCGCACCAGAAAGACGCCTTCCCCAAAAAAGGTGGTCGGATCTGCGCTCGTTCCTAAATCAGTGCCATAGATGACATCGCCGCGATTATTGATCGCACCCGGCTCGAAGTCATTGATGTGGTTGCCCCCACCCGGCGCCGGAACTCCAAGCTCGGCTACCTTCTTAAATACGTAGGTGGCTCGCTCCGCTTGAACCGGAGCGCACAGCAGCGCTGTTACCCCCACTGCAGCCAAGAGCCAAGCCGTCATTTTAAATGGACTTCTCTCGCCATTGAATGATTTGTTTGTTTTTGTTTTCATCTGATGTTTCTTTCCTTTTCAGGCCATCGGCCTGAGCTTTTTGTTGTGGTTTGTTTGATTTAAGCCCGCGGTTTCGTTTTTCTTTTCCGAGCTTAAAATTCCTCTGGTGACGGGGGCGCGGACAGCCTTGTCCGCGAGGTTCTTCGTTGACCTTGAGATCGCACGGACAGACTGTCCGCGCTCCGTTACGGCTGCGGCTGGCGCTTTGCACACCGCCGTGCTCCGGTTCCTGGAAAGTTCTGTTTCGAAGTGCATTGACAGATATGGTTCAGTTTTTGCCCGGTTCCCAACTGCATCTCCATCTCCCATCCATGGCGACATTCCGGATCCCTTCAGAAAGTTTTTCCCGGCACAAAAAAGAACTCAGGCTCATTTGTGCTCAGAACGACTCCAATGATAACGCTAAGGAATTCATCATCGGTGTCAATCGTTATTTTAGGAACAATTTAGCGTTAGTTCTTCCTCAACCGAAAGAACTTGTTGCCGGTTCCTAATGGAATCGTGGCCGTGAATTTGTCTCCCGATGCGGCAAGCTGCGCGTCGGGCGGCGACCAAGTGGATTGAGCAGTCAGGTTGGGGGTTTGTTCCAAGACGTAGGTGGTGCAGGTCTGCGGCCAGGAGATGAAGACGTTGGTGCCCTGCTGCCTGCTGATGCTCAAGACAGGCGCAGTGCGGTCCTCTACCGTCACCGTGAAGGTACAACGATTGCTGTTGCCACTGGAATCGGCCGCGACACAGGTCACGATGTTCGTTCCCAGCGAGAAGAAGGAGCCGGAGGGCGGAGTGCAGGTCACAGTCACATTCGTATCGCAGTTGTCGGTGGCAGTGGCGCTGAAGAGGACCTGCGCGCCGTTCGTGCCGGTGCAGGCGACGGTCCGGTTGGTTGGGCAGAGAATTGTCGGCGGTTCCGTGTTCACCACTGTCAGCATCGCTTCATTGCTGTTGGTGGAGCCAAAGGCATTGCTCACGATGACCGAGTATCTGCCTGCTGCCGCCACACTCACATTACTGAGTGTCAAACTCGCATTGGTGGCATTGGAGAGCTTGTTGTCATTGAAACGCCACTGGTAACTGAGGGGCGGGAGGCCCGTGGCGGTGACGCTAAAGGTAACATTGCTGTGGCAGGGCACACTCTGACTCTGGGGTTGCGAGGCGATTACCGGAGGGCTGCCGGCTACAACTTGGGCGCAGCGGGAAAATTCCGAAGTGTTATTGGCGGCATCGGTGGCAGTGGCGGTAATGACCTGGCCAGCCGGAACCGTGTTTGTGAAAACCGCCGTGAAAGTGGCATTACCGCTGGCGTCGGTATTCACGTTGGTTCTGCCGCGCACACCTTGCCCTTCGCCAAACCCAGACGGGTCGCAAGAGGGACTGGAAAAGAATTCGAGGGTGAAGGCGGCATTGGCAGAGCTGTTCAAGGTTCCCAACACGATTGTCCTGCCCGCTCCAGTGGCCGCGGCGGTGACCACAGGATAGTTCTGGAGGTTGTTTGCGCCGGCATCGGCATCGCCCGCATCGTTCGGAGTTACGCCGTCCAACCCGAGGTCAATCCCCAATCCTCCGCTGGCGAAGATGGAATTGGCCCGAATGAGATTGCTCATGGCTGATTGAGGTGAGGTGAGGGCCTGCACACCGACGCCCGCTTTTCGATTGAAGGCGATGAGGTTTCCAGCCCCGCTGGCCGTGCCGCCAACGGTATTCCGTGAGGAATTTTGAAAAAAGACACCATATTCGCTGTTGCCAAAGTTCAATGTGCCGGTAATGTCGGTGCCAATGAGGTTGCCCTGGATGACAGTGTTAGTCGCGCCGTCCCAGATTTCTATGCCGCTGCTGCCGTCATTCACCCGGCCAAAAAAGCCGTTGGCGGAGACGATGTTGCCCGCCCCGGCATCAGCGCCGCCAATCGTGGTGTTGAATGCGGCATCGACAAAAATGCCGTCCTCACGGTTGCCCAAGGCGTTTGTGCCCGTGATGTCCGCGCCGATAAAATTGCCCTGGACAGAATTACCCTTGGCAGCAGCGCCGCTCAGAGTGTCCGTTCCGATGACCACTCCATTGAGACTGTTGCCAGAAATGATATTCCGAGCGGAGGAGCTTGTTCCGCCGACCGTATTGTTCACCACGCCGAAGAGCCCCACTCCGGATTGAAGATTTCCCAAGGCCAGGTGTCCAGTAACGTCCGTGCCGACCAAATTGCCTTGCACCAGGTTGCCCGTGGCGGACGGTCCGTAGATTTCGATTCCATTGATTGTATTGCCGGAAACAAGGTTGCCCGCCCCTTGGCTAGTCCCACCCACAAGATTATTGGCCGAGTTACCAATGATGATACCGTCCCTGACATTGCCCAATTTGACGGTTCCATTGACATCGGTTCCGACAAAGTTGCCTTGCAGCACGTTTCCACTCGAACCGCTTTGAATCTCCACGCCCTGAGAGCGATTGGCTGAAATAATATTGCGGGCGCTGTTAATCAGTCCTCCCATGGTGACGTGACTCACCCCGTCATGGAGAGAAATTCCATCGACGCCATTGCCTAATCCAGCGGTTCCCGTCCAATCGGTACCTATGAAATTGCCTCGCACCCGCGTGCCATCGCAGCCTGCACCGGCCATTTCTATGCCATGATTAACGTTGCCTGAGATAAGGTTCCGCTCTCCCGGATTTGTCCCACCGATGAGATTGTTTGGCACCCCGGCGACGGCTATTCCCCAAGTGTTGGGGACGCTGGCAGTGCCGTTGGTGTCAGTGCCAATAAAATTTCCCCGGATGACGTGATTGCCAGGGGAGAAAACAAAAAGACTGGTTCCCAGGAAGATGCCGAAGCTGGAAAAGCCATTGATGACGAGTCCTTGCACGACGCAGCTTGGCCCGCTGATCTTCAGTCCATTGGCCCCAGCGCCTGCCAGGGCGCCGTTCACCTCGATGACCGGCATGTTTAGAAAACCCGGTTGCGTGGTTCCGTCAATCGTGATCGAATTAAAAATCTCGGGAAGGGGGGAAGTGGGCTGGATACGGTGGGGCGGGGTTCCCGGGATGTTGAATTCAATCCGCAGTGCGCCGGCGGCGGCATTCGCATCGAGAATCGCTTGCCGAAAAGAGCCAGCGCCACTGTCGAGCGTGTTGGTGACGGTGAAGGTGGCCGCTTGCAAGGCCCACAAAGGGCTCAGGACCGCCAGGGTGAGAGGAAGTAATTTGTTTTTCATAGAACTGACCTTTCGTTATTGCTAGCCAGCTCAAGCGCTTCTCTGTTTCGTTCCAGGCAATTTGCCTGACTTGTTAAGCTCGAAGTTTCATTTTTCATTTCCCAACGTAAAATTCCGTGGTGAGGCGGAGCGCGGACAGCCTTGTCCGCGATTTGCTTCGTTGGAGGTTGCATCACTGCTCCTACCGCAGTCCCCCAAAGCTCCGCCCCAACTCCTGGACGGTTGTTTCTCGAATAATGGGGCTCATGGCCTCGTTTTGTGCGATGCTCACCAAGGCGGCCTTCGCGGCCTCGTTCTTGACCAGCGTCGCCTCGGTTCGGGTGAGCAAGATCGGGTAGCCGCTGCCGCGCGAAATGAAGTTGGCAGTCGCATCGGCCGGACCTTGATTGGCTTCGAAGCTCAGGGGCGAATTGCTGAAAGTTTGAACAACGCGCGCCTTGGTGGCGGGGTCGGGTGCGCGAGTAGAAGCCGGAAAGGTCTGCGCCAGCGTTCCGAAGCCGGCAGTGAGTGTGGAGATGAGTAGGGCGAGTTGCAGGACGTGGGTCATTTTCATTGGGTTAGTTGGGTTCATTTGCTTAATTTGCTTGTTGAGTTCGTTTTTAAACTTGGTTTTCGCCGAGGCATGCTCCTACCGTCTGTTTGGTGCTCATGGTTTTTTCCAAAATTGTTTTCTAAATAAATATTGTGCTGCGCTCTGGCCGGCCCGCCCGCCGATGTCATTGGGATTGAGGGCGCAGATTACCCGCCATTGCCTCGGTCCCGCTATCACATCTTTGTGTGAGGCCCCGGCGAAGTCTCCCTGCGGACGTATTTGACGACTGCTTCGGTCCGAGAGTGCACATGGAGCTTCAAATAAATGTTGTGGAGATGCCGGCGCGTCGTATCCAGGCTGATGATCAGCCGATCGGCGATTTCCTTGTACATCCACCCCTGGGCCAAACAACTGAGGACCTCTTCCTCGCGCCGAGTCAATGGCGGGACGCTGATCTGCTTGCCTGATTGTTGGAAGTGGCTGACCATCTTGCGGGCTACGCAAGGGGTGATGGGCGACCCGCCCGCCATCACTTCGGTAAGCGCTTCCTCCATTTGGCGACCGGTAGTATGCTCGCGGAGGAGATAGCCGCTCGCTCCCGCTTTTAATGACTCAAAAATGGTATTGGTCGCGTCCCGCTCGGTCAGCATGATGACGTTTAAGCGCGGCAGCAAGGAACAGAGCCGGCGGGTGCATTCAATGCCGTTCATTCGGGGCAATCCGATGTCCATCAGCACAAGATCCGGTTTATGCCCTGGAATCTTCTGGAGAGCTTCTTCAGCGGTGGCATAAGCGCCCACGCATCTGAACTTGCGGGAGCGGCTGATTTGCTGAATCAACAGCTCACGCAGGTCGTCGTCGTCCTCGACGCAACAAATCCCCAGCATTTGGCTCCTTCCTTTGCTAGGCATACTGGAAGTCATCCACCGTCTGCCAGGTTTGCGCGAACGTGGTGTGCCCCAAAAGCGCGAGCGCCCCAGCCAGGGCCAACAGGCCGTGGAGCGTGGAGCCTAGGAGCGTGGGGCCAAAGATGGCCAGTCGAATCGATAGCGGTCTTCTCATAGTATTTGTCGTGTATTGAATCTTTGTGATGTTCTGTCTTCACTCACATAAGCGCCATTTTTCGGAGGATTGGCTCAGGAGATTGCGGATTCCGCCTGAGTCGGACTCCCGCCGTCCAGCCGGGACGAGATGATTGGTATCATACCTTCTTTCTACAGATTCCGCCTGGCCGACCTTACAAAGAGTTTTGAATTCTTCTTGCTTCGGCTCCAAGTCACAGTTGTGCCGTTGGCGTTGACCGCGAGGGTTTGGAGCGCGGCACTCCCGCTCGTGAGTCTGCCAATGTTAGTGCGCGCTTGGCCGCCGAGTTGGACCAAGTTGCCCCGAGCAGCTCTTTTCACCGGTGCTTTTTCAATCGTTTTTTTCAAGGTCATAGGCTTTTTCTTTCTCCAGCCGCCCGCTATGTCCACACCGGTGTGCAAAATAGTCTCAATTCGCGGGCGGTGGAATTGCTCCAAGGCTATTTAAGGAGTGGCCTTCCGGACCAGCCAGTGCTGCACTCCTGCGGCATCCTTGCCATAGCCTGCCCCAAAGACATTGCCTGAACCATCGGCTGCCAGAGCTTGACCGAAGGCGTGTTGGCCGGAAATATACTGGAAATCGTCTGCTGTCGCCCAAGTGCCAACGCCACCTGGATTCTTCCGGACCAGCCAGTGGCTGATGTTCGAAGAATCGGATCTTTTGCCGATCACAAACAGGTTGCCAAACGAATCAGCGGCGAACCCTCGAGCGATTGCCTGATAGGACGAGGTGATGAAATCATCGACCGTTGCCCACGAGCTTCCGCCATTGCTGCTCTTGCGGACGATCCAATGGCTTCCTCCGCTGCGTGGACTGCCGTAGCCCACCACATAAAGACT
>JBBRPK010000152.1:0-13427 GCA_038228235.1 Verrucomicrobiota bacterium
GGGCGGCGGGTCTTTTGTCTGCGGCCTGCGTTGACTCGGCCGTCACAGCCCGCTGCGGGGATGCTCCGGCCTCGCCGCCTTGGCCACAGCCAAAATCCCTCGCCGCAGGACCCCACGCAATTTTAAAACAGGCTCTAAACCCTCTCGGGAAAGTCCGGGCAGATCTTGGATCTGGAAAGCGGCCCGGAGTGGCCATAAAAGGAGAGGTGGCCTGATTCATCACACATCCAAAACTCGGTGGCTCCAGCCTGAAAGTAAAGTTCACGTTTGCCAGGCACTTCTTGCGTCCCCATCATCTCATCGGCGGTGTTGGCCGGAGAAAGGATTTCGATGCAGATCTCTGGCGCACGCGAACAGCTCGCCTCGTCGGGATTCATAGACGCCCAGCGTGCTTCTGAAATCCAGGCGACATCAGGCACCTTGGTCCCTTCGGAGGTCTCCACTGCGCATTCCGGCAGGGGATCGCCACCCGGCAACCACCTCATGAGAAGGCGCTGAATCTTGATTTGGAGTTTGGAATGCTTTTTGTGGGCTGGACTCCTGATGATCTTCCCGTGCTTATCTAATTCGATTTTATAAGGCAGGTCGGCCAACCCCTTGTCTTCACACACTTGCTGCCAGCTCAGTTTCACAGTTAAAAACTACACTATGGGCACTGCGTAGCAAGCCCAGGGGATCGCGCTTCAGACCTGCACTTTCGGCTGGCTCTCCGGGCAGATTTACGGCAAAAGGAGGTCATGGCTGACGACGAGCATCCCGGGAAAGCCGAGAACTTCGGACACAATCCTTTCGCGGCGCTGAGCAGCGCCGGCCTCCCGCAAGGTCCGCCCGATGAAATCGAGGCCTCTGCTGCGCCGGCCAAAAATCGGGGCCGTGTTGACATCATTCGTCAGAAGGCGGGCCGTGGGGGCAAGACCGTGACTGTCGTTACTCATTTTGTGGGCATCGGCCTGCCCGAGAAAGAGGAGCTCGCCAAAAAGATGCAGAAAGCCTGCGGGACCGGTGGCACAGTGAAAGCGGGACAGATCGAAATTCAAGGTGATAAACGCGCTGAAGTCGCGCGCATCTTGACGGAGGCAGGCTTCCGACCCGTCTTTGCCGGAGGTTAAGCAGCGTGAAGCTGCCGAATAATCTGAATATTGACGGTCAAGAGCCGTCCATGAGCGGTGACCCTTGAACGCGCGAGAAAACTTTCGTCATAGTATGAATTGCCAAGGGGTTTTCTCCTGGATGGCGCATCGGGTCGTTAGTCGAAGTTCACTCACTTTTCTGCTGGCCTCCCTTCTCAACTCATGCTTTTCGCAAACAATCCTTCCGGGGGAAGTTACCGCCGCAGCCATTGGACCGGCGACGGCTCCGCTTAACGGGGTCAACGGGGGCGAATTGCTTTTGGGGGAGCTCAATTGCATCGCCTGCCATCAGACAGAGGCCGCTGTGAACGCGCGGCTTTTCCCTCGACAATCCCCGCCGTTGGGGGAGGGGGGGTTGCGGCTGACGCCGCAATATCTCCGCTCCTTCCTCAACGCTCCATTCGCTGAGAAGCCTGGCACGACTATGCCGGATTTGCTGCACGCCCTGAGCGGGCCACAAAAAGCAGAGGCCGTCGAGGCCCTGGCCCACTTTATTTGCTGGCTCAAGGGGACGAACAACTCAAACCCGGTCCGCGCGAATCAGCTTCAGATGTGGCAGGGCCGGCTTTTATATCATCAAATCGGTTGCGTCGCCTGCCATTCGCCTCAGGAAGCGGCCGCTGCCTTCGCTTCCAACCCATCGGGAACTGGCAACGCCACTCCGTTTGAACGAAGGAGCTTTGAGAACGCCTCAGTCCCCTTGGGGAATCTGGCGAAAAAAACCACGGTTCCTGAACTGTCCAGCTTTTTGATGAATCCGCTCAGCGCGCGCCCTTCCGGAAGGATGCCCTCGCTTAATCTGAAGGAAGGCGAAGCCACCGCCATCGCCATGTATCTCTTGCGCGAACAATCCTCGGCCAGTATCGCCTCTCAGTCTGCCAACGCCCCGTCCCATCAGGCTCTGCCGATGGCGCCTTTGGAGCATGAGAGCCTGGTGGTGGATTTGGAAAAGGCAAATCGGGGAAAGGATCTCTTTGCCTCATTCGGGTGCGCTGCTTGCCATCAACTTGGAAGCCTCGCGATGGCTTCCACCCTGAAAGCGAAAGCTTTCGCGGAGCTCGATGCCGAGGCCACGGATAGCTGCCTGGGCGCGACTCCGCAAAAAGCGCCAAAGCATGCGATGAGCGCTCAGCAGCGCGCCGCAATTAAATCTACCCTCGCTGCCCGTGAAGAGTTGTCCAAGCCGCTAAGCGCCAGCAAGCAGGTCGCTCGCATCATGGCTGCGCTCAATTGTTTCGCCTGTCATTCCCGTGACGGCCTGGGTGGTCCCACTGCGAGCCGGGCGGAATATTTCACGGTCGTTGGGACCGCGGATTTAGGCGACGAGGGCCGCATCCCGCCCACTCTCACGGGAGTCGGTGACAAGCTGCGCCCGGAATGGTTGCGAGCGGTTCTGCTCAACAAAGGAGTCGCGCGGCCTTACATGGCCACCCGGATGCCGCAATTCAGCCCGGCCGGAGTCGGAAGATTGACCGCGGGGTTCATCCAGGCCGACGCTGCTGTGAGTGAGAGGGATGTTTCACCTCAAAACGATGATGTTCCGATTCACGACGTGGGCTACGGTCGCAAATTAGTTGGCACCGAAGGGTTCTCGTGCATTTCCTGTCATCTTTTTGCGCAGCATAAATCGCTGGGCATCCCCGCCATGGATCTGACTTTGATGACCCGCCGTTTGAAGAAGGACTGGTTTCATCGTTACCTGCTGGATCCTTCCGCCCTTCGGCCCGGCACGCGGATGCCGAGTTTTTTCCCCGAGGGCAAAAGCGTCCGCCAAGACATCCTCAAAGGGGACCCCGGTCGGCAAATCAATGCTCTTTGGGCTTATCTCGGGCGAAGCAAGGAGGCGGGCCTGCCTCCCGGGTTGATTCAGGGCAAAATGGAATTGGTGGCCACCAATGAAGCGGTTATCTATCGGAACTTTATTCAAGGGGCCGGTGCGCGCGGAATCGGCGTGGGCTATCCCGAAAAAGCTAACATTGCTTTCGACGCGAACGAGCTTCGTCTGGCCTTAATTTGGCAAGGGCCGTTTATCGATGCGGCGCGCCATCGCAACGGCCGCGGCGACGGGTTTGAAGGGCCTTTGGGTTACAATGTGGTCAAGATGCCGGCGGGAGCGCCATTTGCGATTCTCACAGGGGCGGCCAGCAAATGGCCCGAGGTTTCAGGCAAGAAGGCCGGCTATCAAATGCAGGGCTACCAACTGGATGGCCAACGGCGGCCCACTTTCCTCTATTCCTTCGCTAATATTGGCGTTGAGGATTACGTAGTGGCGGTAAGCGGCGACTTGGATGCCTCTCTGCGCCGCGCCCTTTCTTTGCAAAGCGAGCATCCTGTCGAAAACCTTTGGTTCCGGGCGTGGGCCGGAACGAAAATCGAACCTCAAAGGGACGGCTCTTTTCTCGCGGATGGCAGGATTAAGCTTCACTTCGAACTTGCTGGCGCAGCCAAACCCGCCGTGCGGCAAAGTGAAGGTAAATCCGAACTGTTGGTGCCCATCGTTTTTCAGGGTAAGAAAGCGGCCTTGGTGGAGGAGCTAGTTTGGTGAACATGTTATGACGCCACTCAACGCATCGCAAATGGACCCGTCCGCGAAGACTGGATGGGGAGGAGGGGTCGATTTGTTTCCGGAGGTTCATGGTGAGGCGATAGTGAAACAATCCGAAAGTTGCCCAAGGCCGGCGCGGTTCGCCACCCGGCCCGTGACCGCCGCGTTCAAGTCGTTGGCTGCGCTTCCCTCTGCGCTCTTTCTCCAGGGCGGACTTGTTTTGGCGGTGGCCTTTGCGGGTTGTTTGGTTTCCAATGTCAAAGCCGCCAACCAGCCTTCCGCGGAAGATCAATATTACCAGATAATCACAATCCCCATCCCTTCCGGCATCATCCTCGAAGCAGGGGCTTTGCAATTGCTGCCTGACGGCAAACTCGCTTCGGCGACTCGCCTTGGTGATATCTATCTGATTGAAGGCGCTTTCGAGAATCCACCGGCGCATGTGAAGTTCCACCATTTTGCCAGCGGTTTGCACGAGGTGCTGGGTTTGGCTTATCGCGATGGATGGCTTTATTGCGCCCAACGTGGTGAGGTCACACGGATGAAAGACGTGGATGGCGACGGGCGCGCCGATCGCTTTGAAACGGTCAACGATGATTGGGGCATCTCGGGTGATTACCACGAATACGCCTTTGGTTCGCATTTCGACAAAGACGGGAACATCTGGCTCGCGCTCTGCCTGACCGGCTCCTTTACCAGCGAGACAGACTATCGAGGCTGGTGCTTGCGAATCACGCCTGAAGGCAAAATGCTTCCGACCTGCAGCGGCCTCCGCTCGCCCGGAGGCATCGGCACAAATTATCTTGGGGACATGTTTTTCACGGATAACCAGGGACCCTGGAATGGCGCTTGTTCGCTGAAACACCTTGCTCCAGGAGATTTTGAAGGCCACCCCGACGGGAATAAATGGTTCAAGCTGACCGAGGCCCTTGGCCCCCGGCCGACGACTCCGCAGAGCGGCAGCCGCATGTTTGTGGAAGCCAAAAAAATCCCCCAGCTTAAGCCGCCGGCAGTTTATTTCCCTTATCCGAAGATGGGCCAATCAGCCAGCGGCCTCGCCTCTGATTACACTCGGGGGAAATTTGGCCCGTTTACAAATCAGCTCTTTGTGGGGGATCAAACGCACAGCACGGTCATGCGAGTTTACATGGAGAAAATCAAAGGTCGCTACCAGGGAGCGTGCTTTATGTTCAAGCAAGGTTTTGATTCCGGCAACCTCGCGTTGGAAATGGCGCCGGGCGGAGTCTTATTCGTGCAAGGGACTGACCGTGGTTGTGGAGCGCGCGGCGGCAAAGCCTTCGCCTTGCAGCGCCTGGTTTGGACTGGTCAGGTTCCCTTTGAAGTTCACGAAATGCGCGCGCAGCCTGATGGTTTTGAGGTAAGCTTTACGGAGCCGGTGGATCCCGCAACGGCTGGCTCGCCAGAGTCCTACAAAATGGAAAGCTACACCTACATCTATCAGGCCAGCTACGGCAGCCCTGAAGTAGATAAGACCACGCCCATGGTGAAAAAGGTGACCGTATCCAGGGACGGCCTGAGGGTCCGCCTGACGGTCGAGGGATTGGAGGAAGGCCACATTCATGAGCTGGACATGTCCGGGGTTCGTTCGGGCAAGGGCCAGCCGTTACTGCATAAGACCGCCTATTATACGTTGAATTCGATTCCGGAGGAGTGACCTCTGCGTTGTGAATCGCAGCAGCCATTTCTGGCACAGCAAAAGCTAAAGCATGATGCCAGTCACTACGTGCTGCTATGAATGAACGCAAGAAAGAGACCGAGTTCTTAAAATCTTTGATCCTGTGCGACGAGTCCGACCAGGGTTGCCGGTTACAGGAACGAATCAAAAAGGCGGAAAAAGACGAAAAATGCATCGCTTGCGCCCTCTGTTTGGTGGGCCTCCTCATGCTGTTCTCCGTTTCCGGTTTGGCCTATTGCGCCGTTTTTGTGCCCCAATTTGCTCAGTATTCTTCACATATTGCGACCAAGCTGTTTTCGACGCTCGGCTTGGGCTCGGTGATCTGCTTTGTCACTTTCCTGGGGTATCGGTCGTGGTATCGCGCCATGTCCAACAGGGTCTATGAGGACTGCCGGCGCTTTCTCCGGACAGTCCTGGAATCCCGCATCAAACAAACCGTCCCCGCCGCTCTTCTGCCCAACCCGGAAAAGGGCAGTCTGGAGGTGTATGAAAGTGAGACACCCAAGTCCCAGGATGAAGCAGACTTGTTTCAACTTTCCAAGGCTTCCTGAAAATGAATGCGGACGAGACGGCAGTTCACGATTTTCTAATGCGCTACCCGGGAATCTATGTGACGGTCACCGAGATTTCTCGCCGACTGGGCGCCCGCCGGAAATTTCAAAAAGATCGCGCGTGGGCTCGGCCCATCCTGCGCCGCATGGAAATGGACGGCAGTCTTGAATCAAACGACTGCGGCGAGTACAGGCTGAAGGAAAAATCCGACGGCACCACCTTCAAACACGCGCTCCGCTTGCCGGGCATCTCCCTGGGCGACACGACGATGATTTCATTGGACGAAGAGCTAGGTGAAGTCGGGGGATAGCTCTGAGGCTTCCAAGTTTCCCGTTCCATTTGGTGTTCACCCGTGAAACCCTGCGGTCGATGGGCACACTTCTTTAGGGTCGCCCAGTCGGCCCTGCGTCCCGGCGCAAAAAAGAGCGGTCTTTACTGTTGACTTTGGCCGGGGTTTTTGGCGAGGTGCAGGGATGCATTCCTCAACTTTGAAGAAGCTTTTTACCTCTCCAATTGCGCTGGCCATGCTCATGGGCGCGGACTTTTCCCAAGCAGACACGAGCACCCTCCTCTCGGTCGCGGACGCCACATTATTCCAAGCCAACCCGAATAATAATCTCGGGGATGGGGGGACGATCATGGCCGGAGGCCGCCCCAAGGATGGCAGCCTCAACAAGACGCGCGGCGTTCTCCGATTCGATCTGAGCAGCCTTCCCGAAAACGTTCTCATCACCTCCGCTACCTTGACGTTGAAAGTTCTCGATACTCCATCCCCGGCCGTAAACTCGATTTTTGATGTGCGCCGGCTGCTTGTATCTTGGGGCAATGAAGGAATCGGCTCTGATCGGTCGGGGGGCGGACCGGCTGCTTTCAATCAGGTGACTTGGAACAATCGGTTCTTCGGCGGCTTTACCTGGTCTTCGCCAGGTGGCGTTTCCGGTGTGGATTTCAGCAGCGCCGTAAGCGCCTCCCAGAACGTCGCTGGCAACGGAACGTACAATTTCAGCGGGGCCAACCTCCTCGCCGACGTGCGAGGCTGGTACGCCAGTCCGGCCAATAACTTCGGATTAATGTTGATGAGCGAGTCCGAGACCGTCGGCCGGACGGTGCGCCGGTTCGGCTCGCGCGAGGCAGGCTCTTTCAACGGGCCCAGCCTCAACTTACAGTTCACCACTGTCCCGGAGCCAGGCACATTCGGTCTCCTGGGCATTGGCGGAGCGCTGATCGGCGTCGTTCATTGGCGGCGGCGCAAGTGTCGCATGTGAATGGGAGCGAGCTACCCAGCCGCGCCGAACATGTCTTTGCCAACCAAGGAAGGACAAATTAACCTTCCGGCATGAAACCTTCCGGTGTGGTTGTACTGGCTCTTTTGGGCGTGTCCATCATCTCGGCCGGATGGGCGGCTGAGAGGCAGAAAGGATTTCGGGCCGGCGCCTTTGCCATCGACATCACGCCGACGAATTTTCCCGTAATCGTCAACGCCATGTTCGAAGAGCGTTCGGCTACGAATGCCCATAACCCGCTTCACTCGCGCTCCCTGGCGCTGGACGATGGCAGCGAACGCCTGGTCATTACGGTGGTGGATACCTGCATGCTGCCACGCGACCTGGTCGATAAAGCCAAGAGGCTGGCGTCAAACAAGACACGGTTAAGCATGGACCGCATGCTCATCAGCGCGACCCATACCCACTCCGCGCCATCGGCAATGGGGTGCCTGGGGAGCCGGGTGGATGCGCAATACGCGCTCTATCTGCCGGAACGCATCGCGGAAGGCATTGAGCGCGCAGTGAAGAATCTCGCTCCGGCGCGCGTCGGCTGGGGTGTGGCCGATGATTATGAGCATACCCACTGCCGGCGGTGGATTCGGCGTCCGGATCGAATGCTTACCGATCCTTTTGGCAATAAAACGGTGCGGGCGAACATGCATCCGGGCTACCTGAACCCGGACGCGATTGGTCCCAGCGGGCCGGTCGATCCCGCCCTGTCGCTGCTCTCCGTGCAGACTCCCGACGGCAAACCGGTAGCCGTACTGGCCAATTACTCCATGCACTATTACGAGTCGCCGCTTTTGAGTTCAGATTATTACGGCCTTTTCGCCACGAAGATAGCGCAGTTGATTGGAGCCGAGGGCGGCAACGCGCCGTTCGTCGGTATCATGTCGCAAGGCACTAGTGGCGACCAAGCGTGGATGGATTACGGCAAACCGCCAAAACATATTGGGCTGGACGCATACGCGCAAGAGGTGGCAGAAGTCGCCGCGCAGGTTTACCGCCGAATCGGTTACCACGATTGGGCGCCGCTGGGGATGAAGGAGGCGAAATTCACGCTTGGCTTCCGTGTGCCGGATGAGTCCCGCCTGGCCTGGGCGAAGGGGGTCGTCTCAACAATGAAAGACGTGGTGCCGAGAGGGCAGGGGGAGATTTACGCGAAGGAAGCGATTTACTTGCGCGACCGGCCCACGGCAGAGCTGGTTCTCCAGGCCATTCAGATCGGTGAACTGGGCCTGACGGCGATTCCGAACGAAGTGTTCGCGCTGACGGGTTTGAAGATCAAACAGCAGAGTCCTTTCCCAATGACGTTCAACATCGAGCTGGCCAACGGCGCTGAAGGCTATATTCCCCCACCCGAGCAGCATGCCATGGGCGGTTATACGACCTGGCCCGCGCGCACCGCCGGACTGGAAGTAAAGGCCGAACCGCGCATCGTAGAGGAATCGCTCCATTTGCTCGAACAGGTTTCAGGCAAAGCGCGCCGCAAGGTCGTCGAGGTTCAGGGCGCCTATGTGAAGGCCATATTGGCCGCCAAGCCAGTTTGCTATTGGCGATTAAACGAGCTCGAGGGACCGGACGCCAAAGATGCGACCGGTTCGAGCCATGAGGGGGTGTATGAAGGGGCCGTCGCTTTTTATCTGGAGGGGCCGCAGTCCAGAGCTTTCTCGATTGACCAGACTAATCGCGCGCCGCATTTCGCGGGCGGGCGGCTAAACTCACGCGAGAACATTTCGGGCGGCGCGTATAGTCTGGAACTGTGGTTTTGGAACGGGCTGACGGTCGATGCGCGCGACGTGGCGGGCAACCTGTTCTCCCTCGGCCCGCGTCGGGATCGCCTGTTTATTGGTGGCGCCTCCGGGTTGACGGGGCGTCTTGGTTTCACGGTGGGCCGTAACGGGAAAGAAGCGCTCCAGGGCAAGTCCGTTCTCCGAACTAAGAGGTGGTACCATCTCGTCTGTGTTCGAAAGGGAAAAGAAGTAATCGTTTATTTAAATGGGCAGGTGGACCTGGCGGGCGAGATGGCATTGGGAGAGGTCAATGAAAATGACGCCTTGATCGTGGCCGGAGCTCAGGAGAACCAATCTAACTTCGAAGGGAAACTCGATGAGGTGGCGAGATACGATGTGGCGCTCACTGCCGATGAAGCGGCAAAACATTTCAAAATCTCCGGGTTGGCATCGGACACCCTGGCCGGAAAAGGGGCGCTTGCTGAACCCAACGGCCCTTATGCCGAGGCCGTGCTGGCTCTGAAACCAGCGGCCTATTGGCGGCTAGGTGAAAAGGGCGCAGGGGAAGTTTTGGCCGAGGATGCCAGCCGCCAAGGGAATCGCGGCATGTTCGAGGAGAACATTGAACTGTTCCAACAGGGACCCCAGGCCGAGAGCTTTTCCCTGGGCGCGACCAATCATGCTCCTCAATTCGCAGGCGGACGTCTGAAAGCCCGCATCCCGGACCTCGGTCCGACTTACTCAGTAAGTTTATGGTTCTGGAATGAGATGCCCAACCATGCGCGCCCCGTCACCGGTTACATTTTTTCACGTGGACCGGACGGAGCCGATGGGGCGCCCGGTGATCATCTTGGACTCGGCGGCACGCATGAGCACTACGAGGGCCGCCTGCTTTTTTTCAATGGCAACAAGCTCAATGAAGCTCTGTCCGGGCGCACTGTCATCGAACCTCATTCCTGGAACAATGCAGTGTTAGTGCGTGATGGGCGCAAGGTCACCGTCTATCTCAACGGCCAGACCCGGGCCGAAATTTCCGGTGAAGCGGGGACGGCCATGGCGGCCGGGGTGGGACAAATCTTCGTTGGTGGGCGCAATGATAACTTTGCCAATTTCCAGGGCCGCCTCGATGAAGTGGCCGTGTTCAACCGCGCCCTCACGGCCTCGGAAGCGGCCTCTCTCTATAAATCCTCGGGATTCCCCGCCAAACCGCTCGCGAAGCTGCCCACCCCGCCGAAACTGAGTTCGCCCGTCCGAACGCCAGCGGAGTCGCAAGCCATGATGCAAGTGCGCGCAGGATTTGAGGTCGAACTGGTGGCCTCTGAGCCGTTGATCATTTCCCCCGTCGCGATTGATTGGGGAGCAGATGGAAAGCTGTGGGTCGTCGAAATGGCCGATTACCCGATGGGAATGGATGGGAAAATGAAGCCGGGAGGCCGTGTGCGTGTCCTTGAGGATACGAAAGGTGACGGGCATTTCAATAAATCGACCCTTTTTCTTGACGCGCTGAATTTTCCGAACGGTCTCATTACCTGGCGTAAAGGCGTGATCGTGACTGCGGCGCCGGACATCGTTTATGCCGAGGACACCGACGGCGACGGGGAGGCCGACGAACGCAAAGTACTTTACACCGGATTCAATGAAGGGAACCTGCAATTACGCGTGAACGGCTTGAGGTGGGGACTGGATAACTGGCTGCATTGCGCGAATGGCTTGAGTGGCGGCCGGGCTCGCTCGCCCAAAATCGGGATCACGATGAACCTAAGCGGGCATGACTTGCGGCTCAAGGCGGATTCGGAACTCATTGAACTGGAGTCGGGTCAGTCAGAGTTCGGACGCAACTGCACCGACTGGGGCGATTGGTTTGGGTGTGACAACAGTTATCCGCTCTTTCACTTCGTGCTCGAGGATCGTTACCTTCGGCGTAATCCGCATGTGGCGGCGCCTGAATCCAAACGCCAGGTCTATTTGCCGGCCAATCCCAAGGTCTATCCGTTGAGCGCAGGGCAGAAACGTTATCACAGTTTCGAACACGCAGGGCATTTTACTTCCGCCTGCTCCACGGACTTTTATCGCGACGAATTGCTTTTCCCCCGTGGCGACGGCGAACACGCCTTCACCTGTGAACCCGTGCACAATCTCGTGCAACATCTGGTTGTGACGGGCGAGGATGTAAGTTTTAAGGCCCGGCGGGCCGAGGCTGAAGGTGAACCTGAATTTCTTGCGTCGTCCGATCAATGGTTTCGTCCCGTCATGGCGAGAATGGGACCCGACGGAGCGGTTTGGGTGGTGGACATGTATCGTTACATGATCGAGCACCCCGACTGGCTCCCGCCCGAGGGTCGCAAGGAGTTGGAGCCATTCTATCGGCAAGGGGAAGATCGCGGGAGAATCTACCGGATTTTTCCGAAGGGGGCAGCCCGCTTGGCTTCGGCCACCTGGCGACTGGACAAACTATCTACCGATGAACTGGTCGCCGCCTTGGAAAGCCCTAACGGCTGGCGTCGGGACAAGGCGCAGCAAATCCTCCTTTGGCGCGGGGACCGGTCGGCGGTGGTTCCATTGGAAAGGCTCATTGACCGCAGCCCCAATCCGCTCGCGCGTTTGCATGCGCTTTGCGCGCTTGATGGTCTCGGGGAATTAAGAGCGGCGTTCGTGGCGAAGGCGCTCACGGATTCGCATCCCGCGGTTCGGCGGCACGGGCTGCGGCTGGCGGAAGGTCTGGCGCGGATGTCACCGGAGTTAATCCCGGCGGCTGCCAAACTAGTGGATGATCCTGATCTGAAAGTGAGATTGCAGCTCGCCTGCTCGCTCGGCGAATGGAACGATGAACGCGCTGGACAAGCGTTGGCCCGGCTGGCGATCGCGAATGCAGGCAACTCTTACATCACGGCCGCAGTCATGAGCTCCGCGATGAACCATGTCCAGCCGCTCGCCAACGCCGTTGCCAAGAGCGTGGGGACGGCGCCGGAAACCCTCGGAGAACCTTTGCTGAACTTGTCGTTTGCTTTGAACAAGCGTGAATTGATCGAGCAGATGCTCCAGCCGATTCTGACTCCGGAAAACGGAGAGTTCACGGCCGCGCAGATGGAGACGTTCCGGCGTTTTTTGGACATGCTGTCCCGGCGAAAAACTTCGCTCCCGGAACTGACCATGGCCAGCGACGATGGTCTAAAGCGACAACTGGCGCATTCGGGCGAGATGGTGGCGGCGGCGCGTCGAATCGCCGTGATGACAGTCAGGCCCTCTTCAGACCGGGCCGCCGCTATCGCGTTGCTGGGACGCGATCGGGCCCGTCTGCAAGAGGATCTGGAGATGCTCAACTCGTTGCTTCAACCAGCCAGCCCGGGTGAGGTGCAGATAGCGGCAGTGAAAGCTCTGGCTTCGACTGGCGAATTGAGTCTTCCCGAATTGTTAGTTAAGAACTGGCCTGCGCATCCACCGCAGATTCGATCGGCCATCCTGGACGAGTTGTTGGGACGTCAGAGTTGGGCGCTGGCGCTACTGGACCAAATTGAACACGGCAAGGTCGCCGCCGTGGATGTGGATGCTCCGCACCGTGGCCGCTTGCTGAAACATCAATCAGAAGAGGTGAGCACCCGTGCCGCCAAGGTCCTTGCGTCCGTAGCGAATCCGGATCGGGAGCGTGCCATCGAAAGTTTTCGTCCCGCGCTTGAGTTGACCGGCGAGGCAGGACGAGGAAAAGCAGTATTCGCTCGGCTCTGTTCCACTTGCCATCGCCTGGATGACGTGGGGCGCGATCTTGGTCCGAATTTGATGTCCGTGAAAGCCCACTCCGCGGAAAAACTGCTCGCCTCGGTTCTGGATCCGAGCCGGGAAGTCGAGCCCCGTTATCTGGCGTATTCTTGCGCGCTCAACAATGGCGAGGAATTGTATGGCCTGATCGCGAGTGAAACCGGCAATGGCATCGTCATGAAACTGAGCGACGGAAACAGCCGCAACATTTTACGCAACGAGATAAAATCAATTCAGGCAACCAGGTTGTCCCTGATGCCGGATGGTCTCGAAGCCGGGATGACGAAACAAGATATGGCCGATCTGATCCGATATTTGCGCGCTCAACCGGGGGTCGATTGAGGTGAACGGGTGAGGATCTACACGAAGCGAGACGTTGAAGTGGAGCGAGCGAAGGGATTTGAACCCTCGACATTCACGTTGGCAACGTGACGCTCTACCAGACTGAGCTACGCTCGCTTCCAACGAAGTGCCAAAAATCTAAACGAAGAAGAGGGGTTTGCAAGTCTAATTTCAGACATCCTGATCTGGGCCTTTGATTTGGTTGGGGCGACGATCCTGATCTGATACCAAATCTGAGATCCGCGCTTGCCGGTTGGCGATGGGAGCCCATAGGATTTGTGATGCCTGAGCCGTTTTTGCCTTTGTTCCCGGCCGATGTGACCGAAATCAATCCGCATGTTTCCTTTGCCAAGCGTGAGGGGCGGATTTATTACTTCAATGGTCCCATGCCGGTCTTTTCTCATGAGGAAA
>JBBRPK010000153.1:0-13408 GCA_038228235.1 Verrucomicrobiota bacterium
CATATGGGACGTTGGTGATTACGGTCATTATTTGCATATTACCATGACGTGGTACTTCGACATTATGGTGCAGATCAGCAGTTATGACCTGTGCTAAACAACTGGATGCTATCCAAATTCGGGTATTATGGTGCGCAACAATCTTTACAATCCGGGTGAGGAATTTACCCAGAACGGGACCAAAGCGCCTTATTATGCCAACATCACTTACTCGGAAGATGATGCTTCCGGATGGACGGCCTTGGCCATCTGGCGCAATAGTCCGCATGATGGAACGCATGACTCTCTAGGAGACGGCGGCGAACAATGCTGTTTCAACGTCAACCGGAGTGACCTGATCGACGGCATCAACGGCACCTTTGGCAGTCTGAGGGCCGGGAATGCCAGCGGCACGCCGATTGTCAACTCCTCACCCAATGGGGCGCGCTGGCTGCGCATCAAGCGGGTAGGCAACCATTTCACTTCCTATGCTTCAAACGACGGAGTGGTGTGGAGGAACTATGAAGAACTGGATCACCCCATGAATGCCACCGTGGAAGTGGGAATGTTTACCATGAACGACAGCGGCGCGGCGGCTCCCCCGAATAATGCGTACGATGGTGGCAACCAGCGTGCGTCCCACTACTCGGTCATTCACCTTAACCATTTCGGCGCCACGCGTGTATTGGGGCTGACGACTGGGGCCATCACGGTTGGTGGACAGACGACGATCAGCGTTTGCTATCCTGCATGTGTGGGCGTGAGCGCTGCCGATTACTTCAATTACACCATCAACGGCGGCGCGGTTTCGATCACGCCTCCTGCCACGCTGCTAGCGGATGGCCGAACGGTTCTGCTGAATGTGAGCGGGTTGGTTGGACCTAGTTATACTCTGGACATCTCGGGAAGTGTCCTCACGTGTTCCGGCGGGTCGATTGAGGCCGCCACGATTACTGGGATGGTGGACAGCAGTTTCACTGTTGCTGACATCGGCACCCCCGCCATCGCCGGCACCGCTTTCCTATGCGGGCCGGGCCAACTTGGTTTGATTGCCGGGGGCGCCGCGTATAGCCATACCCCTGACCAGATGACATTTGCCTATGCTTCTATTACTGGGGATTTCGACAAAAAAGCACAAATTGCCAGTCTGAGTGCTTCCGATCCTGCCGATGCCCTGGCTCGCGCAGGTTTGATGGCGCGAGCTTCCTTGGACCCGAGCGATCCGACACTTAAACTCCTGGCCAGCAATCCTGCGGGAGATAATGCCGTTCGCTGCATCGTCCGCGCCGACGCCGGCCATCGCTACGACGAAGTGGACCACGCTTATGGAGGAGTTTCCAACAATCTTCCCAACCAATGGATCCGCATGAAGCGAGTCGGGAACAGCTTCCAAATGTTTGTCGGGACTGACGGGGTTAATTGGGCGCGGGTGGCGCAAACCTGGCGCGAATTCCCCTCCACGATGCTGGTGGGACTTTACGCTGCGGCCAGCAAGGACGGTTCAACCAATACGGTCCAATTTGGCAACTACTCCGATGTGGATTTAGGGGATCACACAGCCCCCACCCTGGTTTCAGTGGGTACGCTGGATAAGAAAACGGTGGGAGTTAAGTTCTCCGAGACGATTAACTCGGCGACGGCGACCGTGTTGGCGCATTATACGGTTCGCAACACGGACAATAGTCCGGCCACTGTTACGAGCGCGGCTGTTGGGATCGAAGGCGATGCCGTCTATTTGTCCGTCACTGGTTTGATCAGCGACACCTTCACGGTCAGCGTCACGGCAGTGACTGACAGCGCGGGCAATGTGATTGCCCCTGCCTCAGCGACGGGCAAAGTTCAGCCATGGATTTCGGACGACATCGGATTCATTCAGGACCCCGCCCATCGACCGACTGCTGGTGATGATCCGGGCAGAGTGGGCCAGGCCGTGGCGGTTTCTTCCGATGACGGTCCGGAAGTGGAGATAGTTGGTGGCGGTTCCAACCTATGGGACGGTGGTGATTACGGGCATTATTTGCATCGGACCATGACGGGGGACTTCGACATGATGGTGGAGATCAGCCGTTATGACCGTTGCTACATCACTGGAGGGTATCCCAATGCGGGGCTGATGGTGCGCAACAATCTTTACAATCCGGGTGAGGAATTTACCCAGAACGGGACCAAAGCGCCTTATTATGCCAACATCACTTACTCGGAAGATGATGCTTCCACATGGACGGCCTTGGCCATTTGGCGCAACAGTCCGCATGATGGGACGCATGACTCTCTAGGAGACGGCGGCGAACAATGCTGTTTCAACGTCTTCCGGAGTGACCTGATCGACGGCATCAACGGCACCTTTGGCAGTCTGAGGGCCGGGAATGCCAGTGGCACGCCGATTGTCAACTCCTCACCCAATGGGGCGCGCTGGCTGCGCATCAAGCGGGTGGGCAACCATTTCACTTCCTATGCTTCAAACGACGGAGTGGTGTGGAGGAACTATGAAGAACTGGACCACCCCATGAATGCCACGGTGGAAGTGGGAATGTTTACCATGAACGACAGCGGCGCGGCGGCTCCGCCGAATAATGCCTATGATGGGGGCAACCAGCGTGCGTCCCACTACTCGGTCATTCACCTCAATCATTTTGGAGCAGCACCAGCGCTCAGTGTGGTTCGTTCCACTGGCAATTCAGCGACGCTCTCGTGGGGGACTGGAACCTTGCAGACCGCGCCTTCGATCACAGGGCCTTGGACTGACGCCCTCAATCAGACCAGGCCACAAACTGTAGCATCGTTCAGCGCAAAACTGGACGGCTTGCAGGACGGCGTAGTCACCCCCGCATCGGGAAGCGGCACGCTGAGCCTTTCAGGCGTCGCCTTGACCTTTAATAATATCACCTACTCGGGATTGTCCGCGAATTCCGTAGCTGCCCATATCCATGGGCCCGCGGTGCCCGGAGTTTCTACCGCTCTGTTATATCCGTTGACTTCGTTCACCACCCTGGGCGCGAAATCTGGTGCTTTCAACGGAACACTGACTCTGGTCGCAGGAACAGGCGGCTTCACCCTCACGCAGCAACTTCAGCAGTTGGAGAGCGGCCTGTGGTACATCAACATCCATACCAGCACTCACCTTGGCGGTGAAATCCGCGGTCAAATCCTGCCAGGGGCCACCATGCAATTCTTCCGTTTAAGACTGAACTAATAGATAGGTCAGGATAATCAACGGCCAAACGCAAGAGACCGGATTTTGAATTCGGTCTCTTTTCCTTTGCAGGAGGGCGGATGACTAAATACTACGTATAGGTATTATTTTATTGCCAAAGCGATTAAGGGACGCTAGCGTTACCACGTAATCGACATGTCGCTTAATTACAGATTATGAACCGTGGCGGCCTCCTATGCAGATCGATGGGGCTGAGTAGTGGCTTTCTCCTTTTCCTGATTGCGGCCGGTGCCCAACAACCCTCCCCCACTTCCACGACTTGGCCAATGTTTCGCGGCAGTCCCGCTCTGTTGGGCATCTCTCCAGTGAAACTGCCCAGGGAGTTGGCTCCGCTGTGGACATTCAAGACGCAGGGTCCGGTAAAATCCTCACCCGCTATTGCTGGCGGACGCGTCTTTGTCGGGTCGGATGACGGCCAGTTTTATGCGCTGGATTTGAATACGGGTCACAAGGTCTGGACTTTCAAAACCGGCGCGGCCGTCGAGTCCTCGCCCTTGGTTCTGAACGGCTCGGTCTTTTTCGGTTCGACGGATGCCTCTCTCTATGCCGTCGACGCGGCCTCTGGAAAGTTACTCTGGAAATATACTACTGGGGACAAAATCCTGGGCGCTCCCAATTGGGTGAAATCTCCCAAAGGCCCGGCCACCTGGATTCTCATTGGAAGCTATGATTTCAAACTACATTGTGTCGATGCCATCAGCGGCAAAAGCAATTGGGTCTATGAAAGCAGCAATTACATAAATGGCTCTCCTGCTGTCGCCAATGGCCAGACGGTCTTCGGCGGCTGCGACGCCTTGCTTCATGTCATCTCGCTGGCTGACGGCCAGCAAGTGAAGGAAGTTGAGGCTGGCGCTTACATTGCCGGATCGGCAGCGCTGGATCATAACTGCGCCTATTTCGGGCATTATGAAAATGCCTTTCTCTGCATTGACATCGAAAAAGGAACAAATCTCTGGACCTATCGAGATCGCAATTTCCCTTACTTCTCTTCGCCAGCTTTGGCGGCAGACCGGGTCGTGTTCGGGGGACGCGACAAACAACTCCACTGCCTCCGGCGCGACGATGGTCAAATCCTTTGGACCTTCGCTACCCGCGGCAAAGTGGACAGCTCCCCGGTCATTTGCGGCGATAAAGTCGTGGTTGGGTCGGACGATGGCCGCCTCTATATCGTGTCTCTGGCCGACGGCAAACAAATCTGGTCCTACGAAATCGGACAGCCAGTGACAAGTTCACCCGCTGTGGTGGAAAACCGAATCGTGGTGGGCTCGGAGGATGGGAGTGTTTATGCCTTCGGCCCGGCCACTGCGAAGGGAAAGCTGTAATTTGCATCCGGTGCGAAAACCACTATGAATCCTCCCGTTGCCATCCCAATCCGGCCCCCGGCGCCGCCTCTGCAAAAAGAAACAACTGTCGGCAACTATTTCGTCTCAAACTATCCGCCCTTTTCCTTTTGGAAGCCCGAGCGCGCCGGAGAATTGCTCACTGCGCTCGAACGGCCCCCCAAGCCCGAGACTCCGCTGGGGATTTATTTGCATATCCCGTTTTGCCGGAAGCGCTGCCACTTTTGCTATTTCAAGGTTTATACCGACAAAGATTCAGCCGCCATTCGGGGTTACATCGACGCCGCCATCCAGGAGCTTTCCATTTACGCGGCCAAACCGTTCATTGGCGGACGCAAACCCAATTTCGTATATTTCGGAGGCGGCACGCCTTCTTATCTTTCCGTCGAGCAACTCAAGCATCTCACTGGGGCGATGAAGGCTCTGCTGCCGTGGAGCGAAGCCGAGGAAGTGACTTTCGAAGCGGAACCCGGGACTCTGACCGACCATAAGCTCAAAGCGATCCGTGAAATGGGTGTGACGCGGTTAAGCTTGGGCGTTGAAAATTTCGACGACCACATTCTGGAAATTAATGGCCGCGCCCATCACAGCAAAGAAATTGCCCGCGCCTACAGTTATGCCCGCGAAATTGGTTTTCCCCAGATCAATATCGATCTGATCGCCGGCATGGTCGAAGAAACCGAGTCGAATTGGAAGGAGTGCGTGCGCAAAACCATTGAGATGTCTGCGGACAGCGTGACTATTTACGAGATGGAAATCCCTTATAACACCACCATCTACCAGCAGATGAAGGCGGAAGGGAAGCTTGCTGCTCCAGTGGCGGATTGGGAGACGAAGCGCCATTGGGTTGATTACGCGTTTCGCGAACTGGAAACAGCCGGCTATAGAGTGGCGAGCGCCTACACGGCCGTGAAAGATCCAGCCCGGACCAGGTTTCTCTACCGCGACCGGCTTTGGGCGGGCGCCGACCTGTTAGGTCTGGGAGTGGCCAGCTTCGGCCATATTGGAGGCACGCATTACCAGAACCATCATGATTTTGATCCATATGTCGCCCGCATCCAGGAAGGCCAGCTTCCAATCTATCGCGCCCTGACCCCGAGCGAGGACGAAAGGCTGATCCGCGAATTCATTTTGCAGTTGAAGCTGGGGCATGTCAGCCGCGCTTATTTTCAGCGGAAATTTGGGGTGGACCTGGATGATCGCTTTGCCGGCCCGCTTCAAACGCTGGCTGACTGGGGCTTTTTGGCGACGGCAGGCGACACCCTGGGACTTAATCGGGCGGGTCTTTTGCAGGTGGACCGCCTGCTCCACGAATTCTTCCTCCCGGAACACCGCCATGCCCGTTACGCATAAACAGAATCCCACGAGATGAACACCGGCGCGAAAAACCCCATCCCGCCCACGCCGTCCTCCATCACGCATCCATTGGATGAATTCTATGCGCGAAGCGGCTTCCCCTTGCCGCCATTGGATCAAATCGACGGGGCAGCGATGCCCGAGCCCTACAAAACTCTCCTCGTTCATCAGAACGACATGACACCCACGCTGGAGAATTTCCATGGGCGCAGTGTGCACTTGAGCGTGTTGGGGCGAGAACGCCGTGGCCAGGACTACTTCCGCGAAGTTGTTTTGCAATTGGAAGGCAGCGAAGAACCCGTCGAATTCGGCGCTATCAAGATCGACCTGGCGCTATTCACTCCCGCGGCGCGCGAACAGATTCTCCAGGAGAAATGGCCCCTGGGACATATCCTGAAAGAATACTCCATCCCTCACACCAGCAGGCCCGGAGCGTTCTTGCGGATTGCTTCCGACCGTTTGATCAATCGCGTGCTGGCCTTGACCGGGGCCCAAGTGCTGTACGGACGGCGAAACACCCTTTTCAGTGCGACCGATCAGCCCCTGGCAGAGATCGTCGAGATCCTGCCGCCGGTGAAGGGCAAATCGTGATTCTGAGCGGTCATCGATTACGCGTGGGGCCACAACATGGAATGCAGGCGGTGGAGCGGAGACCCGCTCCGCTCCCTCCGAGGGAGGGGAGGGGGCAGGGTGAGTTGAGGGCGAAACGAACCCAACTTGGGCCAATGTCGGCGCGCTTTCCCCTCCACGGACTCGTTAAACACGAATGAACGGCTTTTAGATAATGAACGACCAGGACGACTTCGAGGTAATCATCATCGGCGCGGGTCCCGCGGGTTCGGGAGCCGCCTCCATCCTGCGCCAGCAGGGCCATAGCGTGTTAGTCCTCGAACGCGCCAAGTTTCCCCGCTATCACATCGGGGAATCTTTGCTGCCTTTTACTTTTTACCCGCTCCAGCGCCTGGGACTGGTTGATAAAATGCGCAAGTCGGCCTTTGTCAAAAAGTATAGCGTTCAATTTGTGTCGCCCTCGGGGAAGGCCAGCCAACCTTTTTATTTTACCAGCCGCTATGCCGAGGAAGTTGCGCAGACCTGGCAGATCCTCCGCTCGGAATTCGATCAAATGCTCATGGAGCATGCCCGCGCTCAAGGCGCCGTTGTCCTGGAAGAAATCACCGTGAGCAGCCTCCTCAAAGAAGGCGAACGAGTCACCGGAGTGCGCGCACAGCATAAGGATGGGAAAATTGTGGAGTATCACGCGCCCATCACTCTCGACTGTTCGGGCAAGGAATCTTTTGCAGCGGTCCGGAATAATTGGCGCATCAAAGATCCGATGCTGAACAAAGTGGCAGTCTGGACCTATTACAAAGGGGCCAAACGCGATGAAGGCATTGATGCCGGCGCCACCACGGTGGCCTACGTTCCCGAGAAGGGCTGGTTCTGGTACATCCCGCAGCACAACGACATGATCAGTGTGGGCGTGGTGGCCGAAGGCAAATACTTGTCGCGCGACGGAGTTCGCGAGCCTGAGCAGATGTTCAAACGGGAGATCGAGCAGAATCTTTGGATTAAAGATCACCTGGCCTGCGGCCAACAAATCGGCGCCTATTTCCTGACCAATGAATATTCTTTCCATGCCAAACATTGCGCAATGGAGGGCTTGGTGCTGGTGGGAGACGCCTTTTGCTTTCTCGACCCGGTCTTTTCCTCCGGTCTTATGTTCGCCCTTAAAAGCGGCGTGTTGGCCGCCGACACCGTCCATGCCTCGCTGGTGGCCAAGGACTTTTCCCCCAGCCGCTTTGCCGGGTATGGCGAAACCCTCCGTCAAGGAGTGGAGAACATGCGCAAGCTCGTCTATGCCTTTTACGACCCGAAGTTCAGCTTCCGTGTGTTAACAGACAAGTATCCCAAAATGACCGGCGAAATTACCGATTGTCTGTCCGGCGACGTCAATAAGGACTTCAGCGATCTCTGGAAAGCCATTCGCGAATTCGTGCCCCTTCCCGAAGCGCTGCCCTGCGGCGAACCCCTGCTGAAGGAGCCGCAGTTGGAGGCGCAGTCCAAGTGATAGCATTGAGGTCCCGAGCGCCAAGCACACCTTAAAGGGCTCGTCATTACCCACATCTTCGTTTTGCCACCCTCCGAATCCAAAAGGGATTGTGCGCGAAGCGCGCAAGCATACCGGTTGTTCTGGATTTGAAATCATTCAGCTCACGGTTGCGAGCAGCGAGCTAGCCTGGGGATGCCTACGACCTGGGGTGCTTGCGCTATCTTGGGGACAACAACGCTCAGGCTGAACAGTTTACTGAAAATAGTTCCATGGCGCCTTTTCCCTTCACTTGGATTATCCCCTGGGACTGGCCGCCGTAATGGCCAGCCACTAACCTCCAGGTCTCGGCGTTGACACAAATGGAACCAGGCGGCGCGGCCTGCTCCATTCGCGCGGCCGTGTTGACGGTATCACCCCAAACATCGAACTGATATTTTTTTCGGCCTACCACTCCAGCGATGACTGGTCCGACATGCACCCCGACTCGAACCTCCCAATGTGGTGGCAGTCTGCGAGCAGCGTTAATCATCTCCAGCCCACACTCGATGCAAGGCAAGGCTGGATTGGCCAGAGGCGAGAGCAGGCCAGCGGCGGCCATAAAGGAGTCACCGATAGTTTTAATCTTCTCCAACCCGCAGCGAGTGGCAATTTGTTCAAATTCTTCGACCAGCGATTGCAGATGGGTCAAAAGTTCCTCGGGAGAATGCTGTTCTGAGAAAGCGGTGAAGCCAACGATGTCGCAGAAAAGCACTCCTACACTTTCGAATCGGCGGGGCTTGACCTTGCTGGTGGCTTTTAATTCCGCTGCTACTTCATGCGGGAGGATGATGTGAAGCAGATTATCACTGCGCTCCTTTTCCTGCTGGATCTGGTGCAGATAGCAAATCTCCCGGTCTCGGAATCGTTTTTTCTCCAGGCAGGTGTTGATGCGGGCCTGCAAGAGGACTGGATCGAAGGGTTTGCGCAGATAATCTTCCGCCCCCATCTGGATGCAGCGCGCGACGCTGGCTGATTCATCCGAGGCGGAAAGAACGATGACAGGAAGGGATCGCAAGACCGGATCAGCCTTTAATTGCTCGAGCACTTCGTAGCCGCTCATCTCGGGCATGACGATGTCGAGAAGAACCAAGTCGTAAGAATCGGATTTAATTCTTCTGAGGGCCTCCCGTCCGCTTTCAGCGCGGGCGACCTTGTGGCCCAATCGTTCCAGGCGTCGGGCCAGCATGTCGCGGTTCGGTTCGTTGTCATCTACCACCAACAAGCAGCCGGGTTCCGAAGGCGGACAGCCATTGCCCTCCGCGGGGTGGTTGGAACCCGAGCTAAAATCGGCCCGGATGAAGGTAGTGGGGTTGGGTGCCGAAACGCTGGTGGACGGAGTCGGGCTTCCATCCAGGGGAATGACTTTGCAAACAAGGACGTCGAGAAGTTGGCGCCCCGCGGTGTGGATTTTCTCGAAGTCGGCAATGAACGCTTCCTGCCCTCGATCACTGGCTTGTTCCTGCAACATTTCCGCGTAACCGATGATTTGGTTGAGTGGCGTTCGTAACTCATGCTGGAGGAGGCTCTCGCCAGGTTTGTCGCCCGCATTCTTCGACCGATCGAACAAATCGTCAATCACCCCGAGTAAACGCCGCCCGGCCGTGTGGATGCGTTCCAAGTCAGGAATAAATGCGTCCTGCCCCTTATCCTGCGCCTCCTCCATGGCCATCTCACAATAGCCGATGATATGGTTCAACGGCGTCCGGAGCTCGTGTTTCAAACTCGCGGATCGCGGAGAATTCTCCCTGCTCATGAAGGCACTTGGTTCTTCAGAAGGCTTTCAATCTTGGCGAGCAAGCGGTTTAGATCGATAGGTTTGGTATCATAGTCATCGCAGCCGGCTTCCTTCGCTTTTTGCTCGTCGCTGGCCATAGCATGAGCGGTCAGAGCAATAATGGGGAGAACTGGGTTGGTGGCCTTGATGCGGCGGGTTGCTTCCCACCCATCTAACAGCGGCAAACTCATGTCCATGAGAATAAGCGCCGGACTTTCCGATTGCGCGAGGTCCACGGCCTGTTGCCCATCGAGAGCGATCACCACTTGATACCCTTTGCGTTCCAACCGGCGCGAGAGCATGTCGCGATTCATTTCGTTATCTTCCACCAAGAGTATTTTGTGCATACGTCGTCTTCGTGTTTTCCCGGGGGTCAGCCCTGCTTGCTGGGCATGGTCCCTTTTGGCTGGGTCACCGCCAGCTTTGGGCCAATTATATGCCACCTCCGACCGTGTTCGCCAAGAGGAAACGAACCTCGGCCAGCAATTGGTCGGGATGGCGGGCGCCTTTTTGTATAATGCGGACCACCTGGCCGTTCAATCGGCGCCGATCTTCTTCGGTCAAATCCTTGGCCGTGATGACGATGACGGGCACGTCCCTGCCCTCTGCTCGCCGGCGCAGTTCCTCCATGAACTCGAAGCCGTCCATCTCCGGCATCATCAGGTCCAATAAAATGGCAGTGGGCTTCCCAGCGGCTAATTGTTCTAACGCACGACGTCCATGCTCGGCCAGGATTACGCGCCAGCCATCTTTTTCCAGAGTGAGGCGAATCATCTCGCGCATCTGCTCGTCGTCTTCCACGACCAGCACGCTCTGGGAAGAACCGGACTTGCGATATTTCTGCAACGCCCTGGTCAAACGCGGCCAGTCGATTGGCTTGGTGAAGTAATCCGAAGCCCCAAGGGCGAATCCAATGTGTTGGTCATCAACTATCGTCATCATTATGACCGGGATAGAGGCGGTGGCCGGGTCCCCTTTCAGGAGCGTCAATGCCGCCCAGCCATCCAAGCCGGGCATCATGACATCAAGAGTGATGATCGCGGGTCTGAGGCGTTTTGCCATCTCGATACCGCTGTAGCCATCCACGGCCCCTTCGATATGAAAGCCCTCTTTCGCGAGCGTTCGCTGCATCAGGTCCCGGACGTGGGGATCGTCGTCAATGACGAGAACTGTGGCCCGAGGAGTTCCTGATGTAGAACCTGAAACCTGGCTGGTTGGCGTGAGAGGTGCGGAGGTTTGCGCCTTCGGATCTGAGACTTCGGCGGGCAACCGGATGGTAAACACAGACCCCTTGCCCGGCTCACTGGTCACACTCACCTCTCCGCCCATCATCCGGCAAAAATGGCGCGTGATAGCCAGGCCGAGGCCGGTGCCCCCGTATTTTCGCACCGTAGAAGCATCGGCCTGAGTGAAGGCATGGAAAAGCCGGCCGATCTGCTCAGAGGTCATCCCGATCCCTGTGTCGATGACGCGGAAAACGATCCAGCCTTTTCCATTGGGGGGTGAGTTGGATGCCTCGCGGAAAGCTTCCAGGGTAATAGTGCCGCGCTCGGTGAATTTGCAAGCATTGCTGAGGAGGTTGAAGAGCGTTTGTCGCACTTTCGTCACGTCGGCGCGGATTGTCCCGAGGTCCGGCGAGAAGCGCGTTTCTAACTTGCTCGACTTCTTCTGAACCAACAGTTGGGCGGTCGCAGTCACTTCCTGCAGCAGGGATGTCAACTCGAAGGTTTCCAAATACAGTTCCATTTTGCCCGCTTCGATTTTGGAGAGGTCAAGAATGTCATTGATGAGGACGAGCAGATGCTTGCCGGAACTATTGATTTTCTTGAGATCGGGGATGAAGCCTTCGTGGCCAAGATCGGTGGCCTCCTCTTGCAGCATTTCGCTGTAGCCGATGATGGCATTGAGGGGGGTGCGCAACTCGTGGCTCATCGTCGCCAGAAATTGGCTTTTGGCCTCGGTGGCAGCGAGGGCAATTTGCTGGGACTTGCGGAGTTGCCCGTTAATTTCCGTCATTTCCTTCTCGTGTTGCTCGATGCGCGCGAGCATCTCGTTGAAGCGGTCGATCAGAAAACCGATCTCATCCTGGGTGGTCTTGATCGCTCGGACCGAATAGTCCTTCTCTTCGGAAACGATCCGGGCGGTCTGGGCCAGTTCGAGAATCGGCTTGGAGATGACCCGCTGAAGGAGTGAGGCGAAGGCGAAGGCTACCAGCAGCGCTCCAACCAGAATGACAAACCCGATGCCAGCATAGCTCAGGATCAGGGTGTTCAACGCCTCCACGTCGAACTCCAAATAGATGGTCCCAAGGCGCTCGGAGTCCCGCAGAATGGGTTGAAAGACTGTCAGCCGGCCCGACGTGAAAGTGTGCCCATCCGATCCAACCGCTGGCAGGCTGGTCCTTCCGCTCTGATCGTGGCGAGAGTAGCTCGCCATGACTTTCCCCTCTTTGTTATAAATGCAAGCGCGCAGAATGGTAGGCCAATGTTCGAGGCTGGCCAAAGTTTTAGCAGCGGAGGCCTCATCATCAAAAATCAGGGCGGAGGAGGCGTTAGCGCCGATCAGAGCCGCCAGGGTGTGCAAGTCCCTAACCATCCCGCTGCGAAAACCTCGCACGTCGTTCCACCCAAACAGCACGGATGAGACCAGCAATGCGACCGCGCTGGTCAGCATCAACAGAGCGACAAGTTTGGCCTTTAGGGTTAGAGGGCGCAGCGTGAACATGCCGGAATCTCCGCCTGAATCATTTGGGGTTGCAGGTTGCGCATGGATAGAGATTAACGGAGAAACACGCGCAGGCAAATCTCAAACTAACCGGGCTTGATGGAAGGCCAGCGGAAGCCCTTTCCGCAGCGAGGCGATGATCCTCAAGGTCTATCATTGGCTATGGTGTTACAGAGCGTGTTCAGCAGGGTTATGAAACTGGCTGGTTTGGTGTGCAGCATTTTTCGGAGGGCCTCGTCCCCGTATTTCTCAACGGCATGGAACACCTGGAGGCTGGCGAGGAGCACGCAGGCATGATGGACCGCGCCGGCATCGATGTTCCCGAGCTCGCGGACCAGATCGGCGGCGAATTCCGCCTGAGTTTTGGCCTCGTCGATGGTGGCACCTTTCTTGAGATAATCCTCGTAGCCGCTTTGGACCCATGTGGTGAGGCTCCCGGCATTGAGACCCTGGGCTGTTTCGCCTAATTCCTCGATAATGACGCGGTAAGGAAGTCCATCGTCGAGCATGAGGTTGAGCATGTCGCGCGTCGCTTTGGGCAGGGAGGCGATTTTTTGCCCGAGCCGGTCGCGACGTTCAGGGGCGGCTGAGGATGAGGCTGGCCCTCTCTCCTCCAACGGAAGAGCGGGAGAGGAAACAGGGCATGGTGGGGTTGGGGTGACGAGGGATGTTTGGTTCATATTTCGTGATTTTTGGTTGGTTTTTGATGGCGTTTTTGGCGATTGGAAAATTGCACCTTCGAAGGTGCAATTTAGGTTCCCCGCTGTTTCCAGTGGAATCAGAATTGAGGCAATCTGAGCTTTCCAGCCACGAAGTAGAGCATGGTAATGAGATAGGTCGTCGAACGGTAACCGCGGTCCTTTCGTTTGGTGGCGCCGAAGACACTGATCAATCCTTCCATGAAGGCGATGGTCAGGCCCCATATCCAGTGA
>JBBRPK010000154.1:0-13389 GCA_038228235.1 Verrucomicrobiota bacterium
AAAACGGAACTCCGGTGGAGAATCCGGTGAGTGTCGAAGCCGAGTACTAAAATCGTCTCGGGGATGGCGTGACGGAACCGTACAACCGGGGACCAGAAAGGCTTAATTATGGTTGCAGAGTTTTGGCTGATGGCACCGCCGGCCGTTTTCAGAGGGCTTTGGGCAAATTGCGGACCTTCCCTGTTAGCTCAGCTATGTTGCGCTTTGTTTTTCGGCGTCTATCGGCTTCCATCCCTGGCTTTTCAACCTCAACGGGCGATTCTGCTGGGTGCGATTTCCGCCACCTTGGTAACTCCTGGTAACCCCTGGTAACCATTTTTTTTCGCGCGCCCCCCCCCAGTAACTCCTATCACCACTAATCCGAATAACGCTATGAACTCTCCCCAAATTGAAGCCCTCGCCCAGCCCCCGCCCCAAACCGCTTCCCCTCAAGTGACCGTGCTTCCGGCGCTGGC
Source organism: Verrucomicrobiota bacterium (assembly GCA_038228235.1). GTDB lineage: Bacteria > Verrucomicrobiota > Verrucomicrobiia > Limisphaerales > JBBRPK01 > JBBRPK01. The sequence goes on from JBBRPK010000154.1 coordinate 456, forward strand.
AGCGTCGAAACCGGCGGAAGCCCAGACTTCCAACCTCCCTCAGCCAGCTCGGAAACTTACTCGCAACGGCAAAATCGCCCGCCTTCCTTACCTGGAACGGGACATGGTCAATCGCCTGTTACGCAACAATATTTCCCACGCGATGATCGTTGGCGCTCTCGAAGAACACGGCATTCGCGTCACCGTGCGAAACGTCTCCAACTGGAAAACTCGTGGGGGCTACCAAGAGTGGCGCCACGAACAGGACCGCGCCCTCGAACTCCGCCTCCGTCAGGACAACCTGCTGGAATTCCTCCGCAAAGGCGACGCCAGCCAGCTTCCCGAGATTGGTCTTCAACTGGCCGCCACTCAGATCTCGGAATTCTTCCTCAAACCTGAAGCGCAACAGGAGCTCGCTGCCAACCCCGAAAAACATGCCCGCACCGTTACGATTCTCTGCCGCCTCGCCAGCCAAATCCACACGCTCCAAAAATATCGTGACGCCTCCGCTAAAGAACTCGGTTCCAAATTCCACCCCGAGCGGATCAAGAGGGAAAATGAAGCCGTGGTCGAGACAACTCGCGAGGTTTACAGCGCCGAAAAATTGGCCGAAACCATCCATGAACGCGACCTTCCCCACCGGAATTACATCCCCAAAACCTAAGAGCCTGTTTTAAAATTGCGTGGGGTCCTGCGGCGAGGGATTTTGGCTGGCCACTAGCTAGGCGTGACGCAGGGCGAATCCCCGCAGCGGGCTTTAACCGAGGAACAACAACGTGGCCAGGCAGAAGACCCACCGCCCGGAGGATTTTCGTACGCCGGCTGGCTTCGTTGCTCCTCGGTCCCAGACCACTAACGGGTATGGTCCCTCGTCGCGCCTCGCCATCCAGCCCTTTCCGCGAAAACAGGACCTCACGCAATTTTAAAACAGGCTCTAAGAAAATGGGGACTCGTGGAACTCGTCCTTCCGAAAATTGGCTAGCCGTATCGGCGGGAGTAAGTCCTTCAGTGAAGGAGGGCATCAGCTAAGTCGCCTGGAACCCCTGTTACGACATGAGTCTTGCAATTGCCTGCGACAAAAAGGTGTTTGCTACGCAGGCGGCAGCTTGCACTACAAGTCCACCAAACAGGTCGGTGCCAGGATTTATTCTCCCTCTCCCCTCCGATGGGGAGGGAATGCCCGCGGCCTTTTGTAAACCTATGTTTGAGTATTTTTTCTGACGATGCTCGGCGCAATCCGTATCCCCTCTACGATCAACTCCGCACCGCCTCACCGGTGCTCAATGAGCCACAGTCCGGCCTTTGGTTGTTGTTTGATTATGAGAAGGTGAAACGAGCGCTGGCCAATCACGATGCATTCAGCTCCAGGCTTGGCCCTCCCGAATGGATGGTTTTTATGGATCCGCCGCGCCACTCGAAGCTGCGCGCGCTTATCTCTCAGGCCTGGAAAGAATGACGGAATTCGCCCTCGCGAGCGACCAGCCCTGGGAGCCGCTCAGCGTCTCCATGTCCATGGCCCAAAAAATCTGCCCATCCGCTTCGTGTGGGCCGGTTAGCAGTCCGTGTCCTTCGGAAAGAATTTCGAGAAACACATTGGTAATCTCACTAAACAATGGAACAATGGAGAATATGGATACACAGATGGAAGCAATTAGGAATGCGCCTTCCTATGGAGCAATCAGCATCGCCTCGGCTGTGAGCATCAATGAACTAAACTTCCCTCGCTGGTGCTCCCGAAGCGAGGACTGATCCGTTATGCAACCGAGTACAGGAAGTCTAGGGCAACTGGCCGCCACCACAACAACTCCGCTGGTCTTGACCAAGGGTGACGCTGACCTCGGAACCGCGGCGGTCCCGGAGGCGAGCGGCAGCGAAATCGCGCCCGCCGAATCGAGCACTCCGGTGGCAACCAAAACGACTGCCGGGCAAATTGTCGTGGGCGTGCTCGGCACGATTGCCTTCCTCTACTTCGCTCGTCCCGTGATCTTGCCAATTTTCCTGGCGTGTGTGGCGGGAATGACGTTAAAACCACTCATCCGTTGGTCGTCGGTTTGCCATATTCCCCCCGGCCTCTCCGCTGCTCTCGTTCTTTGTCTCTTGGTTTCCGGGGTTGTGATTGGCTTTTTGCAACTGGGCCGCCCGACGTTGACGTGGATGAACGAGGCGCCCCAACACATGACTGAATTGAGACAACGTGTTCAGAAGATTTTCCCGCGCATGGCCGGCTTGAGTCACGCTGCGGCGGCGGTGGGCAGCCTCGGAGCTACCGAGGAAGAACAAAAGAAAGCGCCTACCGTGGAGTTGAAAACGAGCCGGGTCCCCAGCAACTTGATTAATTGGACCGGAACTTTCCTGGCCGGCATCGGCGAAACTATTGTGCTGCTTTATCTGTTGCTCGCCTCCGGAGACTTGTTCTTGCAGAAGCTCGTTCACGTAATGCCCACATTGGGCGACAAAAAGCGCGCGGTCGAGATGAGCCGCGAGATTCAGCAAAACATTTCCAATTACCTGTTCTCGGTTTCTCTGATCAACATCGGCCTGGGTGTTGTCGCGAGTGGGGGCTTTTACTTCATGGGCGTTCCCAACGCTGCCATGTGGGGAATGCTTGTGGCGTTCGTCAATTTTGTTCCCTACTTTGGTCCGGTCGCTGGGATCATCCTGCTGGCCGCGCTCGGTCTCCTCACCTTCGACACGTTGTGGCAAGCTGTCCTCCCCTCCGCCTGGTATATGTTGCTGCACATTCTGGAGGCGAATTTCATTACGCCCGTCTTGCTCGGACGCCGCTTCACCCTCAATCCAGTGGTCATCTTTGTTTCCTTGATCTTCTGGACCTGGCTCTGGGGCGTTCCGGGCGCTTTATTGTCGGTCCCCATCCTGGTTTCGGTCAAAGTCTTCTGTGATCGCGTCCCCGCGCTGTCGCCCGTTAGCGAGGTTCTCACGAGATGAAAGCAGTTAGTCCTACAGCGACATTTTCGCCCCGGAGCGCCGGCTTGCAGCGGGCTCTGGCCGTGCAATGAAGATCAACTGGAACACCGCGCCAGAAACGTCCCGTGGAAGAGGCTCGCGCCGCGGAAACCGGTCAAAAACCGGCGCCCCGCATCGAGAATTGTCGCTTTAGCGTTAGTTGGAAAAATGAACTATGAAACCCTTCTTTAATAAAATGGCTCGAGTTGGAGGCGCCATCGCCACGGCGCTGACGCGGTTTCGTGAATCAGTCTTTCATTCCAAGCTGGAAAACGCCCGGCGCGCCTCTGGAAAATTTGAGACCCTCAAGCGACAAGAGATGGAAGCTGAGCGCATCGACCGCCTGAGAAATCCGAGCGACTATCAGGGCCGCTGAGGCCATTCATGAATGCTATTACCAAATTGGGGAAAACAGGCTGGGTGCCCTGGGATGAGTTGCGGCATGCCGCGGCGGTCATCGGAACAGCGCTGGCCTAAGAATTCTGCGAGATAAGCGACGGCCAGAAGTTTTGAGTCCTCCAAAGAGCCAAATCCATCTCAGCGGCGGACGAAGCTCGCTAAGCCTTTGGATCGCGTGGAGCTTGCTCCCGCTTTTTCGACCGACGACTGTCGCGTTGACTGCCAAAGCGCCGGGCAAGCCGGACGCAGGCCAAACGCTTCGCGAGATTCGTGCCACCGAGAAGCGTTCGCGGACGAACCGCTTTGTTCCGCATCTCAGGCAGCCTTCAACCGTCTATAGAATTCGGCGCTCCTGATCGAAAAAAGCTCCCCCAGAGCTGGCGCGCCGATGGCAGCCCGGATTCAGCGTGTCCGTCCCAACTGCACGCCTAATTCTCGCACCAGGAAGGCCCAGCGGTCCGCGCTTTCTTCGATAAGTTTGGTTGTTGGCTTGCCAGCGCCATGACCCGCTTTGGTTTCAATGCGGATCAGGGTTGGGGCTGGCCCCGCCTGGGCCGCTTGCAATGCTGCGGCAAATTTGAAACTGTGCGCGGGCACAACCCGGTCGTCATGGTCGCCGGTGGTGACAAGTGTCGCCGGGTAAGCTACGCCAGGTTTGAGATTGTGATATGGCGAATAAGCGTAGAGGGCCTTGAATTCCTCCGCATTGTCCGGCGAACCGTAATCAGAAGTCCATGCCCAGCCGCGTGTAAATTTATGGAAACGCAGCATGTCCATGACCCCGACGGCCGGCAGGGCGGCGCGGAATAATTCCGGCCGCTGGGTCAGGCAAGCGCCGACCAACAAACCCCCATTGCTGCCGCCGCCAATGGCCAGCTTGTTAGGATTGGTGTATTTGTGGGCGATGAGCCACTCAGCGGCCGCGATAAAATCATCGAACACATTTTGTTTCTTCAACTTCATGCCGCCGTGGTGCCACTCTTCGCCGTATTCGCCGCCACCGCGCAGGTTTGGCTGGGCGAACACTCCACCCATTTCCATCCAGACCAGACCGTTGACTGAAAAACTTGGCGTGAGGCTGATGTCGAAGCCGCCGTAGCCGTAAAGGTAAGTGGGATTTTTCCCATTGAGTTTTAATCCCTTCTTGTGGGTGATGAACATTGGGACTCGGGTGCCGTCTTTGCTGGAATAAAAAATCTGCCGGGTTTCATAGTCAGCGGGGTTGAACGCAACTTTCGGTTGCCGAAAAACCGAGCTGGTCCCTGTGGCAAAATCGTAGCTAAAAATCGTAGCTGGCACGGTGAAGCTCGTGAACGAATAAAACGTTTCCCGGTCCGCGCGTTTGCCGCCGAAGCCGCCGACGCTGCCAATCCCCGGCAGTTCCACGCGCTGCACGAAGGCTCCCTTTCCATTGAAAATTTTCACCTCTGAACGAGCGTCCTTGAGATAGAGGGCGACGAATTGCTCGTTGAGCAGGTTTGCTCCCTCCAGCCGATCCCCGCTTTGGGGGATGATTTCCTGCCAGTGGTCGCGAGCGGGTTGAGAGATATCGATGGCGATGACGCGTCCGCGCGGGGCTGTCAGATCGGTTCGGAAATAGAAAACCGTCCCGATGTTGTCGATGAACGTGTAATTCGCGTCGAAGTCGTTGAGCAATTCCACAACCGAGGAGGCCTCCGTTTGCAGGTCCTGGTAATAAACGCGATTGCGCGTATCAGTCCCCTGCCAGACCGTCATGATTAGGTAATGGCCGTCATCAGTAACCTGACCGGAGAAACCCCATTCCTTTTGGTCAGGCCGATGATAGACCAGCCGGTCTTCGGATTGCCCCGTGCCGAGCCGGTGATAGTAAAGCTTGTGGAAATAATTGACGCCTTGGAACGGGTGGGCGGCATCCGGCGCATCGTAGCGGCTATAGAAAAAGCCCTGGCCATCCTTGGTCCAGGCGGCGCTGGAGGATTTGACCCATTTGATTTGATCCGGCAAATCGCGGCCAGTTTCGATTTCGCGAACTTTCCATTCCTGCCAATCCGAGCCGGCGGCAGACAAGCCGTACGCCATCAGTTTTCCGTCATCGCTAATCGAATATCCGCTGAGGGCAATGGTGCCATCCGTGGAAAGCTTATTCGGATCGAGCAGGAGCTGTGGCTGCTGATCCAGGGAGCGCATTGTGTAGAGCACCGCTTGATTCTGCAATCCGTCGTTCTTCGTCAGAAAATAGCGGCCACCCTCTTTGAAAGGGACCCCATACCTCTCGTAATTCCACAATTGCGTGAGCCGTTCTTTAATTCGGGCGCGCTCGGGGATTTGGTTGAGGTAAGCAAAGGTGACTTTGTTTTCTGCCTCAACCCAGGCCTTCGTTTCAGCCGAGTTCTCGTCTTCCAGCCAGCGATAAGGATCGGCCACCTTCGTGCCGTGAAAATCGTCCACTTGTTTCCCAGCGACCGCTAGCGGATAAACTAAAGAGCGTTTCATGGCCAGTGGAGACGGCTTGCCTGACAGGCAGCCAGCCAAAGGCAAAAGCCCGAACAGAAAAATAACGGCGCCAAGAGGCGCATGGTTGGCGGGAAGATCTCCCAGGAAAGGCAACAGATATTTACGAAGTGCTTGCATAAGGACATTCAATCTCGGCTTGAGCTCAATTCTTCGCTAATTAAGCAGGTGCGCAGCATTAAGGCAACGGCCAGAATCTCTCAATCGATGCGCCGCTCGCCCGAGCGGGACTCAGCCGCCGTTTCGTGCAGGCCGCGTGCCCTCACGCGGCGCGTTCGTGGATTGTTGAAACACGTCCTTAAAATTATCCGAGTCAAACGTTAGATCATTGCCATCGGAATGGAAGCAGATGACTGCTTCCTCTTGGAAACTCTGCCACGGGTGCGCGGAGAAGCTGGCGAGCGCCGTCGATGACATAATCCCATTGGAAGGCCGGGCCAGGATCAACCTTGTCCTTTTGTACATGATAGTGGCCTAACACGCCCTGGTAATGAGCCAGTTCGGAATCCGGAAGTTTGCCGCGAACCAATTGACCCGAAGCATCTCGCGGATAGTCGCAACGCAGTTTTGGGAAGACCTTGCAAAGGGTCGCCGTAAGACGAATCAGGGCGCGATACTGTTCAGGAGTGAAATCATATTGGACAAGTTGAGTGGCTTGGATTTCTCCGGAGACAGGTTGCGGGCGGGCCGGACGGCCCAGAAAGCCAGGGGTGAGAATTCCCCCATCGCCAAAACGAGGAGGGATGATGATACGGCCGTGGTCATCGGAACCATGCGCGTACCACTCGCCCAAGGCCTTGGCTGCGCGGGAGGGATAGGCCCCAATATTGGCGACCTCGATGCCCACCGAACGTGAGTTGGAAGAGGTGGCATGCCAGGCTCGTTCCTTCGCATCAAGTGTTTGGTAAATCGTCCCATCCAAATCGAGCATGAAATGAACGCTCAAATCGCGCGCATCGTGCAAGATAGCAAAGCATTGGCGGCTGGTGCCAGCGGCATCATAGTGAATTACGAACTGATCGACGATCTGCTGGAGCAACGGCAAATCCCACCCGCCGCCGCGGACTCGCTCGATTTGCTCCGGGGTGAGCATATCACGGCGCAACCCGTAACGATTCGGAGAACTCAGTTCGGCAACCGCGGCATGCGAGGTATCCCAGGAAGACTTGTCGAAAGGAGCGAAGCGGCGCTCAACGCGATAGCCATCGTAGCCCCCCGCATCCAACCAAAGCACCACCCGCGTGCCCGAGTGAACGAATTGCCCTGCCACGCAGATTTCATCCCCGCTTCGAGCGGAAATTGTCCCTGGACGAGGACTTGCACAGCCGGCCAGCCCGGCGGCGAGGAAAAGCAAAGCGCCGTTAACAGAAACGCTTCGGGACAATCGCCTCGCGGATCTCACGGGAATGACCCTCCCAACCTTATCACAAAGCGTCAATCCAGAATGTGGGGCTGCATTTTGCATTTGCTAAGGAGGGCCGGTTCCAGGATGCTTTTTCTGGATAAGCAAAACGGGGTAGCGCAGCCGGATATGACTTTGGTTCCTAAACAGGGTTCGAAAATCGATGGTTCAGCATTTAAGGCTGTGTGCCTTCCGCTCAATGCAGGCTGCCGCGTGGGGGCACGCGGCCTACAGGAGCGCCACTGGTCTGCCATGTGCTTCGCGATTCTGGTCCTGTCGCTGGCCTGCCTTTCGGCCACGGAGAAAAAGGCGAAGGCTTCGATTATTCTCGCGCCGGTTTTCTCGCCGAGTAGCGGCGCTTACCTCAGCAACATTCTGGTCCAACTTTCATCCCAATCCCCCTCGGCTGTGATCCGTTTCACCACCGACGGATCGGAACCCGTAGAAACATCGGCGGCTTACTCGGCGCCGATTCCACTCACCAACTCGACTCTTCTTCGCGCAAGGACTTTTGCAAGCGGCTCAGCGGCCAGTGCCGTTGCGGGCGAGATTTACACGCTGCTTGATCCTGACCTAAGTGATTTCAATTCCAACCTGCCGCTGGTGCTAATTGACTCTTTTGGCACCAATATTGCCCATGAATGGCCGGTTCCGGCGTGCGTGCAATTCTTTGACCCCGGCGCGACTCGCGCTCGACTCACAGCCGCCCCACAGCTTTCCCACACCTGTCTGGTCCATGTCCGCGGTCGCGCTTCGCTTCGTTACCCAAAGAATTCGTTCAGCCTGAAAATTACCAGCGGCGAGGGAGATCCTGAAGCGGTTCCGATCCTGGGTTTTCCTCCGGAGTCGGATTGGGTCCTTTACGCGCCTTATCCGGACAAGACGCTCATGCGCGACGTGCTGGCGTACGAACTGCACGCCAAAATGGGCCATTGGGCGGCTCGGAGCCGGTTTGTGGAGGTATTTGTCAACAAAACAGGGGCCAAACTTGGTCAGAAAGATTATGTGGGCGTGTATGTGTTTGAGGAAAAAATCAAGCGGGATAAGAACAGGGTCAACATATCAAAGCTCAAGCCTGATGATATTAGTGAGCCGCGAATTACGGGTGGCTACATCTTCAAGAAAGACCATGTTGGGGACGTAGGACTGGCCATTACGGGGGATCCTCTCGGCGGTTTCCCAGCTAACACCGGGTCGAGTTCCCCGCGGGTCGGGTTTCCCACCGGTCCGGGAGGATTCCCGGCGGACGCGAAGGGGTTTCAACCCTCTTTGAAGACCGGTAGTCGAATTGTCAATTCCAGTTCCAGTTCCAGTTCGAGCCGAATTACCCGGCCCAGTCGCGGCGTCATCACAAATTACGTGGGCCGCCCCCAACGGCTGGAGCCGGTCAGCTTCAATGGGGAGGTGGTTCTTCGTGGTGACGATGGAGATTCCTATATAGGCAATCCGGCGACAGAAGGGAATTTCAAAACTCTGCATACTAACGAGTTTTTCTTTGTCGAGCCGCCGGCGGACCAAATCACTGGGGTGCAGAAAGCCTGGTTGAAACGGCACTTGAACGAATTGGAACGGGCGCTCTACGGCGCGGATTTCAAAGACCCTGTTAAGGGGTATGCGGCCTATCTCGATGTGGAATCCCTCATCGATTATCATCTGATCGTGGAAGCCACCAAGAACGTGGATGGCTTTCGGTTCAGCGTTTTTTTCCGCAAGGATAGGGGCGGGAAAATCAAGGCGGACCCGATCTGGGACTGGAACCTGAGCTTCGGCAACGCGAATGGGAAACAAGGGTGGATCCCTGAATACTGGTTGTGGCCACAACTGGACGACAAGGAATATAGTTGGTACCGCCGGCTTTTCGAGGACCCGGATTTCGGCCAACGCTATGCGGATCGATGGTCGCAGTTACGTGCGAACATTCTGGCCACTTCCAACGTCCTGGCCCGGGTGGATGAATTGGCTGCAATGCTGCAGGAATCACAGAAACGTAATTTCGAGAAATGGCCCATTCTCGGCCGGCCAGTGAACCCAAACTATTTCGTAGGCTCAAGTTATGAAGAGGAGGTGTCATGGATGAAAAAGTACATCGAGACCCGGCTTGATTGGATGGAAAAACAGTTCCTGCCCCTGCCAAAGCTCTCCCTTTCTCCGGCTCAGCAGGGGAATCGAGCCGAACTCTCAGCCCCGAAAGGCCAGATTTATTTCACCCTCAATGGCACAGACCCACGCGCCAGCGGTGGGGACATATCTGCCACCGCCAAACTTTACGAGGATTCCCTGCCCCTTGATTCCGGAGCGAAACTGTTTGCCCGCTTGCGCCTGGAGAGCCGGTGGAGTGGACCGATCGTCTTTTCGGAGGGCGAGTGAGGAATATCTGGGGCATATGGCCCCCTCTTTCGTCCAACTATTCGAGTGGGATGGGCCGGGCAGGCCTTGTTGGTGTTTGGCGACAAAAAAGCGCGACGGAAAGGCGCGCTCGAGACGTAGTTAATGTAACAACCGGGTTGGCATTGGTGTCCGAGCGGTTAAGCCGGGCGGGGAAATAAATGAACAACGTGAATATCTTCGCGGCATCTGCGGTTTGGAAACGGGCAGTCGGGCTCATGGCGTGCCTCTGCTGCTGCTTTTCAATTGCCGGTTGTTCCAAAGGCAAGAAAGAACCAAAGATTACGGGCAGGCCGTCCGATCCTCCCGTCTCGCTCCACTGCGCCTGGAAACCGGGCTTGCGATACCGTCTGCGATTAGAACTGGATACCCTGACGGACTTACCCATTCCGGGGACGCAAGAGACGGACCTCCACCGTGTCAGTTTTGCGCAGGAGTGCCTGGTGACCGCTACAGAGGCTCGTGCCGGCAATGTCAGTTTGGACATGGAAATACTCTCCGTAGCAATGGAGCGGGCCAAAGGCAGCCAGGTAGCGGTTAGTTTCGATTCCGAACAAGGTGGAGAGACTGCGGATGATGCCGGCTACATCCCTGTCCTGAAAAAGCTGCCGGGTGGACATCTGCGTTTCCTGATCTCTCCCGATGGCAAGATGCTGAAGGCCGACGGCATTGCCGAATGGCTGGCCCGCGCGCTGGACGAAACACCCGGACGCGCGGCTGCGCCGAAAATCCTGACTAGCACTTCGATCCTGTCCAATGCGCCTTCCCTCGCCACCGTTCCACCGACGAATGGCCTCCCAAAAATCATTCGCAAAGTTGGCCGGAACATGTTCGCTCCCGGCGCTGCGTCTCCCCCCAACAATCGTCGCGGCCCCGTTTCAACCGCCCTGCATGGCTTCTTTACTCCTGAACTTTTTCGCCAAATGTTGGAATTCAAGTTTCTCCCAGGGGGGCCGGTGCGTATCGGGGAAGAGTGGGCCGCCAAAGGCGATATTCCGGTCAACGGACGGGTTCAATTTCGGTTCGATGCTCGCGGTAAGTTCTCCGGCTGGCAACAACACAGCGACACCAACTGTGCGCGCATCGAGGTGCGCGGCGCGCTTTCTCCCCAGGGCGGCGCCACTCCAGCTCCAGCCAGCAACCCGCCCAAGAATAACCTCCTCCAGGCCACTCTTTGGATAAACCAGGAGCTGGGCTTCCCGATGAACACGGTTTTGAACACTCAGGCGGTTCTCTCTAACCAGACCACCGTGAAAATTCAGGGCACGAACAATGTCGTGACCAACAGTCCACCCCGGTCCGTCCGCCAGAGCGTGGCTGTCACCCTCCTGGAGATAACTCCAGTTGAGGCTGTCGCTTCCGACGCCGCGACGACTTCCCAATAATACCTGCCCTAATCCGAGAAAATTTTTCCGCTCGTCCAGCGAACAACCAAGCGTGACTTGAAGCCGAAATTCGTTAAAAAAAGCGCTTCGAGAAGGCTGTTCGCTCAGGCTGGACGCAAACTTTCCGATCAGCTAGAACACAGGCATGGACGCTCCTGAACTGAATGAACAGCGCGCGCCTTCTACGGAGAGTTCGGAGACGGCGGTTCCCCCCGACTGGCTGGCGGAGTTCGAGGCGGCGGCGCGGCGTCCCTTGGAGACCCGCTTCCGCTATGCCTTCATCCACACTTACAAACCGGTGCTGGACGATGCGTCTTTTCGAGCCTTCGACACAACGGCCGACTACCGGCGTTGGTGTGAGGAAAACTTGCGGGATTGGTTGGGCTAGGGCGCGTTTGAGTATCGTCAGGCGCAGGAAATCCGCGACTGCCTTCTCAACAGCCCGTTGAAAACCCTGAGCATCGTTCCGCCGGCAAAATCTGTGTTTATCCGCGTCCATCAGTGGTTAGAATTCGTTTTAATTGGTGAAATTCGTGTCGAGTGGGAACCATTTCTGCGCTTTATGCGCCTGACAAGCGGGAGTGTTTCCTTCTCTTCAGAGTCAATTCCGAGAAGCCCGACTTTACGGTCCTTCGAATTGATGAAAGTTCTTCCTTTTTCCGTGGCCCGCGCTATGAATGGAACCGATAATTACGCATTAAAGATAATATGAAATATTTCGCCGCGCTGGTGATCCTCGCAACACTCGCTCTTGGCAGCCGAAGCAAGGCCGAGGATTGGGTCGTGTATGAAGGCAAAAACGGGCCTGGCAAAGGCAAACACATCGTGTTCGTGAGCGGGGATGAGGAATATCGCTCCGAAGAAGGGCTGCCCCTGCTGGCCAAGATCCTGGCTATAAGGCACGGCTTCAAGTGCACCGTCCTCTTCCCCATCAACCCCGCCGATGGCACCATTGACCCTAACAATCAGACGAATATCGTTGGCTTAAAAGCGCTAGAGGGCGCAGACATGATGGTCATCCTTACCCGCTTCCGCGAACCGCCCGTTGACCAGATGAAATTCGTGGTGGATTTTATCAATGCCGGCAAACCAGTCTTCGGCTTGCGCACCGCTACCCATGCTTTTGCTATTTCGCGCGACAAGCAGAGCCCTTACGCCAAGTGGGATTGGGGGAACAAGGCCTGGCCGGGCGGTTTCGGCGGGCAGGTGCTGGGCGAGACTTGGGTGAGCCACCACGGCGACCACGGACGGGAAAGCACCCGAGGCGTCATTAACGAAGCCATGAAAGAGCATCCGATCCTTAAGGGCGTGGAAAGCATCTGGGGGCCGACCGATGTTTACGGCGTGACACATTTGCCAGGCGATGCCCAAATCCTTGTCTATGGACAGGTCCTCGCAGGCATGAAACCGGACGACAAACCGGTGGTGGGAAAGAAAAACGAGCCGATGATGCCTTTGGTTTGGATTCGTAATTACACCGGCGAGCTCGGCAAGAGCTCCCGGGTGATCTGCACCACGATGGGCGCATCGGTAGATCTGGAAAACGAAGGATTGCGCCGCCTCTGCGTCAATGCCTGTTACTGGGGCATGGGAATGGGGAACGAAATTCCCGCGCACAGCAACGTCGATTACGTTGGAGAATATAAGCCTACCCCTTTTGGCTTTGGCAAATCCAAGAAGGGTGTCAAACCCTCCGACCACGAACTGAGATAAGGCAAACCGGACCGGAGGGCGGAAGTTCCTGGCCGTTGAGTTAGCGGACACCGAACGCCGACGAGCCCTGTAAGGTGTCCACCCTTTAGGGGAATGGCGCTTACATAAGGCCGAGTTCGCGCAGGCGGGCTTGTGTACGGCGGACGTTTCGTTTGGGATGATCTCGGAATTTGTGCCGTGGCGCGTCGAGTCGAGGATATTTGTTTTTCTTGCG
>JBBRPK010000155.1:0-13250 GCA_038228235.1 Verrucomicrobiota bacterium
CACCACTGAGCGGCGGTACTTCCTATCCAGTTTGGCGTTGGGAGTCCAAACCTTCGCTCGTGCTGTTCGGAGCCATTGAGGTGTGGAAAACAAACTGCACTGGGTCATGGATGTTTGTTTCGGTGAGGATCAAAGCCGCGCCCGCACCGGTGACGCAGCGGAGAACCTTGCCACTTTGCGCCGCCTTGCGCTAAATCTGCTCCGACGCGAGAAAACCAAAAAGCGAGGCATCAAAGGCAAGCAACTCAACGCAGGCTGGGATAATGCCTATCTACTGAAATTGCTGGAGATTTAAATGCGTCTGCCCTGCCTTTTACAGATAGCCCCTTGTCACACCCTGCACAAGACAGTAATTCTGATTGTCCGGTTCCATGATAAGCTCTATTTTCCGTTGCATGACGGGTGCGGACAATTATCCTAGCGTCAGTTTTATCATACCGACGCTGAATGCGGCAGCGATTCTAGAGAACTGCCTGGCTTCCATCACCCGGCAAACCTACCCCGATGATCGATACGAGATAATAATCGCGGATGCCCATTCCAAAGATGCGACCTGCGACATCGCAGCCGAATTTGGCGCCACTATCTTGGACGATGACGGTCGAAACATGGAAGAAGGGAAACGGCTAGCCCTCTCTCACGCGACAGGCGAATACATCGTGTTCCTGGACGCAGACAATGAGCTAACTCACCCCGATTATGTGGAAAAGGCGGTCGAGGCTCTGGCCGAAAACACGCAAGCCCTGGGCGTGGAAAGTTATTACTTGCCTTCAGCGAAGATGAGTTCGTTCTGTGCCTATCTCACTTATCTCCTCCACATCAGCGACCCTATTTGCTGGTTGTTAAGCGTCAATCCTATCCTCACTGCGAAGGATGGTGAAGTGGAACGCTGGAGGCTGCCGGGTGAATCCCAAGCGTATCCGCTCGGCGCTAATGGGTTTGTCTTTCGCAAAGCCGATCTGGATGCAGTCAAAGCCGCCGAACATTTTCAGGATACGCACATCGCTCTTTACCTGATGGAAAAAGGAAAACGCGAGTGGCTGCGCATCCGTGGCCGCGGGGTGCATCACTATTACGTGCAAACGCTGTGGGGCTTTGTCCAGAAAAGACGGCGGGCGACAGTCCACTTTCTTAACGTGCGCAGCGAGGTAACCACGTCCTGGATGGCAGAGAAGCCGCCCACCCCCGGCTGGCTTGCCTGTCTCTACTGCGTTACGTTTGTCGGGCCGATCTTTCACACGCTCCTCGGATTACTGAGAGACCGCGATCCGCGCTGGCTTTGGCATGTGCCCGCCAGCATCGGCTCTCTGCTGGGGGTGATTTGGGGCTTCCAAACCCACTTTGTTCACTCCAAAGAAAAGCGGCTGATCGCGGATTTGCAGCCTCGCCAGACACTCAAACGATGAGTGCGGAAAACTGCCTCATCAAGAGATGAATTAATCGCAAGTTTCCGTGCGCATCCATTTCATCACTAACGGGGTCTTCAGCACCAGCATCGCCGGGGGCGACATCCATTTTTTAAAAATGGCCGAAGGGGCGGCGGCCGCTGGCTACGAAATCAATTATTTTGGCGGCCACGCGCTGGCCGAGGTGGTACGTAAGCTCAAAGTTCCCGGTTCGGTCACGTCAACCGATGCCCAACAGATGCCTGGAGTGGACCAATCCAGCCTGGCCGGTCAATGGACCATGTTTGGTGATTTTTTCAAACGCTATCGACGAACCATGGCGCGGCTCGATCTGATTAAACCTGACGATTTTGTTTACGCCGTTTCCGACTATTGGTTCGATGTTTTGCCGGTGGTTCGTGCTGCCTGCCGCAAAAAAATGATGGTGTTGCACATGGAAGCCCCAACTTTACCAGAAATCGTGCGCCGTTCGCGCCCCGATGTGGACCCCGCCCGACTCGCTTCAATTCATTATTGGGCCAGCCAGGAGTACTCCCTTCGGCGCTTCATTCGCTGCCGAAAGCGCGTGGAGCGTCAGAGCGTAAGAGCGTCAGAGCCTTCGGCGCCCGACGCTCCGGCGCTCCACGTCTTCTACCTCCATCCGGCCATGCGTTCGCGTCTGCAGAGGCTCGGCTTTCAGGAAGATGAAACGACTTACGTTTCTTACGGCCTGGAAGTCAAAGCCAGCGAAGCAGTCCCCGAACAGAAGAAAATTTACGATGTGGTTTGGATTGGCCGCGTCCATCGACAGAAAGGCATCGAGGATCTGTTAGCTACCCTCACCTATCTCACCAGGCGCCTGCAGAGTTTCCGCGCCGTTTTTATCGGCAACGTAGAGGAGGCTTTGCGCCCACGAACCGAAGCTCTGGGTCTCGCCCAGAATGTTGACTTCTCGGGCTTTGTTTCGGAGGAAGAAAAAATTCGTCTCTTCAAAGCCAGCCGTCTCTTTCTCATGCCCAGCCGCCACGAAGGTTCACCCCGCGTGATCGGGGAGGCGTTGATCTGTGGGGTGCCCGTGCTGGCTTATGATATTCCCAATTACCGCCCGGTTTTCGGCGACTATGTCCATTATGTGCCGCCTTTCGAGCTAAACGCCTTCCAGCAAGCTGCCGAGCGCGAAGTGTTGAAAATGCGGCAGGGAGAGAATTACCTGGATCGATTGAATTTGAAGGATTTCAAGGGCGAGAACTCTTGGGAGACCACGCAAGGGAAATTTGTGGCGGCTTTGAAAAAGTTGGAATCTAACCGGCACCCGGCTCGCGTTCGGTTCCCGGATGGCCCCTAAAGGAAGTACGTTCGGAACCCTTGATTTGGCAGGCCTTGAGCTTCCATTTGCCCCTGAGCGGATATTTTTCCGATTCGTGAGGGTGCCGATAGCATGCCGGAAAAGACTGGACTGAAGGTTGAGGTGGACACGGAGGCGGCGGCAGTTTACGTGCGCTTCACGCGAGCGAAGGTCGCGCGCACGATTTCGCGTCCCGCTTCCAACATTCAGGTCGCAGTGGACGTGGATAAGAATGGCGAAGTCATCGGCGTGGAGGCGGTCGGGGTGCGTGAGGTGCAAATTGGCCGCATTCTAAAAATGGCGGCTGTGTCGGCTCTAAATGTGGATTTCGCGGAAGCCCGTTATATTCCTACAGAACTCGCCACGACCTAGAGGCGGAAGCCCCCATTTGCTCACCTGCCAAAGCACAGGTGCGAAAACAAGACTTGGAAACGATCAATGGTGCACGAAGATAATCTTGCTGCCTTGCGGCTCGAATCGCATATCGATGCGCCGGAGGGCCGCCAGCCCCCTGGAGATTTCCTCGTGCCGCTCCGGAGCGGCGTAAAACATCATGAAGCCGCCGGCACCGGCGCCTAACAACTTACCGCCAGTGGCTCCGAGCTTGCGAGCGGTCTGGTACCATTGGTCAATTTCCGTATTGCTGATTTGAGGCGTAAGGCTCCGTTTTAATTGCCAATTGGCGTGGAGGATGTCGCCGAATGCATCGAGGTTGTTCTTCTGCAATTCAGTCTTAAGTTCCCGGGCCAATTCGACCATGCGGCCAAGCATCTTTTGTTTGCTTTTTTCTGCGAGCACCGCCGCCTGCTGGTTCTTTAAGATGGCAGAGGCGCTTCTCACGAAGCCGGTGTAGAAGACTAACAGGTGTTCCTGGAGCCGGTGGATCGTTTCCCGTTTGCAGAGAATTGGCTCCACGCTCACCGAGTCGTCCGGGTTGAACTCGATGAAGTTCAAGCCGCCAAAGGCGGCGGCGTATTGGTCCTGCTTTCCAATGGGTTCCCCACAACGTTGAATCTCGATTTCGCAGGCCTGGCGGGCCAGTTGCTCGGCGGAAGCATAACGCTCCGCTTGCGCGTGCAGGGAGTGCAACAAGCCGACCGTGAAAGTACTGGAGGAGCCGAGCCCGGAACCGCGGGCCGGAATATCTGCGATGGAGGTGATTTCCAGCCCCCCCTTCAGCCCCAGCAGCTTCATTGCTTCGCGCACGAGGGGATGCTTGATTTTGTCCACTGTGCGGGCCTCCTCGGTCTTGGAATAGCTGACCCGAATTTTCTGGTCGAACTTCTTGTTAACGGTAATGTAAACGAACTGATTTATTGCCGTGGAGACGACGGCCCCGCCATATTTGCGGTAAAACACCGGCAGGTCGCTGCCCCCGCCGACGAAACTCATTCGCAAAGGAGTTCGGCTAATAATCATAATTATCTTTGAGCGAGAACCAGCTCCACAGCTTCCTTTAGACTGCCGGATACGAAATCGGGTTTGGCCCCGTGCTTGCCGTCTTTTCCAGCGGCGCCAGTTCCCACCAGAATGGAGCGCAGACCCGCGTTCTGTGCGGTTTGCATGTCCGTCGTGGTGTCGCCAATGAGCCAGGATTGTTTGAGGTCGATGTTCAAATCATTGGCCGCGCGCTTGATCATGCCAATGGCGGGCTTGCGGCAATCGCAGCGGAGTTTGAGTTCCGGGCGTTCGCCAGCATGCCCAGCATCGGGATGGTGTGGGCAGAAATAAATACGGTCGAGAAAAGCGTGCTCCTGTCCCAGCAGCGTTTCAAGCTTGTTGTGCATGCGCTGAAGATCGGCTTCCGTGCACCAACCCTTGGCGATTACAGGTTGGTTCGTCACCACTACTGCGCGCCAGCCGTGATGATTCAACTCGCGCACTGCCTCGGGCACGCCCGCAATCAATTCCAGTTCATCGGCGGTGCGCAGGCAGTTCTTGTCATGGATCAGAGTGCCATCGCGGTCGAGGAAGACGGCCCGTTGAGGAATTGTGAGCGAGCTGCGCTGCACTACCCCAAAAGCATATTCGGAACACACCCGATCATAACGCTCCGAGGTGCCAATGTCCTTGATGTATTCAGGACTGTTATAACCGAGGAGCTTGGAACCCAACCGCAGCATGGCTGGAAAAACATCCTTCCCAAAATCGAGTGGCGGCGATGTGGCGGACGCCTCGCGCGCTGCACCTGCTTTGATCCAGAATCGTTGCAGAGCGCTTTTCTCAAGGACGTAGAGGCCCGCATTCACCAGGTTTTGAAAATAGCGGTTCGGAGGATGCGGCCGATTATGAAAAGCGGAGATGATCGAGTTGGCGTCCACCTCGACCAGGTCGGAGTCCAAGGGGTGATTGTTTGGATGGAGCAATAAGGTGGCCTCGCCGTCGCACCGTTGGTGGGCCTGCCAAATTCGTTGCAGGTCCACATTCACCATCGTGTCGCCATAGAGGACGATGAAGCAATCGGCGAGCAAATCGAGACGGGCAAGCACAGCCCCCGCCGTGCCGAGCGGCTGCTTTTCCACAATATACCGGATGTTTACGCCCCACCGGCTGCCATCCCCCAAATGGGCCTCAATCAGTTCAGGCCGGTAACAAGTGAAGATGATGATATCTGAGAACCCATGCGCCTTGGCGAGTTCAACCTGGTGTTCCAACAGAGGCTTGCCGCCAATCGGAATCAATGGCTTGGGCAGGTCGCGAAAGCGATCTTTGAGGCGTGTCCCCTGGCCCCCCGCGAGAATTATCAGTTGTTTCATTCTTGAATCGCTACAGGGAGTCCGGTCCGCCGGGGTCGGGGAGATTCTCCTGGATCGCCATCTCGACGGCTTGATTGGAAGTTAGCCGCGGGCTCCAGCCCGTGGCTTTGAGTTTCTCAATGGAGTAAGTGAACCTGGCCACGTCACCAACCCACCCTTTGGCGCCGCCGGCGTAGCGGATTTTGGCGCGGGGCGCGGCCGCCCGCACCACCGCCTCGGCAATATAACGGACGGTGGTGGCGCTGTCCGGCGGAGCGATGTTGAAATAGTTCAGCCGCTCGTGGGCCTTCTGGAAAAGGTGGAGCATGGCGTCGAGCAATTCGCTTACGTGCAGGTAAGGTTTTTCCTGTTTGCCGTCGCCCAGTACTTCAAGTTCGGATGGATTGCGCCGAAGCTTTTTCAGAAAATCGTAAATCGCCCCATGCGTCGCGCGGCCGCCAACAACATTAGGAAACCGGAAAATCCAGGCGCGCTTCAAGTAGCGTTCCAGGGCGGCGGTGATGATTCCTTCGGAAGCCAGCTTCATTGCGCCATAGTTGGAAATCGGGAACAAAGGGCCGACATCCTCACGCAGTAATCCTGCATGTTCGCCATAGATGGCCGAGGTAGAAGCGAAAGCGAGTTGAGGTATTCCGAGGGCCTGCATCATCTTGAGGACGTTGTAAGTCGTCATGAAGGTCGCCTTCAAATCGACTTCGGGATCGAGGCCACCGGCCTGGATGTCTGAATTGGCCGCCAAATGCCAGACCGTGTCGAAGGGACGTTTCGCGAACTCTGCTTTGAGAAAGCCGAGGCAGGCTTCGTAATTGTTCACGTCCATTTCCTGGAAGATGAAATGCGAAGAGGGAAGGGCCTGGGCCAAATTCGATCGCCTGCCCAAAACCATATTATCAATCCCAACGACGGTCTGTCCGAGCGCCAAAAGGCGATCCGCCAAATGGCAGCCGATAAACCCGGCAACCCCGGTAATAAGGCATTTCGATTGATTCATTGCTCAGGGACTTTGCATCAAGGCCAGGCTGCTTTGCCGCCTATTCCATGCTCTTTTTGGCGCATGAAGTCAATTGCTGAGAGGCGGGGGATCCCACCCCGGCGCAGGACAGGATTCTTCGGATTGAACTCAAAGGACTTAAACTGCAAAGAACGCAAAGCACGCAGAGAGAGAGGGCCGCGGGAGCCGGCATGGAGCGCGGCTCTCTGAGCCGCAGCACCTCCGAATGAGGCTACGAAGCAAAGCTGCGGGTCGCAGACGCGCGCCCCAGGTTCTTGCGCACAGCGTACTCGGTCGGAGACCGGCGGTCCTTTCTGGGGAAATCTGGGACTCGTGGAACTCATCCTTCCCGAGGCAAGGGACAATGCAGACCCTGTTCAATTTTCAGGCCGGCTCTCAGGACGAATGACGAACAAGAGGCCGCAGAGCAATAACGCGATTGCAACCGCGGTCAAGGTGACTTTCAGACCGGTGAGCGAAGGCTCGAAATGGAAACGCACCTTGGATTCTCCGACCGGGATTTGCACACCGCGCATCAAATAATTGCAGCGAAGGAGCTTAGCTGGCTGGCCGTTCAACCACACTTTCCAACCGGGATCGAATTTGTCGTTGAGCAATAAAACCGACGGCGCGGCCGCTTTGACATTCAATTCGACTTGCTTCGGTGAATAACTCGCGAACTCCACCGTTCCGGGAGGCGCGTTCGTGGCAGCAGGGACGGGCGCCGGAATCTCGTCGTTGACGAGGAGGGTTTGGGCCGGATCAAAGGCAGGGTCGCCGAGTTTGGCGAGGGTGGCATCGTTGTTGGTGCTCACCTGCCATTGGGTATAAACCTTGGCGCGAGGCAGCGCGCCGGCGAATTCCAGCAATGCCCAGGGACCACCGGAATTGGTCTGTGCGCCGACATTTGATGAACCCTGGTTTTGGGTAAAGGCAAAAGCGACGTCCTCCTTGAAACGTTTCTGACCCGCATCAAGCTGCTGGTTCAAGGCATCCGCGAACCCCGCTCCCAAGCCGAGGATGTAACGCGTATTGGTCAATTGCCAATAACGCGTGAGGCTTTTGGCGACGGCTTTGAGATAGGCTTCCTTGTCCGCCGGCGGACGCGGCTCCTGCGACATGTCGAGGGCCTGAATGTTGTAATACTGGAAATGATGCTGAAGCCAAATTCCTCTATAAACATTTTGTAGGATGTCCAGTTGCTGGTTTTGCATCAGCGGCGGGAAAACGGCCACCCGGTGCTCCCAGGGCTTGTCTTTAAGGATGTCGATGATGGGATTGCTGGCGTATTGGTCCTGGTAATCGTAATGATGAATCCATGGCACATCAGCCCGCGCCAGATCGATGGTGACGATGACACCGAGGAGAACGGCGGCCCATTTGGACTTCGCGCCCCGGAAAACGCCAAATTGGATCATAAGCATGGCCACCACTGAGATGAGCAGGAAGAGAACGAACAGCCCCACTTCGGTAATGCTGAAATCGGCGATCTTTCCAGCCCGTTCGGGTTGAGGAAAGCCGATGTTCAACAAATGCCGGACCAGGCTGCCCCGCGATGAAGCATAGACAGCCAAAGCAACCAGGCTAACTCCAAATGCGCAAAGCAACCCGATCGCCCATCGTTTCTCGAAAAGCGAAGCGGGCTTTTTAATGGCATTGGAAGCCGTTTCGAGATAGCGGCGGCTGAGCCCGAGCAACCCGTAGCCGAACAGGATCATGAGAGTCAGATGACACACATGCATGAACTTCATGGGATTGCGAATGCTCTTAAAGAAGGGCAGCGGATAAATGAGGTGATAAAAGGGCGCATGACGTCCCCAGGAAAACAGCAAGGCGATTAGACCCATGGCGACCCAGAACCAGATGTATTTTCGCTCAAGGTCGGTGAAGATGCCCTCACTCTTGACCCCTCTCCCACCCGGTGGGAGAGGGGTAGGGGGTGAGGGCGCCCGACGAAAGGATTGGACGAGGGCCCAAATTCCGACAAGCACCACCAGCACACCGGCGTATTCGCCTGCTCCCGAAGAACGCGGGAAAGCCTCCGGGGCCGAAGGCGCTTCGCCGACGCGGCCCCAGTACTCCCCGCCATCCGGAGTGCTCATAAGATAGCCGTAAAGACCTGGAATGATGACGCGCAAGGATTCCAGCGGCGGCAGACTCCATTGGGTGGCAAAGGCCCACTGCACGGCCGGGTTCTTAGGTTCCTGCGGACTGACGATGCTGCTGGAGCCTTTGGACGCGATCCCGAGCAGAGGAATCAAAACCTGGAAGGCAATAAGTCCTGCGCACACCGCTACCAGCGCAAGTCGAGCGCTGCTGGCGAGCCTTTTGACAAGGGTTTCATTTTCGACGAAAGACTGAAACAGAACAAAGGCGGCGACGAAAAAGCTGAAAATAACGCCGTTGTCCGACCCTTCGATGACAGCCATCCCCACCGCGAATCCGGCCAGAGCAGCATTAAGCCAGCGATTTCCAAGCCGGCGCGTATTGAGAGCAGCCAAGGCCAGAAACACCGACGCCAAAGTTAGTGAGCGCGTTCCCAGACCCCAACAGGTGTTGGAGAAGAAGTTCATGTTCAAGGCGGCAGCAAGGGAAGTCACGATGCATAAGCCTCGCGGCAACTTTAGCGTCCGGAAAAACGTCCACGCGCATATACCGAGCAAAAGTAAAGTGATGGGCGCATAAAATTTGGCAAACCCGATCGGCCCTAAAAGCCAAAGCAGTCCATAGGTAACGCCAATTGGTGCGGTACTGCCGTTCATGCCTATCCAATAGAGGTCCATCCAGAAGCCGGTGATCACACTCGGCATTTTCATTGCGGCAGACCGCAGCACTCCGAGCGGGCCATCGTTGGCGAACAGGGCTTCCTCCGGTCTAAGGCTGTCTCTGAAGAGAAAGCTCAAGATGGCGGCTAGGCACAACATGAGAACAGCGATACTACCAGACCAACGCGCGACTTGGCTTTTTGAGGAGGCGACAGGATTCATTCAAACTGATTTAATCACGAGCCGTCCGGTATAATCGAGACGATTAAAAAGTGGCTGGAAACTCTGCTGAGAGAAGAATTCATCAACGGCCTGTCGCGCCCCCTGCCAATGCCCATAGTCATCGATGATTAGCACACCCTTGTCACTCAATCTCGGATAAAGGTGCTTCAGTTCATGAGCCGTGGATTCGTACCAATCCGTGTCCAAACGCAGCAATGCGATCTTCTCCGGCGCCGTTTTCGGGATAGTGTCCTCGACTTTGCCTTTGACAAAGTGGATTTTTTCTTTGGGATACCCCGTGGCGAGTACATTTTGTCGAACGTCCCCAAGGCTTGCCCAACACCAATAATTGCCCGGCCCTTCTTTCTTTTCCGTGCCTTCTAAAAGATCCTTAGCCTTTTGACCATCGAACATCACATCCCGGTCGCTTGGCTCGGACATTCCTTCGAAGGTGTCAAAAAGATGGATATCCCGAGGTATGGCGCGCAATGCTTGCAATGTATACATTGCCGCCATCATACTCCCGCCCCGCCAGACACCGCATTCCACGAAATCGCCCTCAATTTTGTTAGAAACAAGGTATTTCACCGAGTTGATAAGAGCCGTCAATCGTTCGGAACCAGTCCCTGTAAACGGTTTTACTTTCTCTATAATGCCCAGTTCCTCGGCCGAATACCCCGTGCTCGAACGGATGATCTGGAATCCACGCGCATTGAAGAACTTAAGTATAGCAGCTTTAATCATGCCCGGAGAAACTTGGGTCAAGCCATGCGGGAGGGCAATCGAAAACTTGATCTGAGAAAAAACAAAAATCCTAGAAGCCTCGGTTTACCTCGGTTTACCTCGGTTTACCTCGGGGGAAAGCCAGAGTTCCCATGCTGTCAGAGGCCGCGAACGCCCAATGGAGGCACTTTAATGTTAAAGTAGGATAGTGATGGAGGACGGAGGATTGAGGACGGAGGACTGAGGACTGAGGGGGGAGGACCGAGGACTGAGGGCGGAGGGGGTAGCGCCGATTGGTAATCGGCTTGGCGATGGGCGTCGGGTCGAAGCAATGCGGATTGCCAATCCACGATACAGCCGACTGCCAGTCGGCGTTACGACGGCGGTGGGCGCACGACAAAATTCTGCGCGTGGCTCGCAGGATTTACGTTGAAGAAACCGGCAACGGGAAAGAAAATGAACCGCAAAGAACAGAGAACGCATAGCCGGAGAGACACGAATTTCACCATTTAAGAAAGCGGATTACCAACCACGGATGAACACCGATCACACGGATAAGCGAGAGATACGAATTCGGTTGTATAATCCTCACGCGGCCGAAAAATGAACCGCAGAGAACAGAGCCGGACAGACACGAATTTCACGAATTTTGGCCTGGCAACTGTACGGGCTGAAGAAGACGGAGGGCGGAGGACTGAGGAGGGTTCTCGGTCTTCTATCCTCTGGCTACTGGCTCCTGTGACATTTTTCGGGTCTTCCTGAGATGGATTTACACGAATTAAGAAAGCGAATTTTAACCACGGATTAGATAAAAGGCTAAAGGCTAAAGAAACCATCGCGCAGCCGGAACACCAGTACCTCGCCAGACACGAATTTCACCAATTACGGAAGCGGATTACCAACCACGGATGAACACCGATCACACGGATAAGGGAGAGACACGAATTCGGTTGTATAATCCTCACGCGGCCGAAAAATGAACCGCAGAGAACGCAAAGAACGCATAGCCGGACAGACACGAATTTCACGAATTTTGGCCTGGCAACTGTGCGGGTAGAAGGTTTTTGAACAGGACGGGACCAAGAGGACTGAGGACTGAGGACGGAGGACGGAGGACTGCCAGTCGGCGCTACGACGGCGGTGGGCGCACGACAAAATTCTGCGCGTGGCTGAGTCTGCGAACCTTTTTTGGGCTGAGTGTAGAGTCCTGTATATAATTGCCCCCCTGGCAGTTCTAATTCGCCGCCTTCTCTGCGTTCTTTGTTCTCTGCGGCTAGTTGGCTTTGATGATCTTTTCGCGGATTTGGCGTATTTCGCGGGCGTCACCAGATGAAGTGGACAATGTGTTTTGGCTGGAGGAGAAAGGGCCCGCGGCACGCGAAACACGCGAAATGAAAACCCCTCTCCGTGAAGCTCGTAGCAGCCGAGGTGAGTCGGCTCACTATTTTCCCCGAGAGACCAGAGCCGATTTACATCGGCTGCTACGGTTTAGGGTTCAACACGCGAGCAGCGGACTGAAGTCCGCGCTCCGATTCTTTGCGCTTTGCGAGCTATGGCGTGGGGTGGACGCGATAGAAGCGGCGGGGCAGCTTGCTGGAGTCTGAATCGACGAAGGGCGCCGAACCGGCGCTGTTGACGATGTTCGTCAGGGGGACCCAGGTCTTGAGGTCGGTCGAGACTTCCACGGTGTAACTGGCGGCGGCGTCGCCGTTAAGCGTGAAGCTGAACAGGCCAGAAGCATTCCGGCCCGCACTGCTCAGGCTGCCCGGAACCGGATTGCGTCCGATAAACATCGCGCCACTTTGGACGGGGGAACGGTTTTTGTAGCCGTCCACGGTAATTTCGGAAGTGTTCACAAAGAGAGGCCAGGCATATTGAGCGGCCGCGCCGGGCTGGACCTGGAACGTGACTTCGGCCAGCACGCCGTTGCTGGCGGCCCATCCTGTGGCGCTGCTGACTGCGAGGGAGAGGTGGCCGTCATCGACCGCATTCCACGCCGCGAGCGCGCCACCGGGGACCAGCGACCCAGAATGGTAGGGTTGGCTGGCGGCCAATCGCAAGGCATTGGTAGGGTATTCGATGTCGAAAGAGGCGCCGGAGACGGTAGTCCCCGCATTCTGCAGCAGGAGTTGGAATGTGACGAGGTCGCCCGCGTTGCCGCGCTGCGCGGCGGGTGAGAGCAACATGACTTCAGCTAGAGGAGCGGAACTTGCCGAATGAGGCCCTCCATGCCCACTGTGCTGGTGCCCGGACCCGGCCGCCGCTCGCAGAACTTTTATGGCATCGCCGCTATCGAGCGCCTGGTTCCCATTCAGATCGTTGCCAGTGATGTCCCAGGGCCGCGCGATATCCAATTGCGCGAGGAAACGCAGGATGACGGTGGCATCTCCCACATCCAGACGCTGGTTGGCGTTATTATCGCCCACGATGAGACGCCTCGTGATATGCACAATGGCGTCTTGAGTGAGATTACCGGTTGTGAGGGGATCGCCGAGAGGATTCGAGACATCATCAAGTTCGAGGTACAGAATCGTGTCGAGGTCATTGGGCACACTGCGGAGGAGGAAGCGCACCACGGCGAGGGCTTGAGTGCCGGGAGGCACGGCGTCACCGGACAAGGCGAAGGTGGCATGGATTTCCCCAGGAATGGAGTAATTGGCGGCGTCGAAGAGGCCCTCGAGGAAGGGCGACCAGACGATTTCAGCATTGCGGAGATAATTCGAATCGTAATGAATGACGAAAGTCATGCCACCCACATCGCCTCGGCTGAAAAGTTCCAGAGGCACTTCGATAGTCGTCCCTTCCTGATTCGGATGTGGAGAGATAAGAGCGAGTGTGCGTGTAGGCAATCCCCTCTTGAAACAGACTTCCAATGTGTCCGCTCCGCTGTCCACCGTGCCGCTCGCAGAGCCAAGATTCCCTGCCACTCGCGAAACTGCATCCCCGGCCAATGCCGAGCCGCTCACCAGACTGGCACTCGAACCGGATGCATTGCGGATATCCAATAACAAATTGCCTTGAGCTGGATCGTAGATAAATGGAGTCGTCAATGGCACTACGATG
>JBBRPK010000156.1:0-13129 GCA_038228235.1 Verrucomicrobiota bacterium
AACACGATGCCGCTTTCTCGCTCGAAGCGACTCTCAACCACTTCCCAGTTCAATCCCAAACCCAATAACTCTTGAAACAATTTTTCTGGTGTCATGCCCAGAGACTACACCTATTCCACCGAAAACAGCGGGGAACCCAAATCGACGGTAAAAGTCGGGTCAAAGTTCGCCGGCTGGGGCGAAGCCTCGGCGCAGGCAATTCTCGGTGATCACGCGCGATACTAGGAAATTCTGCAAATATTCTGGCCCCCCCGCTTTTGTTCCGCCACCGCTCATTTTGAACCCACCAAATGGCTGTCGTCCCACGATCGCGCCCGTGATGGCGCGGTTAATGTAAAGGTTGCCGCATACCAACTCCGCTTTGGCTCGCTCGATATTGACGGGGCTGCGAGAATAGAGTCCGCCCGTCAGGGCAAATTGGGAATTGTTAGCCAGGGCCATCGCTTCCTCGAAGTCATTTGCGCGCGTAACGCTCAGGACTGGACCGAAGATTTCCTCGCGGAAGAGACGGCTGGTTGACAGAACTTCCATGAAGATCGTGGGAGCCACGTAACAAGCATTGGGTTCATTGGGGACTTGCCCTTGCCAGGCAAGCTGAGCCTCACTTTTGCCGGCCTCAATGACGGCTAAAATCCGGTTCTGGGAAACGCGGTCGATCACCGGCCCCATCATCGCCCAGCATAAACATGCGGGCCATGCCGGTGACTTGCGCGCGAATTCCCCCGCCAAACAGGCCGCCGGCAAAGCGGGCCCCTTTGAGCGCGGCGCGCAAAACAGGCGAAAGCTTAACCTGATCGTCTCCGAGATATTCCGTGAGGTGGCGCGAAACTTCCCTGGAGGAAGCCAATGCAGGCAGCACATCGACAAAGCGGAAAAGCTGCACTTTGAATTGTTCATCCTTCATCGCCCAGTCCATCAGCGCTCCGTAGAGGCCCTTCGCACTGAACAAGGACGGCGGCACGGCGGCGTCCATCAAGGCGACTATTTTCTCACCCCATCGACGAACCGAGTTCTCAAACGAGGGGGACACGGGGGCTTCGTTTCCCAATTCGTCCGAATTGGGATCCGCCAATGTCTTGGCCGGTTGAGTCTTCATGCGCATAGCGGGCGTTCAACCCAGTTTGTCCTCTATTCTTTAATACATGAGCTATATTCGCAGGATTTTCAACCACCGAAGGCGGATAGAACCGCGCATTCCTGCATCCAGACCCAAATTTTCGGGCATTGGTAATTCCCCTGTCCCTCCCAAGTGGTTTTTGCAGAGAGTCGAAGCCGTAGAAATCTGCGACTGGAGCGCTTGAAATCGTGGTCATTCGAGCCGATTGAAGTATTCATGCTACTAAATGAACTGTTCTGCCGAAGACCCCGCACGCCCGGGATAATATGGGCCTGCATTGCTTTGGCATTATCACCCATGATAGCTTCGGCGTTTGATGCCGTCCTTCAAGGCCAGTCTCACGGCAGCAGCACCTGGAAAACCGGGAACATCGACAATTGGAACGAGCTGGATTCCGTCCCGTGCCGGGTCGCGTTCGGAAATGGTCCCGCCAGCAACCAGGTAATTGTGCTCCGGTTCGATCACTCCGCAAGTATCATTCCTGCCATTCAGAACCTGGCCGATTTTTCCAACTCGGACAATGTGGTCATTAGGTCTGGCCCCATCCTGTCGGCCCCGCCGGGCCAGGATGCCTGGTCTTACACGGTGACGGTTGATGTGACCGACAACACTGCAGGTTTTATGGAGTTCAAGGCGAGATTGGCAGCGGGCGCTCATCTGATTCAACGGAGCGCGCTCAGCATCCAAGGCTCAGGGTCTATAGGCACACTTGCCCTGGAGACGCCGAATGCGGGCTCGGATGTTCCCGACCTGGTGGTCATCAAGACCGGCCCCCTCACCGCCGCTCCTGGCGAGGTCATCACTTACACTTTGAATTATTATAACAAGCCCACTGCGCCACACCACACTGATGGGGTCCAATTAAGCGACCTTTTGCCGAGCGCGGTGACTTACGTCCCGGGCAGCGCGACTGGCAGTGCGACTTTGGTGGGAAATACGCTTACCTGGGATCTTCCAAATCTGGACGAAGGAGCCGGCGGAAGCGTCACCTATCAGGTTCAGGTGAATTCGGATCTTTCCTTCGGCCAGTCCTTCCACAATTTCGCCCAGATCTATAGTTCCGATAATGACGCGGATTACACCGATAATTCATCCAGTGTCACCACCACTCTGTTCTTCAATCGCGTGCCGCGCGCGAATGACGATTCCTACACCGTCAACGAGAACGACATTCTCAGCGTGCCGCCTCCGGGGGTGATGGCCAATGATGTCGATGCCGATGGCAAACCGCTGACGGCAAGCCTCGTTTCGGGCCCTGCCTACGGAATGCTATCCTTCTCAGCCAGCGGGGCTTTCACTTACATCCCGTTGCCTCATTTCAACGGTATCGACAGTTTTACCTACAAAGTCAGCAATGGCCAGGCGGACTCAGCTCCCGCCACCGTGACTTTGATTGTAAATCCGGTGAATGATGCGCCTCTGGCCAAGGATGATTCTTACAGCGTGAACGAGGACACCACGCTGAATATTGGCGTGCCAGGGGTTCTGGCCAACGACAGCGACGTAGATGGCGATTCCCTCACCGCCGTGTTAGTGGAGGGGCCCACGCATGGGACGCTGACCCTGGGTACCAACGGTTCGTTCGTCTATTCTCCGGCTCTCAATTTCAATGGAGCGGACCAATTTAAATACAAAGCAAACGATGGGACGGGAGATTCCTCCCCCGCCACCGTCACCATCACGGTCATTCCCGTGAATGATCCGCCGGCGGCCAACCCGGATCACTATGTGACAGATGAAGACACGCCTTTGATAGTTCCCGCAGGGCTGGGAGTGTTAGCGAACGATATAGATGTGGACGGCGATGCCTTGGAGGCGCTCCTCATGGCGGGATCAACACATGGGATAATCGGCCTTAACGCGGATGGCTCGTTCATCTACACTCCCGCCCCGCACTACAGTGGGACGGACAGTTTTTCGTATCAGGTCAACGACGGATTTTTGGAGTCGGCTGCCATGTTGGTGACCATTACGATCCGCCCGGTCAATCATGCGCCTATCGCCAGAAGCGACACCTATAGCCTGGAAGAGAACCAGCTTCTTTCTGTCAGCGCTCCCGGAGTGTTGTCCAATGACACCGATGTGGATGGGGATCCGCTGGAGGCGGCACTGGTCACGGGGCCTGCCCATGGAAGCGTCAGGTTAAATACCGACGGCTCGTTTATCTATACTCCAACGACCAACTATACCGGAGCCGATATTTTTACCTACCAGGCCGATGATGGAATTCTGGAATCAGCCGTGGCGTCGGTCAATATCACCGTCCGCAGGGCCAACCAGCCGCCCATCGTCAATATCATCAGTCCCACGAACGGGACGGTATATTTCGCTCCCGCCAGCATCACCCTTATTGCCGAGGCTTATGATCTGGACGGCAGCGTGCGCACAGTAGAGTTCTTCCAAGGCACAAATCTGTTGGCGCAAACCAACCTCGTCTCTTCTTATGTGGTCCGGACCAATGTTCGCGCGGGAGAATATCAATTCAGCGCCATGGCCACAGACAACGACGGAGCGTCAGCTTTGTCACCGGCAGTGAGCGTCACAGTTCTGGAGCGTCCGCCCTCTTTTGCGCTCCAACCGGTCCACTTCAATCCACAGACCGGGCTATTCGAGGAAATCATTCGGATCAGCAACCCAAGTCAAAAAGTTTTGGAGGGAGCGCGAGTGGTCATTTCCAATCTGCGCGCGGGAGCAGCCGTATTCAATGCCTCAGGGAAAACCAACGGCCTCTCTTATGTGCAAACTATTCTGCCCATCCAAGCGGGCCAGAGCATTGATTTGAGAATTGAATATTACGTGCCGGATTTCTTATTGCCTGAGCCGATTCTGACCATGGAAGTGGTGCCACCCTCCCTGGCGCCAGCGCCGCCTACCGGGAGTTTTGTTCCTGTGACGCGGCAACTGCGGCTGCCCGATGGGAGTTTTCTAGTCGAATTCAACTCCATTTCAGGCGGGATTTACTTTCTGCAATATAGCAGTGATCTCGCGACCTGGAGGACCGCTTGGCCCAGCGTTCACGGCCTGGGCACCCGCGTACAATGGGTTGATAATGGGGCACCTAGGACGGAAAGCTTGCCCGTGATGGCGCCATGCCGATTCTATCGGGTCCTGCTGGCTCCATAATTGCTATGCATTGGTACCATGAGACAAGAATTTTATTCTCGTTCTATGGTCGTGGCCTCAGCCTTGGCGGCATCCTTGGTTTCCGCTCAGGATAACACCGCGCCTCTCAGGGTGGAGCAGGATACTCCCTCTCCACTAAACCGCTTCGGTCTCAGCTATCGCATGGGATTTAACATCTCCGCTCGGTTCAGGAATATCGGCGGTTACCCTCCGTTGGCCAATCCGGGTTTGACACCTAATGGCGCTGCCTGGAATTACGATAATGGCTATAATCTTGACGATGCCCCCGGCACTCCCCCGGGCGTGACATGGTACTGGGGTTACATCAATGCCTCCCAGGTCCATGATGGCAATCTTTACCTGAGTCGCTCCACTTCCTCGGCAGATGTTTCTTCCGGGGACAAGCAAAACGACCCTCAGCCAGGTTTTGAATTCACGTATAATCGAGAGTTAGGCAAAATCGGCCAGGTTCACTGGGGAGTGGAGGGCGCTTTCAATTTCATGAATTTGACGATTCATGATAACGGGAAGTTCTTCGGGAACGTGACGGTTCAAACCGATGCTTACGCCCTCAATGGCGTCATTCCTCCTCAACCACCCTATTATGGCACCTACGAGGGGCCTGTGCCGGGGGGGCCCAATCGGCCAGTGATTTCCGATACGCCCGTTCCTCAGGCAGCGACCACGGTTCCGAATGGCGCGTCCATCACTGGCGAGCGCAAAGTCGATGCGGACGTTTATGGCTTCAGAGTTGGGCCTTATTTCGAGATCCCGCTAACCCGAAAGCTGGCCCTCACGTTGAGCGGCGGACTGGCCGTGGCCTCCCTGAACAGCCAATTCAAGTTCAACGAAACCGTGACTATGGCCGGCATCAACACCACCCTTCCAGGAGGACCGCAAGTGAACACGATGACTCGGGCTGGGTCCAGTTCGCGCAACGATTTTCTGCTGGGCGGATATGCAGCAGGGAGCTTTTCTTACGCCTTTACAAAATCCTGGAGCGCCTTCGTGGGCGGACAATATCAAAATGTGGGTCGCTTTTCGCAGCAAATCGCCGGCAAACAAGCCGACCTCGACTTGAGCAAATCCATTTTTGTAACCATTGGCGCCGGGTACTCATTCTGAGTCTCCTGCCGCAGGAAATTTCAGCAAATCTATTGTCCTATTCCTGGACAGGCATGTCCAAGACACTTTGGCGGGGTAAATCAAAACCAGAGTTTCTCCAAATTTGCTTAGTAAACATTGTGGTCCCGCGAGATTGCTCAATGTGTGACAGAGGAATCTGGCGGTCCTTTGACAGACCGCCAGATATACAACTCAATTCCAGCAGGACGCCAGGGCACGATCCCAGGCGCGGACGGGTAGGTCATTAAGGAGACAAGTTGCGAGCCCCATGATGAAGCCCGCGGAGAGCAATACATAAATCCGGTTGTCGAAATTCTGTATTGTTGTCATGCCTGTATGCGAAGCATGACCGATGCCAATGGCCTGTCGCCCTTCGCCCAATTCCTCACCGGTTTAAGTCCCGGCCGCTTCGCAGTTTCCCCATTCCAAAGGATCAACTGGCAGTCGCATGGATCCCGCCGGACTAGCGACACGCAATGCCCCTGATCGCTGTAAAGCGAGTGTCGTTCCGCAAAAGCTCCGCAGGACCGCCGTGCGCAGAGCGTGCTTCAAAAAGCTACGGCGCCACCGGCTCAGCGCTCCAGACCTTAATGTCGTCGAAATAGCCGTCCTTACCGGCGACACCCAGCTCTATCTTGGACTTGGTGGGGTGAGCGATGCCGGAGGACTTTAGGAAGGCGGCCGGTTTGCCGTCGATGGTGACGCGCATGGTGTCACCCACACTCTCGACGCCGAGAACGTACCACTTGCCGGTCTCTAATCTGGCTGGATAGGTGACTTGCCGACCGGCGAGGAGCTTGCTGCGCTCGGCCTTTCGGGCACCGTCCTTGCTCATCTCATAAATGTCGTTGCGCATGTTGCCGTCCCGTTCGTCCATGATAGTGACCCCGTTGAGTCGGACCTGGGCGCGGCATAGATGGCCATAATGAGAGCCCGTGTGTGTACGGTCGTCGAACTCGACGTCGATCGTCGTGGCGCCTTCAAAGCGAATTTTGACCTCGACCACGCTGTCCTTGGTGGGGATTTCGAGGCCGTGCACGGCGGCGTGAGCAGTGATGGCAGGTTTTCCCTCAGCGGCGGGAACATTTTGGTCGCGGGTCTGCGTGCCCTTCAGTGCGCCCTTTTCGAGAGTAAAAGTGGGGACGACCTTGTGCCAGACCTTGGCGGGCGCCGCTCCTTCGAAGTCATCCGAGAACAGGAGTTCCTTCTTGATGGCGATTGGCCCGGGAGGAATCGGGGGCAGATCAGCGGCCAACGTCGTGGAGGTAATGAGAAAAGAGAGTGCCAGCAAGGGACGCATGTTCAATGAGGTTGCCATAGGAAGTGGTAATTACATCACGCGATTTATTCTGGCGAGCAAAACCGGCGGCGTGTTGGATTGGATCGCAGGGAGCGCCGACGATTAAACCGACGAGGACGCCGGTGCTCCGCTACTTTGTCGCTGGCCACTCTGAACCAGATCCGCGAGTCTTTGGCAAATATGCGGCCTCTTACGATGCCATCGGAAGGGCGAAGTCGGGGCTTTGCATATGCCTTATGTAACCCTCTGCCTGTTTGTGCCCGCTTTCGATGCCTCGCATTCGGGCGACCAGTTCCTGGAGCGCATAAAACTTGTCCGGCGCCTGGCTGGCATGAGCATAGCAGGCCGAGCGCTTTCGTGGCTCTGTACGTGAAATATCGACATAGTGGGTCGGGGCAAACTGAAGCGTGTCCTCCCCGTTAGATACCTCGTAGTAATAAAGGGCGAACTTTTTTTTCATCCGCAGCCAGGCCTCATAAACCAGGAGTGAAATCGCGCGATGATCCGCGTGGTTGTCGATGGGCCAGTGTGTGAAAACCACATTGGGCTGTTCCCCTTCCAAAAGGCCGTGGAACTGCTCGTAATGGGCGGGGTCAACGATTGCCTTGCCGTCAACCTGCCCGGCGAAGGCGGGCCGCGCCTTAAGAATGTCGCACGCTTTCCTGGCTTCGACCACGCGTCCTGGACTGGGGTCATCCGGCAGCCTCTCGTTGCCCTCGCCCTTGTTGAGGTAGAGCAGGACTACCTCGTGACCCAAGTCGGTGTAGCGAGCAATGGTGCCTCCGCAGCCATATTCGGGGTCACCCGGATGCCCGCCCGTGACAATCACCTTCAGCTTGGGCTTTGTGGTTGGCGCTGTTTCAGCGGGGAGCGGATCGGCGGCGGTTGTGGCTAGCGGCAGCCCAACAGCCAACCAACTGGTTTTGCGGAGCATGTTTCGGCGTGAGATTGGTTTCATATTGTCGTGGATGTTGCTCATGCGAGTATGGGAATGCACGGGCCGAAATCAATAACCCACTCTACTCAAGGCGAAAAATCTCCTCGCCGGGCCACAGCAGATTTGCGTCGCCAAAACAACCGGCAGCGTTAGATTTGTACCATGAACTATTCCAAGGTTTTGGGCAGTGTGATTACTCTCGGGTTAATTTGTCTCCCATGTTCGGGTGCCATAGAAGGCGTGACCATGCCGCCCGAGGATGGCAAATTGCGCATCATCTGCTTTGGCGCGCATCCTGATGATTGTGAGATTCAGGCGGCGGGCGTGGGGACGATGTGGGCTGCCAAAGGCCATCATGTGCTATTCGTGTCGGTCAGCAATGGGGACATTGGCCACTGGCGCGAGGCGGGCGGACCGCTGGCTCAACGCCGGCGAAAGGAGGTCGATGAAGCTCATAAAATCCTCGGCATTCAGGGATTCATCCTGGATGTTCATGACGGGGAGGTGCTCCCCACCATTGAAAATCGCCGATCCCTTACCCGGTTGATTCGCGAATGGAAAGCGGACGTGGTGATGGGGCCGCGGCCGAATGATTATCATCCGGACCATCGCTACACCGGAGTGCTAGTGCAGGATGCGGCTTTCATGGTCACGGTCCCATTCTTTTGTCCGGATGTGCCGGCCATGAAGAAAAACCCAGCCTTTTTTTACTACCCGGATCACTTTAAGAAGCCGAACCCTTTTGAGCCGGACGTCATCATCTCGGTGGACGAAGTCATGGAAAAAAAACTGGACGCGCTGGCTGTGATGGTATCACAATTTTATGAAGGCGGCGCCAACGGTTCGCCGGCTCTGGTTCCAAGCGATCCTGACGAACAAAAGCAAAGGCGCCAGCAAGTCCGGGATGGTTTTCTTAAGCGGCAACAATCGCTCCAAGAGCGATTCCGCGGCAAACTGGCGGACTGGTATCCCCCAGGGAAGGCCAACGCCATCAAGTACGTGGAAGCATTTGAAATTTGCGAGTACGGCGGCCAGCCCGGCAAAAAAGAGTTGAAGCGGCTCTTCCCATTTTTTGAGTGAGAGACCGACCGTCTTTCGCGCAAATCCGCAGAGCAAAAGCAATTTTCGGGTCGTAAGTTTTTCTCCACCGCCTTTTAACCAAAGGCATGCCGGACGCGATTTTGGATGGTTTAGGAATCCTGGTTGTCATGCGCCAGATCTGCAAGCGCCACCGGTTGCCTCGCAAGCAGATCGCCACTTCGCGGACATTGCCGGGCCACCGGTAACCAGGCAGCTTCGCATGAACTCGAACGGGCTATTGTGTTCGAGGTAACTTCGGAGCTGAATTTTGAACACCTCCCCTGTGGAACGGAGGCTAATCCTGCCAGCTCGGTCGCGAACCCAGACTGGCTGAACGAGAGAGTTGTCTTTTCAGCGGATGGATTCAAACTGGAGGCAGCCATCACTCGATTGGTCCAACTAGCGATGAGGCAAACCAATCAGAATGTCTCGGCCGCCGCTCGTGTGCTGGGAGTTTCACGGGATTACGTCCGCTACCGTGTGCAGGGAGAAAAAGACGGTTCATAAGGCATAGCGTTGATAAGACTTTGATCGGACGTGGCAGTATAAGTCCAACTGGCGCGCTTTTTGCTGCCACCACCCGTGCGATTATGTCAGCAAAGCTGCTCCCGACCAGCACTGTTTATTAGTTTTTGGCTTGGCGTCCTCACTTTCACGATCTTCTGGCCGGTCGTGGGGTGCGATTTTGTCAATTTCGATGATGGCCTGTATGTGACCGATAACCCGCTGGTGCAGCAGGGCCTCACTTGGGATGGAGCCGTCTGGGCCTTACAAACCACCCACGCCAGCAATTGGCATCCCGTGGTTTGGTTTTCACATATGCTGGATTGCTCCCTTTTCGGTTTGTTTCCTGGTGGACACCATTTGACCAATTTGCTGCTTCACGTGCTTAACACCATTCTGCTCTTTCTGCTTTTGCGGCGGCTAACGGGCGCAATGTGGCGCAGCGCTTTGGTGGCAGCTCTTTTCGGCTGGCACCCGGTCCACGTCGAGTCCGTGGCCTGGGTCGCCGAACGCAAAGACGTCCTGAGCACTCTCTTCTGGATTCTGACAATTTGGGCTTACGCTCATTACGTGGAAAGGCCGCAGCGGCGCCGGTACGCCCTGGCCTTGTTGCTCTTCGCGCTCGGATTGATGACCAAACCCATGTTAGTAACTTTGCCCTTCGTTCTGCTCCTGCTTGATTTTTGGCCCTTAGGCAGGCTTGCCGAGTCAGGACTGAAACGCGCCCCCAAAGACCCGGCCAAAAATCCGCAACTAATTTGGTGGCCATTGATCAGAGAGAAGTGGCTATTTTTCGCCTTGTCCGCGGCCTCTTGCGGTGTGACAATCTGGGCCCAACGCAGTGGAGGGGCGCTCAAATCGCTCTCGGCTGTGCCTCTCGGCTCGCGCCTTGCTAACGGACTGGCGGCTTATGGCGCGTATTTGTGGAAGATGATTTGGCCTGTTGACTTCGCAGTCCTGTATCCAATCCCGGACGAGGTTCCGTTGCGAGGCGCGTTTTGCTCAGGGCTGGCGCTGGCAGTGATTAGCTTAATTGCCCTGCGGTTCAGGCGACAGCGACCCGCCATGATTGCCGGGTGGCTTTGGTATTTAGGCACTCTCGTTCCCGTAATCGGGTTGGTGCAAGTCGGCGGGCAAGCGATGGCGGACCGTTATACTTACGTCCCTCTGATCGGCATCTTTATAATGATCGCTTGGAGTGTGGAAGAGTGGAATTCTGCCTGGCCAGCGGCTGTGCCCTTCAAAGTAGGCGTCTGCGGCGCAGCGCTGGCGGGGTGTGCTTTTCTGACCAGCCAACAATTGCGCTATTGGCAAAATGGGGCGGCGCTTTTTGAACACGCCGTTCGCATTACCAAGGGGAATTACGTCGCTCACAACAACTTGGGCAACGCTCTCTCAGCGCAGGCCCGCCCTGGCGAAGCCATTGCGGAATTCCGTGAAGCCTTGCGCCTCCACCCCGATTACGCCCAAGCTCATTTTAACCTATCCACCGAGTTGGCCAGCCAGGGGCAAACGACTCAAGCCCTCGCCCATTTAACACAAGTGCTGCGGTTGACGCCGCGGGTGGCAGAAGCGCACAACAACGTTGGGGTGATACTCGCGCAGCAAGGGGAATTTCAAGGGGCCATGGATCACTTTGTCACAGCCATCAGCCTCAAACCCAACTATTTGAATGCGCGCCTCAATTTGGCCGGGGCCTACGCGGAAATGGGGCGCTTCCAGCAAGCTGTGGCAACGAGTCAGCAAGCGTTGCAGATGGCCTCCGGCACGGGCCAGAAGGAACTGACCTCGCAGATTCAAGATCGCCTGCAGTTTTATTTAAAAGGGAGGCCGTACCACCAACTGACCGATGGCCAATGACCAAGGGGAGCAACCCGTCGCCGAGGCTGGGGGGTAACCCCCACCTGTGCTTGCAATGCCTCCGCGGTTTTGGGTCAAAGGCCCCAATCGGTTCGATTCCAAAACGATGCAGCGGCGAACACTTCGATTTAACATGCTGCACCCCAATCACTTGCATATACATCTCGGGAAATAGTGCGGCTCTTGCATAAGAGCTGACTATGCGAAAGAAAGCATTTGGCCGGGTTGGCCAACATTTTTAACAAAACAAAGAAAATATATGAAAATCCTCCTTTGGCTCCATGAGGCTCGCTGTCTATTTTAGTTTCCGCTCGAGAATCTCCCCCACCAAGGTTGGATTCGCCTTGCCCTTGCTTGCCTTCATCACCTGGCCTTTGAGGAAGTTAAGCGCGGCCACTTTGCCAGCTCGGAAATCCTGGCCGCTCCGGGGATGGGCCGCGATCACTTCATCGCAGAATTTTTCAATGGCCACGCTGTCGCTCACTTGGGCAAGCCCTTTTCTGGCGACGATGACATCCGGGGATTCGCCACTGGCAAACATTTCGGCAAACACCTCCTGAGCGATCTTGCTGCTGATCTTGCCGCTCTCAACCAGCGTAACCAATTGCGGAATGGCGGCGTGGTTGATCTTGACCTCATCGAGCGGAATCTGGGCCTCTGTCAACTTTGCGCGCAGATTATTAATTACCCAATTAGCGATCGCTTTGGGATTCTTTGCGCCCACGGCCGCTGCTTCGAAATAATTCGCCAGCGGACGATCATAAACGAAAGTTTCCGCGTCGGGAGCGGGAAGCTGGTAGGAGGCCATGAAACGTTGCTTGCGGGCGAGCGGCAGTTCTACCACGCGGCTGCGCACTGCCTTGAGCCACTCCTCGTCTGGAACAAATGGCATGAGGTCCGGTTCGGGAAAATAGCGGTAATCGTGCGCCATCTCCTTGCTCCGCATCGTTTCAGTAACGCCTGCCATGTCGTCCCAACGCCGCGTTTCCTGTGAAAGGGTCCCGCCTCGCTGCACAACATCGATTTGGCGGGGGATTTCATATTCCAGCGCCCGCCGCACTCCGCTGAAGCTGTTCATGTTTTTGATCTCGATCTTCGCCCCCAATTCCTTCTGGCCCACGGGTCGCACACTCACATTGACGTCGCAGCGCACCATGCCCTTTTCCATATCGCAGTCGCTTACGCCTCCGTAAATCAAAATATCCTTGAGCGCATTAAGATAAACGCAGGCCATCTCCGCGCTCGTAAGGTCCGGCTCAGAAACAATCTCCAGCAATGGCACGCCGGCGCGATTAAAATCAATTCCGCTGTTCTGGTCGAAATGAAAATTCTTGCCCACATCCTCTTCCAAATGCGCCCGAGTGATTCGCACCCGTGAAAGGCCTCCTTTGAATTCAAATTCCACCTGCCCATTCACCGTGGAAGGTTTGTCATATTGAGTGATTTGGTAATTCTTTGGCATGTCCGGATAGAAATAATTCTTGCGGTCGAATTTGGCGAAGGGGGAGATCGTGCAGTTCAGCAAAAGCCCTGTCAGCGCCGTCAACCGCAGCGCCTCCGCATTGGCCACCGGCAGCACCCCGGGCAAGCCCAGGCAAACCGGGCAGACATTGGTATTGGGCGCCGAGCCAAATTCGTTGGCACAGCCGCACCACATCTTTGATTTTGTTTTGAGCTGAACGTGTGTTTCCAGTCCAATCACAGCTTCGTACTCCATACGCCTAAAGACTTATACCCCTGCAACCGCTGCGCCAGCAAAATCCGCAACGCAGAATGGCACCGGGTGCAGGACAGAATTGTGGTAACTGGAGCGAGTGCTGCGGCTCAAGCTGCGAATTTCAGTGAATCGTTGCGGGCCGCGTGGTCGGCGGCACGGGCCTGACAAAATGGATCCAGGCGATCACTCAAGAAGGCGCAACGCAGATTCAGCATCCCCTGCCCACCCTCTTCGGACCAAAACATGCCTGAGGATTTCATTCTTTTGCCAATCACCGTCTTGCAGCCCGCTTCCACCACTCCGGAGCCAATAAAATATCCGGCTTTGCGAAAGGTTCCGTAGGTCATCCGTTTCAAATTGTTCTCC
>JBBRPK010000157.1:0-12617 GCA_038228235.1 Verrucomicrobiota bacterium
GTGACCGAGGAGCAACAAAGGTAGTCGGTGTACGAAAACCCTCCGGGCGGCGGGTCTTTTGTCTGCGGGCTGCGTTGACTCGGCCATCACAGCCCGCTGCGGGGATGCTCCGGCCTCGCCGCCTTGGCCACAGCCAAAATCACTCGCCGCAGGACCCCACGCAATTTAAAAACAGGCTCTTACACTCAAGCCGGGTCCAAACGCGGTCTCGGCTGCAGGAGCCGGCGCAAATTGCGGGCTGCTTCTTCGATCCACTCAGCAGGCGGAAGAGCGTACGGGCGGAAGGTTTCAAGATACCCCTCCTGCGCGTTGTAAAAAAGCGCGCGATGGAGTCCGAGGACGCTCGCTTTCGGACTATCGATGAGACTGGCCGAATCGTTGGCGCTCATTTGAAAGAGCACACGCATTTCAAACTCGCTCAGGGCTTTCCGGCTCAGAAATCGGTTGATGTTGTTAAATGTGTCACAAGTGGCTAGGACATGAAATCCCAAGCGGGTCCCTTCGCACAGAAGATCATTCAGGAGCGCAGCGGGATTAGGCGCGGACGCGGCGTCGCCAGTGGAGAACCCAAAATCTTCTTCGTAACGGAGTTTGTTATATTTCTGGAGACCATGGATGAAGAGGAAGGTGGCGGGCGCTCCAGCCCCCTGCGCATCCTCGTTCCTCCTTTTCATTTCTTCGCCGAGCTCAGCCATGACCCTGGGAAGATCACTCTGTTTCGCCACAGTGATCGGATGAGGGATGGCTTGAATGGTTCGGTCGAGAAATTCGTGCGGCGCTGAATCGGGCGGGCTGCCATCACAAACAATGAAGCGCACGGCCCCGAGCGGGTACTGGGCTGCCAGCGCCACGAGTGCGAGCGAGAGGATGGAAAGCGCAGCTTCATCGCGTTGCCCCACTATGATGAGGTTGTTGCCGCTTTGACGCTGGAAGACGGCCTCCGTGGGACCTTTGATGGAGTTCGGAGCGCCGAGCCAAATCCGGCCTAAGACCGCTGGTTGGAGGGACTCTGCCTCCAGCAACTTTCGAAGCGCCAGGTTTTCCCGGACGTCGGCGGGAGCATTTCCCTCAAAAACGATCGGCCCTGGGTAGGCCCGTCCCGTTCGCTCCGCTTGCTCGCCCACCTTGCCAAGATAACTATCCCGCACATCATCGGGGAGCCACACCGCTTGGAAGGGGCTGTTTCCTTCCACGGTCCCGGCGGTGTCATTATAGATGCCTTCGCCGGGACGCGAAAGGAGACGCGGGGCGGGATTGTTGTCATCCATGATCAGATAGGCGTCGGCTTCATTGCACTGGAGAGCAATACGAATGACCATTTGGCCCAGGGTAGTGCGGGCGACCGTGTAAGCGCCGCCCAACGTCTGGGAGCCGAGCAGAACGTGGATGCCAAAGGCCCGGCCTTGTCGCACGATCCGGTCGAGCAGAAGGGAAGCGGTTTGCGAAATCTTGTCATCCTCGACGAAGAGCTCCTGGAATTCATCAATGATGAGAAGCGATCGCGGAATCGCCTCAGTGCCTCCTGCCCTCTTGTATCCGGCAATATCCTGAACGCCCAGTTTACGGAATAAGTCGCCGCGCCGCTTGAGTTCGTCATCCAACCGCTGGAGCACGCTCAGACCGAACTCACGATCGCTCTCGATGGCAATCACCCGCGCATGGGGAAGCCGCTTTGTGGCATAGCGCTTGAATTCTACACCCTTTTTGAAGTCAACCAGATAGAACTCGACCTGTTCGGGACTGCACCACAAGGCCAGGTTGGTGATGATGACATGGAAAAGGGTGGATTTACCAGAGCCGGTCTTCCCTGCGAGCAATGCGTGCTGGCGCGTCCCCTTGCCGATGGCCAGGTATTGAAATTTAGTGGCGCCCGTCCGGCCAATCGGAACCCGCAACTCGGCGCTGGTGTCGAGACTCCAAAGGTCGGCCTCCGCGGGAGTAATGTGAGAGAACGGCACCTCGACTCGATTGGAGTCCTTGCTACGCAGGCCGATTTTATGGATGAACTCAGTGGCGAGTTCCGGGTTTGGGGGGGTATCAAGGACCAGGTTCGTCCCGGGGAGGAATTTGCCGGCGAGGATCATTTCGTTCCCTTTGCCGGTGATGCAGACACTGCTCTGGCGAAGGTCTTCGGGAACCAAATCCGGCGGCGAGGGTTGGCGGCGATCCCAGTGGATAAGAGTAAACACTCCGCAGCGCGCGCCGCTGTTGGCAATGCTTAGAAGCCGCTTGGCCGCAACGTCGCTGAAATTGGCGGGAAAATCTGCCACGACCACGAAATGATACTTCTCCGCAATGTTGCCGGCCTGCTCGTTGTATTCCGCAATGGTGGCGTATTCGTTCCTGAGATACATCTGGATAACTTTCTCCATGT
Organism: Verrucomicrobiota bacterium; assembly: GCA_038228235.1. Classification (GTDB taxonomy): domain Bacteria; phylum Verrucomicrobiota; class Verrucomicrobiia; order Limisphaerales; family JBBRPK01; genus JBBRPK01. Next base: position 2,375 of record JBBRPK010000157.1, read on the forward strand.
GTTCGTTCAGGTTGGCGAGTCGTTGCTCGATCTGACCGGTCTGGGTCCAGATGCGGTTGTTGATGAGGTGCTCGGCGTAATCAGCGAGGTGCATGACCCCTGAGAAACTCTGCCCCAGCCCCACGGGGTCGATAATCGTGAAGCTCAATCTGCCGGCAGGTGCCGTGGAGAGAAGGCGCAAAATGATATTGTTCAGTGCCGCCAGCACCTCTTCCCGGCCCGAACCGGTTGTTTCAAAGAGAAGGGAACCCTGCCCTGGATAGGTCAGCAAAAGGGGCACTGAAAATTGCGAGGGACCAGGAAGCGCCAAACGCTCGTCCCTGCTAGTGGCTTCGGAGAATTCTTCCACCTGGACCTCCAAGCGGGCGAACTTCGCAGCCTGGCCGAATTGCGGAGGAGGAGTCCAACTTTCGATTATCTGCTGGCTCCAGGGAGGAAAGAGTTTCTCCGCGCTGGCGGCGGCCTCTTCGAGCGTATGATATAGAGGCTCGATCTTGCTTTTCCACTCTGCGGCGAGAAGGACCCACTGAGCTTCATAATCCGAGTTGAATTTCGCCTCCTTGTCTTCGCAAACCTTGGCAAGCTCCATGGCTTGTGTCTCCGCTGCTCGCTTTAGACGCGCGACGGCCTCGGCATGTTCTTGTTCGAGGCTCTCCAACCTCAACCGAAAGTGCGTCTCGTTCTTGGCGGAGACGCGGGCGGCTTTTTTGTCAATCTCAGTCGGGCGAGAACCTTTCATGCTGGCGGCTTCTTCCAATGCGAGACTCCACTCCTGGTCAATCCATTGGTTCATGTTCTGGAAATCGTTCTCAACCCGTTCGAGCTCTTGCCGGTGCCGCGTCTCCGCCTTTTCTGGAGCGGCGTCGTGGAGTCGGCGGGCATTAGCGAGCGCGTTTCCAATGGCGGTGGCGAGCGGCGCGGCTTGCCGCTTTCCAATCTCGTGCAGGATGAATCCTGCTACCAGACAACCAACCATAGTTCCGGCAGCCTCCCGATAGGAGAATGAACTGACTCCAAAATGCTGAAGGAGTGGAACGAGCGGGAGTGGGCACAAACCGATGAGTAGCAACACGGGCCAGGCCTTGAAAAAGCGGGGCAAGAGCAACTTGCGGAAGCGGTCGAGGTCGTCACGGGTCTTGCCAAGCACCTCACGGAGGCCGGTGATTAGTTGATATTCATCCGAGGGAACCTCCGGGCTATTCATCGCGGGCGGGGCCGAGAGCAGCCGGAGGAATTTCCTGTAGCCCTTAAACGCGTTCCGCGCTTTTGTTTCCAGGAGCAGGAGGACTTCGTGCTCTGCGGCCAGACCAGTCTTGAACTCTGCCAGGGTGGTTTCCGTATTTGCCAGGCCGGTTTCCCGGTGGCGATTGGTTTGTAACGTCTCGGTTTGGAGCTTGTGCTTGCGGCGACCCTCCTTGTCTTCGATTTCCTGCAGGGCCTTCTTTTTGCTCGTGCGGTGCGCCTCGATAAACCAGGCCCTCCGCCGTCGCTGTTTCAACTGGGCTGCTTCCTTCGCATGGTGGAAAGCAGCATCGGCTTCTGCGACTTCGCTTGTAAGGCGCGTGGCCACTTCGTCCGCAGCAGCCTCGCGACGATAAATCACCGCGGCAATTTTAGCGCTTCGTTCTTGCCTAAGCTTCTCCTCTCGCGCAGCGAAATCGCGAACTGTGCCTCTAAGGCTCTCCAGCAGCCGGAGAGTCTGTTCTACTCCCAGATGGCTACTCACAGTCGGTCCTGATTTTGCTGACTAGTTTATCCAGTTGTTCCATGACTCCGACTGCTCTGTCCACGCCAGCCAGCAGTTCTTGCATATACTGACGCTCGAATTCCTGGCTTTTGTCGTCCCGCCAATACTCCTTTGTCTGTTGCCATTGGTTGGAGAATTCTTTGGTAATGGCCATCAACTTTGATCCATTACCGCTCATGATATCTTCTCCTCCGGAAGGTTTTGTGAGCCGCTCGGAGCGGCCGCGGGGGCGGCAGACGGCGCAGCCAAGCCAGCATAAGCGGCGAGCGTATTGATGGCTTGAGTCAAGTAAGCGCCCGCTTTGACCATATCATGCGCCAGCAACGTGTGCAGTTTTTGCAACTCTTTGACTAAAGGCTCGACCCGGTTGTCGAATTCGCGGTTCCAATGTTTCAATAGTTTCAGCTTCCCTTCGGCTTCTTCGACGGCCTTTTTAGCGCGTTGCACCATCATCTGTTCGGCGGCGCTAGCGTCGCGTAAATTGGACATCCTGGAACTGGAGAGCGCTTGCTGGGCCTGTTCCAATGCCTTGGTTCGGCGGCGCATCTGAGCCTCCCAATGGACTCGCTGATCATTTTCCAGCCACAGCTTGGTGCGCAGAACCTCCGCGCTGACTTCCTCCAGGGTGGGACGGGCCTTGCTCACATAAAGGATCAGACTGGCGCGAAAGGACTCGATGACCTCCACGGACGTGACATGGGCTCGTTCGGGCATGATGCTAACGTTGGTTTAGATATTCCTCGATGCGCGCGGCTTTTCTTAAGAGATAAGGAGTGTGTTGGTTTGAGACTTCGACAAATTTTTTCAAGGCCTTCAAGGTCTGTTTGAACTCTTCGGAAAACTTCAGGTGCTCCTGGTCCTGCCAGGAATCGGCCAGTGCCGCAAAACGCGCCTGCAGCGAAGCCATTCGGTTCTGCAGATCTACATTGAATCTCTTCAGTTCCTCGGCGAACCGGCGCACTTCTTCCGGGTCCATGATTGCCTGGGCCATACAATTTCCTTCCGTTAATTCTTGTTATTCGTCAAGTGGCCAAGGACCGCGAAAGTCCTTTGGCTCTCTTCAATCTGCCGTGTTTCCTTCCGTTAGGCAAACGAACTTGCAAGGCAAGCGAGGTAACGCGCATCGAGCGCAGGAGGTTCTCGGCATCATTAGTGCTGAGTTGTCCGAAGGTTCGTGGCGGTGGCCATCTGTTGTGTAGTGCAAAGGATGACACCGGGGGCACAGTCATTCCGACAGCATAATTACAGTCAAACCGATTCTTTTGCTGGGATGAAACTTTTATATTTGTTTGTTGTGAAGAAGCCAATCAACGCGGTTATCGGCGCCAGTCTCATGGCGCTGGGAGTCCAGGCGGTTGCGGCCCTGGACGCGACGTGGGAATATGCGGTGCGTGTGAGCGCAGTCTCGGAAAGCTCCCCGCCAAAAATCGCGCTCAGTTGGCCGCAGGACACTCAAGTCCGTCCCACCAGCTACACGGTATGCCGCAAGTCCCAAAATGGCGCCTCCTGGGGATCGGGAGTCGTGTTGCCGGGGACGGCCACGGGCTACGTGGACACGAACATCACCATTGGCTCGGCTTATGAATATCAAATTGTTAAAGCCACCCCCACTTACACTGGTTATGGCTATATCTATTCCGGCATCAAGGTTCCGATGATCGAGAATCGCGGCAAGGTCATTCTGATGGTGGACAATACTTACGCGACGGAACTCGCCACTGAATTGTCGCGCCTGGAGCAGGATCTGGCGGGCGATGGCTGGATCGTGTTGCGGCACGACGTGGCCCGCACCGAAACAGTTCCTAATGTTAAAGCCAGGATCATGGCCGATTATAAGTCTGATCCGGCCGGGGTGAGAACCCTGTTCTTGTTCGGGCATTTGCCGGTGCCTTATTCGGGGAACATCATTCCAGATGGCCATTATCCGGACCATCAAGGCGCTTGGCCCGCGGACGCCTATTACGGGGACATGGACGGCGAGTGGACCGACAGCACGGTCAGCAGCGCGATTGCTTCTGATCCGCGGAACCGCAATGCGCCCGGTGACGGCAAGTTTGACCAATCGCAGCTTCCATCGCCGGTGGAATTGGAAGTGGGCCGTGTTGATTTAGCCAACCTGCCCGGTCGGACCTCTTTGAATGGGCCGGCGACCTTCCCGAGCGAATTGGAACTGCTCCGTCAATATTTGAATAAAGATCATAATTTTCGGCATGGACTCCTCACGGCGCCGCGGCGGGCGGTCCTGCACGATGACTTCGGATTTCGTGGGGGCGAAGCGTTCGCAGCCAGCGGCTACCGGACCTTGGCGCCGCTCTTTGGAGCGGAAAACATTCTCACTCTCACCAATCGAGGAGAATGGATGTCCACCCTCGCAGGAGACAGCTTCCTCTGGGCTTATGGCTGCGGGGCTGGCAGCTATACGAGCATGGGCGGATTGGGCAACACCGGTCAATACAACGACGGGACCACCATCGAACTGGTCCGGAAAGATGTCAAAGCCGTGTTTACGATGGTGTTTGGCAGTTGGCTCGGAGACTGGGACAGTGAAGATAACATCATGCGCGCCGTGCTGGCGACTCCCACTTGCGGTCTCACCGCTGCGTGGTCGGGCCGGCCTCATTGGTTTTTCCATCATATGGCGCTCGGAGAAAATATTGGTTACAGCACGCGTCTAACCCAGAACAACGGCCCCGCCGGCCTCTACAAAACTCAGGTGAACAGCGCGGCCGGGCAAATTCATGTCGCGCTGATGGGGGACCCCACTTTGCGCATGCATGTTGTCGCCCCCCCTTCTGGGGTGGTGGCCAGTGGCAGCACCCTAAGCTGGACGCCTTCACCTGAGAAGGTGTTGGGTTATCATGTCTATCGAGCAGCGAGTCCGGCGGCCCGCTTCACGCGGCTGACTGATGCACTTCTCCAGGAAACCGCTTTCACCGACCCGACCCCCTCTATAGACGCCCCGGCTTACATGGTGCGCGCGGTCAAACTGGAGAACACAGCCAGCGGAAGCTATTTCAATCCGAGTCAGGGCGCCTTCGCCACGCCTTCCAGCCGGATATCCGTCGCTCATTCTGCTCCGGCCAATAACGCCAAAATGGCAGTGCTGGCGATGAGCGTTCCCACAATCCAACTCAGCGCCAAAGCTTCAAAAACAGCGGTTCCGGACGCCGCCGCGCCGGCCAAAGCGTCTAAAATACCAATCCCGGTCAACAGCTCGATCGTTCTTAGCAACCGCCCTCCTCCCACCGGGGACAGTACGGATGTGCTGTGGGTGGATGATGATCTACCGAAGGGATCGGTGCGGGGTATGGACGGCGGAGATGACTGGAATTGGGTAAGCAGCAGCCCAGCGCCATTTTCCGGGACGCGCGCCAGCCAGTCGGCCAATTTGCCGGGGCTTCACCAACATTTTTTTGATTGGGCGGAGGCAACTCTGGCTATCAATCCTGGCGACAAACTTTACGCTTACATCTATCTGAACCCCAACCACCCTCCCAGTGAAGCGATGTTGCAATGGACCGATGGCACGTGGGAGCACCGTGCTTACTGGGGGGCTGACAAAATATTGTATGGCGTTGATGGTAATCCCAGCCGCATTTACGCAGGCCCGTTGCCGCCAGCCGGACAATGGGCGCGCCTCGAAGTGCCCGCCAACAAGGTCGGACTGGAGGGCGCGACGATCAAAGGCATGGCCTTCAGCCTTTTCGACGGGAGCGCCATCTGGGATTCCGCCGGTAAATCCGCTGCGCCAGTGGTCTTCCCGGCCACTGGGGCGCCTCCCACAAACACTTTCGTTTGGGTTGACGACGCGCTGCCTAGCGGGGCAATCCCTGGAACGGACGGGGTTGATGCATGGACATGGGCGAGCAACAATCCAGCGCCATTCTCAGGCGCGCGGACCAGTCAATCAACAGTGGCGCCAGGCTTGCACCAACACGTTTTCAGTCAGGCGACGGCCAGATTGCCAGTTAGTACAGGCGATTATCTCTTTACGTATGTTTACCTCGATCCAGCTCACGTTCCGACGGAACTGATGTTGCAATGGAACGATGGCACGTGGGAGCACCGCGCCTACTGGGGAGCGAACAACATCACCTATGGTGTCGATGGAACCGCCACGCGCCGCCACATGGGCTCGCTGCCGCCCGCGGGACATTGGACGGCATTGGTGGTGCCTGCCAGCCAAGTCGGTCTGGAAGGAGCCAGTTTGACGGGGATGTCCTTTAGTTTGTTCGACGGCAGCGCGACTTGGGATTACGCGGGCAAATCAGCCCAGCCCCTTCCGGCGCAGTCCACGGTGACTAACACTTTGCAAAGCACCACCAGCAATATTGTGGCAGTGGCGCCTGTCACTGGCACGAATGTGACCTCTGGAAACTACGCCGCTCCAATCCAGGTCAACGTCGCCGATTACCTGACCCCTGAGTTGCCGAAAGCGGGAGACAACACGCTGCACATCTTATCGCCCACGCTGCTCGAATTAAAGTTGATTAACGCCAAACAGCCGGACCCCGCCAAGGTCGGGATCTGGGATTGGGTCAACTCAAGCTTTCAATTCACGACGCCCGCTTTGTCAGAATTCGCCGTTACCGTCAACGGCCCACGCGCCGCCGTCCAATCCAGCGGGTTCAAGCGGCGCCCCCTTTATGCTCCGCTGGTGAAGCGCGATCTGCGCATCGAGAACTGCCTTTTCCTCCAATTAGCCAACCCTATTGCCGACGGCCAGACGGTCGAAGTGAAGAATCGCAGCGGAAACCTCTGGCCGTCGAGCATGGGATTTTCTTCCACGACGGATCCGCTCCGATTCAGCCCGGCCATCCACGTCAACCAGGAAGGTTATGTTCCCGCTTTCCCCAAGAAGGCAATCGTTGGCTATTACATCGGAAGCCTCGGCGAAATGGAACTGGCGAACGGAACTGGGTTTAAACTGGTGGACGCGACGACCGGAGCCGAGGTATTTCAAGGCTCGCTCGCCGCGAGGCCCGACATCGGATACACATACACCCCGGCTCCCTACCAGAAAGTCCTGGTCGCTGATTTCACAAACTTCACCACTCCCGGGGAATACAGGCTCAAGGTCCCGGGATTGGGCGTGGCCGCCACCACGCCCACGGTTTCGGAAACCGGCCCCTTGCCGGGTGTCTTCACTTTCACCCGGACGGGGAACACTAACACTACCATGACGGTTAATTACCAGTTCACCGGCACAGCAGCCAAATGGGCGAATTACCGCAGAATTGAGGGCGATATGCCGGAATCTGTCACCATTCTGGCGGGCGCCGCCAGCGCCACGCTGACCATTTACCCGGTGGCGGGCGTCGCGCTGACCGGCGCCGAGACAGCCATCCTGACTCTCTCTCCAGATCCGGCCTATAACCTGGGCCAGCCTAAGAGCGCCACCGTCACCATTAGCGAAAATCCGCTCTAAAATTAGGAGTTCCCCGGTTCTTCGCGCGGCGGGAATTCGAAAGTGACTTTGCCATTTTCGTCCAGGACAAGGAAAGCGGGGAAGGGCCGTCCGGCTTTGGAGATGAATTTGTCGAGCAAATCGGTTTTACCCGCCGCTAATAGCTTGGCCATCTGCGCGCGATCGACGGGTTGCTGCAGGATCATTTTGCCAGTGTGGAACTTGCAAGGCCTGGTGCTGGCCTGGCTTTTTTCGCACAGGTAATCCTTCTCGCCTTCGAAAACCTGGCCGCCGCACTTGGGGCATTTGCCAAGGGATTCCTGGCCGGTAAAATCAATCTTTTCGGCGGGTGCCTGCGCTTTGGCTTCTTTGGAGCCCTTGCCCTTGCCAGTTTTCGGCGCGCGCGGCTCGAACTCGAAGCTGACTTTGCCTCCCTCCCCTACCACGAGATACGCGCCGAAAGGACGGCCCTTCTTGGAAATGAATTTGGGCAACAAATCGGTTTTGCCAGTGGAAAGCAACTTGATCATCTGGTTTCGATCCACTGCTTGTTGCAAGATGACGCCGCCGGAACGGAAGTCACAGCTGCGATTGGGGCCGACCGCTTTCTCACAAGCGTAATTGGGGCCGTTCTCAAAAATCCGCGCCCCGCACTTGGGACATTTGCCCAGCGGTTCCTGGCCGCTGAAATCGACCTCGGCCGCTCCTTCCCCGTTGCCCTGGCCGAAATCAAATTCGGGCTTGAATTCGGCCGTCAGGCGAATCAGCCCGGCAAATGGGCGGCCCATCTTGCTGCGAAAGCCTTGCAAAGGGCCGACCACGCCCTTGGAAATCAGTTCCTCGATTTCACTGATCTCAAATTGACGGCTCGAAGCAATTTTCCACAGCGAAAAATCGCAGCTTTGACATTGGAATTTTTTGTAGTTTTCCTTGATCACCCCCCCACACTTGGGACAAGGGACGCTCAGGGTCGCAAAATCACCCGGCACGGTGTCACTCTCATAGCTCTTGGCCCGCTCCACGATGTGACGCGTCATGCTGGCGATCTCGCGCATAAAATCCTGCCGGCTCAATTGGCCATGCTCCATCTGCCGCAACTTGAACTCCCAGTTGCCGGTCAACTCGGGAGAAGCCAGTTCCGGGATTTCCAAGCCTCGCAGCAAGGTGATCAGAGAAAAAGCCTTGGCCGTGGGGATGAGTTCCCTGCCCTGGCGCAGCAGATACTTTTCGTAAAGCAAACCTTCGATGATGGAAGCGCGGGTGGCCGGCGTGCCCAGGCCCTTCTCTTTCATCGCTTCCCTTAACTCTTCGTCATCGACCAATTTCCCCGCTCCTTCCATCGCCGAAAGCAGGGTTGCTTCCGTGAAGCGCGGGGGCGGCTTGGTCTGATTCGCCTGCACTTCTATTTTAGTCGTTTGGACGGTTTCATTCGGTTCGACGCGAATCAGCGTGGGGGTGTCGTCTCCTTGCGCCTCGCGTCCATAGACGGCGAGCCATCCCGGAATTATGAGCACCTTCCCTTCCGACTTGAAAGGCTCCTGACAGACGCGTGTGATGCGGGTAGTGACCAGGAATTCCGCTGCGGGATAAAAGACGGCCAGAAACCGCCGGGTCACCAGATCATAAAGCTTCGCTTCTGGTTCGCTGAGGTTTTTTGGCTCCAGAGAAGTGGGAATGATGGCAAAGTGATCGGAAATCTTGGCGTTGTTAAAAATCCGTTTGTTGGGTTTTACCCAACCCTCGTGCAAAACCTTCGCAGCCAAAGCGCCGTATTGGGTTTGCCCGAGCATTCCGAGCGTTTGCTTCACCGTCTCGAGATAATCCTCCGGCAGGGCTTTGGCATCGGTTCGGGGATAGGTGAGCACTTTATGCTTTTCATAAAGGGCCTGGGCCAGGCCCAGGGTATTCTTGGCCGAAAAGCCAAAGCGTCCATTGGCCTCGCGCTGCAGGCTCGTTAAATCGAAGAGCAGGGGTGAAAGCTGCGTCGTCGGTTTGCTCTCTTCGGTAACGATGCCTGGTTGGTTCAGACATTTCGCCTGGATGGCTTCCGCGCGCTCAACGCCCCAAAGACGTTCGGCTTTTGCCTCGCCATTCTCGCCTTCTTTCGGTTTTTGGAAATTCTCGTCGAACCACCGTCCGACATATTCGCCCGTTTTGGCCGCAAACGTGCCATGGATTTCCCAATAATTCCTGGAGATGAATTTCTTGATCTTTTCTTCGCGCTCCACTACCACGGCCAGGGTGGGAGTCTGCACCCGGCCTACGGTGGTAAGATGAAAACCCCCGGTCTTCGAATTGAAAGCGGTGATGGCGCGTGTGCCGTTGATGCCGACGAGCCAATCTGATTCTGAACGGCAGACGGCCGCATCCGCCAGGGGGCGCATGGAGAGGTCGCCACGAAGTCCGGCAAAGCCTTCGCGGATGGCAGCCGGGGTCATCGATTGAAGCCAGAGGCGCTTGATGGGCTGTTTGGCCTTCACATACTGCACGATGTAACGGAAAATCAATTCGCCTTCGCGCCCGGCGTCACAGGCATTGATAAGCGCGTCAACGTCTTTACGTTTGATTAATCTGGCCAGGAGCTTGAGGCGGTCTTCGGATTTCTCAATCGGCCTCAAGTCGAAATGAGGCGGAATGACGGGGAGATTGGCGAAGCTCCACTTGCCCCGTTTGACTTCGTGGCCCTCGGGCACACACAGCTCCAGCAAATGTCCCACCGCTGAGGACAGGACATATTGGTCGCTTTCAAAATAACTCTCGTGCTTGGCAAAACCGCCCAAAGCCTTGGCGATATCGCCAGCGACGGATGGCTTTTCAGCAATGATCAAAGCTTTGCCCATAATTTAATTCTTAACTCTTACCCCGCGCCGTTCACCTCTTGGGTGTTATCGACGTTTGGCAAAGTTGCTTAAACCGAACTTGAAGTCAACTGCGGGTATGGGGAACGACAGGGCAGACGCATTTAAATCTCCAGCAATTTCAGTAGATAGGCATTATCCCAGCCTGCGTTGAGTTGCTTGCCTTTGATGCCTCGCTTTTTAGTTTTCTCGCGTCGGAGCAGATTTAGCGCAAGGCGGCGCAAAGTGGCA
>JBBRPK010000158.1:0-12584 GCA_038228235.1 Verrucomicrobiota bacterium
ACCATTCGCGTTACGGATGACGGTTCACCCACGCTAAGCATGGCCCAAACTCTTTCCGTCTTCGTGAAGGAAATCAACAGCCCCCCGACAATCGCGGCCATCGAGAGCACCAACGTGAACGAAGGGGACCTTTTGACTTTCACCGTAACCGCGACCGATCCGGACTTGCCGGCGCAGGCGCTCACATTCAGCCTCGCTGCTGGCGCGCCTGCCAACGCATTTATCAATTCCAGTAACGGGGTTTTTGCATGGACTCCCGACGAGACGCAAGGCGGCACAACGAACACCCTGACGATTCGCGTAACCGACAACGGCTTGCCGCCTTTGAGCGACGCCAAGAGCTTCACCGTCGTCGTCAACGAGGTGAACTCGGCGCCAGTCCTGGCTCCAATTTCCGACCGGACCATCGACGAATTGACTCTGTTGAGTTTCGTCGTCAGCGCCACGGACCCCGACATTCCCGCGAACAGATTAAGCTTTAGCTTGGATCCCGATGCTCCGACGGGGGCGAATATTGATCCTGCGAGTGGCATCTTTGCCTGGACCCCCAATGAATCGCAAGGCGGCAGCAACTATCTGCTCACCATTCGCGTTACGGATGACGGTTCACCCACGCTAAGCATGGCCCAAACTCTTTCCATCTTCGTGAAGGAAATCAACAGCCCCCCGACCATCTCAGCCATCGACGGTACCAACGTGAATGAAGGGGCCCTTTTGACTTTTACCGTAACCGCGACCGATCTGGACTTGCCAGCGCAGGTGCTCACATTCAGCATGGATCCTGGGGCGCCGGTCGGAGCGGCCCTGGATCCGACTAATGGCGTATTCACTTGGACGCCGCCAGAGGCGCAGGGGCCGAGCACCAATTTTGTCATCGTGCGTGTGACGGACGACGGCACGCCCCCGCTGACAGCGGCACAAACAGTTGTGGTGGTCGTGAATGAAGTGAATCACCCACCCAGGCTCGTCGCGCCGGGGGACCAAATGGTCAATGCCGGCCAGGAACTGGTATTCACTGTCAGCGCAACCGATCCAGATTTGCCTCCTCAGGCACTGACGCTTAGCCTCGACGGTCCACCCCCCGGCGCGAATATCGAAAGCACCGGCCGATTCTCATGGTTAACGCCCGAAGCGTCTGTCACCACCACTAACGTTATCACGGTCCGTGTGACTGATTCTGGCTCTCCTCCTCTGAGTGATACGGCGACGTTTCAGGTCATCATTGTGGCGGCGCCCCGGTTCAGTTCCATCACTTCGAGTGTCAATGGTCCGACCACGCTTGCCTGGCGAGCTCAACCGGGCAAGACTTACCGCATCAGCTACACCTCTGACTTGTCCTCCCCCACCTGGTCCGCGTTGGGAGATGATGCCCTGGCGACAGACGTGATAGCCACAAAAAGCGATGAGTCTGCCGCCGGTCAGCAGCGTTTCTATCGAATCACACAAGTGGATTGAGACGGCGGCGGCGGGGCTTGGGCTGCGGGAGGTGTTGGAGGCATAACAAAGCAGGTGAAACACCCACGATTCCTTTGGCTTTTTCCTATTGTGCGACATTTTGCTGTGGTAAAAGAACTTTTTCCGCACTAGTTTTAAAAAAGAATGGAGCAACCAACGGCCGGAAATAATGGTTAAAAAAAGGGAGGGCATGCTATCAAAAGTGGACATGAGAACAATGGTGTTAGCGCTGGCTCTTTGGGTTCTTTTGACCGGTTGTAGCACGGTGCCGATGAATAATTTGCCCCTGACCACGGGGAACGCCAATACCATGAAAGAAGTGATGGGACGAAACGATAGAATTATTCTTTTGTCAGGTTGCGAAGTGGATCGAGATAAGCCGATCTTATTACTTCTTCACGGCGCCACGGATGATCCCACGGAAATGATGGAGATCGTAAGGGAATGGAGAGAAAAGTACAATGTTCTCTTATTTAGCTATAACCATCACCGTCACATCAGAAAGCTGGCCTCGCATTTGATCAGCGAGATGAAATTGTTGAGGAGAGAAATTCAAGAACTTAAACCAGAAAAACGCCCGATCGAAGAAATGACCATTCTGACCTTCTCGTTTTCGGCGGCTGTTTTCAGGGAAGCAGTGTTAATTTCCGATGATAAATCCCTCTTTTCAGGCGCCTCCCTCATACAACTGGTCCCCACCGCCGGTGGATCTTATCTGGCGCGAGGAATGGAGCATCCCATCGTGGGATGGCTGATCTCTCTGGCTTCAAAGCCGAGCGCGGTAGAAAATCCTTACGGCAGAATCGCTTCGGAGATTTGGGGCAGAGAGGGGACCAGGAGATTTTATCGAGTGGTGAATTTCCAGCGCATGCACACCCTCATCGTCGAAGGAGATCGGCATTCGTTAGCCGGCGTTCCTGATGACGAATTGCAACGAAGATATAGAAACGGGAACGGTCCGAATGTCGTAGTGATTCCCAAGTCCGCCGGCGTCACCCACGAGTGCCTTCCCAGCCACCCCGTAGCGCTCCAGTATTTGCGAAAAATATTGGAATCGCTGCGCCCCGGCCTGGCCGGCAAAAACGAAATAGCGGCCAATGATCACTAGCAAACAGCGAAAGCATCACCCGTGCCCGCGAGGTGCCTCTTGGATCTACGAACGCGCCGCGTGAGGGCACGCGGCCTACACGAAACGGCGGGAAATCGGCTCCTTTGTAGACCCGGTCCCCTGACCGGGCGATTTTTAAAACAGGCTCTTAGTTATTCTCCGGAAGTCCCTCGACATGACCGAGGTTCTTGACGGGCTGGAAAATCTGCAATACTTCTGCCAGAAGGCGCTGGTCAAGCGGTTCCTCGGCCCACTGCGCCCATTTCTGGATGTTCGCTGGGTTGGCGGACCCGGCGACCGTGGTAGCGATGTCGGGATTGGCGATTGAGAATTGAAGCGCGAGCTTCGCAATGCCCACTCCTTTTTTTTCGCAATGTTCGGCAGCTTGGCGGGCAGCCGCTTTGACTTTCTCTGGTTCCTTAAGCCAATCGGGCAGGGGCGCGTTTGTCAGCAATCGAGCGGAAAACGGGCCGGCGTTCATGATGCCGATGCCTTTGGCTTTGAGGTACGGAATCAGCTCGTCAGCGAAGCGGGTGTTTTGCAAGGTGTATTGATTGTAACTCAGAATCACATCCAAATCAGTTTGGTCCAAAACGAAGCGAAAGAGTTTCATCGGATAACCTGAGACGCCGATGAAGCGCACCTTGCCTTGCTTCTGCACCTTCCGCAAAGCCGGAATCGTTTCCTCGACAACCTGCTGCAGGGGCACGAACTCGATGTCATGGCAGAGACACATGTCCAGGTGATCCACACCGAGCCGGTGCAGGCTAACGTCCACGCTTTCAACGACCCTGCGAGCAGAAAAGTCAAAGTGCGCAGCGTCGTACCGTCCGAGTTTGGTGCCGAGCAGGTAGCTATCACGGGGGATCCCACGCAAGGCGATGCCGAGCAGCACTTCACTCATGCCGCGCCCGTAGAAGGGGGAGGTGTCGATGAAGTTCATTCCTGCATCGAGCGCGACGCGCACCGAGCGAAGAGCTTCGTTCAGATCGATCTTCCGGAACTCCTGCCCGAGCGAGGAGGCGCCAAAGCTGATGATGGGGAGTTGGAGGCCAGTTTTACCAAGAGGGCGGGTTTTCATTGAGTTAAAAATACAGTCAGGTTCGGCAACCCATGGTCAGCAGCAGGTTCGCCCAAAGCGCCTGATCGGCGGTTTGAATGGTCAACACGTGATCCTCCGACATCACGTGGTTGTAAAAGTCCCATTTTAAGATGGGTTCCAACTCGAGGTTCAACCCCGCTTCCTTGAGGAGGGACCGGTATTCGTTCCAAACCGGGGGTTCGCCATCGTGGGCATAGGGATCATCCGGGGCAATCCCCATCGTGTTGATGTTATCCACAGGGACCGCGCTCAATAACGCCCGCAGTACTTGAGCCACGGTCACCACGCCCGGCGACAAGTTCAGGCAGACCAAATTCGCGTTTGGGCCGCGCTTGGTTGAGGCGGGATAGTTTCCATCGGCGATTAGGATCTTCGCATGATGCCCGGCGCGACCCAGGACCTCGTTAATTGTCGGATGAATCAATTGATGTTTAAGCATAACATTTTTAACGTCCAAAATCTCGGTGCGCCGTGAAAGCTTCGTGCGGCCTGCCAAATCGCGCGATTTAGTTCGCGGGTTCCTGCGCTACAAACCTCCTGTAAGCCTTCATCGTTTGCTTCGCGGCCGCCTCCGAATCCGGCTGGGGCAGAATCTCCGCGGAAAGATATCCCGTGTAGGCGAGTTGGCGCAACGCTTCCACCACTGGCTCCATCGCAGTATGACCATAGCCCACGGCCTGCCGGTTGCTGTCGGCGAAATGAACGTGCCCAATAGTTTTGCCCGCCGCCCGTAATGCGTCCGGGATGGAAGTTTCCTCGATGTTCATGTGAAAAAGATCGGCCAGGATTTTCACGTTCTGCGTATCAAGCGTGTGGATAAACGCAGCCGTATCGCCGAGGCGGTTGAAGGCGTTCGTTTCATAACGATTTAAGGGTTCAAATAGTAACGGTTGTCCGTGATTCGCGGCCCGCGCACTGAGGTCGTTCAGAGCCTCCCGCAACCATTCCAGAGCCTGCTGGCGCGAAACTCCTCCTTCGATTCGTCCTTGCATGGATCCGATGATGGCCGGAGAACTGAACTCACCCGCCAAATCGATTATTTGTGCAATGAACTTCCGGGACTTTTGCCGGATTTCCTCGCTGGCCTGGCACAGGTCCCACCTGTGAATGAGCCAGCCTGCCCCCGAACCCATCGCTGCGACTTCCAAATTGTGCCGATCGAGGAGGTGATGCAGCGATTTGCGATCGATGGAATCCGCCGAAGGCGCGAAAATTTCCACCGCATCAAATCCCAGCGCGGCCGCCCGTTCGCACCCCGCGGCGAGATTGTCCCAAAACACGAATGGGCCGCCTTGGGCTTGCGCTACAAGTGAAATGGTGATGGCTGACTTCATGATTCAACAATTCAAAAGATTAGGAATGCAGGATACATCCACCAAACTATCCCGCTCCAAGCAGTTGAATATGTTTGCCCAAATGCGCGGCAAGCACTTCACAATGCAAGGCTTCGTTATCATGCAGCGTTTCCATGATCGCCTCTTTGAAGGCGCGGCCATCGGCTGATTTTCCTAATGTCAAAACAGATCCAAAGGTCACGTGCAAAACCTGGCGCCCGCCATTTTCCTCAAGATAAGTTTTTTCCCTTTGCGTGGTGGAGAGTGACTCGGGGCCCTCGATTTCGGAGAGCACAGCAGAGATGTGATATGTCGCCCGGTCGGCGTCGAAGCGGGACCGGGAGTATTGCACAATTTGCAGAAAGAGCGCGGGCGCTTTGCGGGCCACGACCCTCAACGCTTCCAAGTAGCTCGTGCCAGCGGTCTTCACATGCAATAAATTTCCGCAGACGCGCCCGATAATGGGATAGAGGCTGAATTTGTCTGAACCGCTGTGAACACTAATCTTGTAGGGTCCGCAATATTTTGCAATGCCCATGTGTTGCCGCAGGCTTGATTCAAAGGTTTTCAAGTCCCCTTTATAATCAATGCCCTTCTCGAACTCGCCGATGAAGCGCGGCGCTACACTGACGGCGTTGACTCCGCGGCGCCTGAGTTCGAGACCGATGAAAAGATGCTCGGCGGGCGACGTGGGAGTATCGGTTTCGTCAACGGAAACTTCTATTTCCGCGCCGCGTCCTTTGGTAGCGAGCCTAATCCACTCAGACATTCTCTGCGTATGAGCGATAGCTTTTCCATATTTCACGACCGCCCGGTAGAGGGGCTCCCGTTCTGAGAATCCTAGCTTGCCCGCGTCGGGGAGAGCATGAATTTTATTAAGGTAGAG
The DNA here is from genome assembly GCA_038228235.1 of Verrucomicrobiota bacterium. Classification (GTDB taxonomy): domain Bacteria; phylum Verrucomicrobiota; class Verrucomicrobiia; order Limisphaerales; family JBBRPK01; genus JBBRPK01. Next base: position 5,886 of record JBBRPK010000158.1, read on the forward strand.
GCTCTCCACTTCACTGAGCGAATCAAACGCACCGCTCTTGATCACCTCTTCGGCTGCCGCCTGTAGTTCAGAGCCGCGCATACCATCAGCTTGATTTTGGACGCAGGATGACGGATCGATGGTGAAAAAGGTAAAGCCGGCCGCTGCCAAATTCTCCACATCCTCTTTGGTCTTCAGATGATCAGCGTCTGCGCCCCACGCGCTGGTCCACCCTTCGGCTCGGATGCCTTGTTGCGCGGCGTTCATGACTTCCTGAGGAATCCTTTGTGTGCGTGCCATTTCACGCACTGATTGCTGGGCGAAAATCGGTTGAAGCTTTCCCTTTCGGCATGCCGCGATGTGGCCTGGGGTGGCCAGACCAAGCCGGTCGCCGAATCCAAAGGATGGCAACAGTCCTAATAAAGTGGGCTGCGGCAAGGAGGCAGCAGGTTCTGTGATTTTCATTTCCATACTAAGAACATTATCGGACCGGCCAAAAGGCGATCCGTGTCGCGAATGGCATGGAAAGAATAAACAAAGGGCTTCTCGAGAAAAAGCGAAATCCGATTGGCGGAGCTTGCAGCTTGTGATCTAAGTTGTTCCGTAATGACGCGACATTGTTACAATTGTGGCTGGGAATATGCCTTGCCGGGTTTGCCGGGGCGGACCGAAAGCTGCCACCGTTGCGGAGCCGACCTTAAAGTTTGCCTGAATTGCGCGAGCTACGAGCCGCGGAGGGCGCATCAATGCAGGGATGGGCGGGCGGAGCCAGTGGCGGAGAAACACATGGCCAACTTCTGCGAGTATTTCGATTTCATCCGGCGCGACTGGACGGGCAAAAAAGAAGTCAATACGCGCGAGGAGTCGGCTCGAGACGGCTTGAAGAAATGGCTTGGGGATTGATTTACACTTCCTGCAGATCAGGCAGATTCGCTACGCCAGGGAGGAGAGTTATTCAGTGAAAGAGGGAGTAGAGGGGGGTTGCCATGACAAATCTTCGGATCGACTAAAATGAAGCAGCCAGGGTCAAGTTGCAGGGTTTTTCCGTTCGCTTTCATTCATTCCAGTCCGGTCATGCGTGAACAGTTAAAAGCATAAAAGAGCGGAAAAGCACGGTCAAGCCATCGGCTAATAACCAAGTCCTCAGGACTGGCCGACTCCCTTCACTGCGCTTTCTAAGCTTGCACCGTCCGCCACATTGAATATCTGGGCGTTTTTCGAGATGCGCTTCAGGAATCCGCTCAAGGCGGCGCCGGGCCCCAGCTCAATGAAACGGGTGAAGCCGTTTGCGAGCAGATAACGCATCGAATCTTCCCAACGCACCGGGGAAACCACTTGTTCCACTAGTTTCTGTCGGATGTCCGAGGAGGCGCCGTGCGGGTGGGCTGTCACGTTGCCGATGACCGGTGTTGCGGGAGGGCTGATGGTGAAAGCGGGCAGTGCTGCCTGCAATTTCGTCTGGGCGCTGGCCATCAGCCGGGAATGATACGCGCCGGCAACCGACAGCGGGACGGCTTTTTTGGCGCCGCGAGCTTTGGCGAGTTCGCAAGCTTGAGCTAATGGTTCCGTCGCCCCCGAAATAACAATCTGGCCTGGGCAATTCAAATTGGCCAAGTCAACTCCCGTTTCGGCGCACACCTGGCGTGTGGCGTCTTCATCCAAGCCGAGGATAGCGGCCATGCCCCCTCGCGTCATTTCGCAGGCTTCCTGCATGTATCGTCCCCGCTGGCGCACCATCGTTAATCCGTCCTCAAAGGAAAATACGCCCGCCGCGGTTAAAGCAGTGAACTCGCCCAGAGATAATCCAGCCGCAGCCTCGAACTTGAAAGCCGGCGCGCGCTCCTTCAGCAATTGGAAAGCGATCCAGCCGACCAAAAAAATGGCTGGTTGCGCAATTTCCGTTTTGGTGAGTTCCAGTTCGGGGCCTTCGAAACAAATCTTTGCCAGATCAAATCCCAGAATGGCATTGGCCTTTTCAAACCAAGCCCGGGCTGAAGGAAATTGGGCGGCGAAATCTTTGCCCATTCCAATGGATTGCGCGCCCTGGCCCGCAAATAACAATGCCGTTTTGCTCATCGCTCCCCGGGTGTTATACACGCCCAGGCCAGAATCGCTTTCTGCACATGCAGGCGATTCTCGGCTTGATCAAAGATTGTCTGCGCATGCGCTTCGAACGTGGCCTCATCAATTTCTTTGCCGCGATAAGCCGGCAAACAATGCATTACCAGGGCATCGGGTTTGGCCAGATTCAAAAGCGATTGATTGAGCTGGTACCCCCCCAAATGCTTGATTCGGTCCAGCGACTCCGCCTCTTTGCCCATCGAAACCCACACGTCGGTGTACACTAAATCCGCGCCTTTTACCGCAGCCTTCACATCTTCGGTGCAGAGAATATTTCCTGGCCTGCGAGCCAACCGATCGGCCCTTGGCTGGTAAGCCTTGGGGGCGGCGATGCGCAGTTCAAAGCCGAGCCGCTCTGCCGCAAAAATCCATGACGCCGGCACGTTGCAAGCGCCATCTCCGACGAAGGCCACCACCTTTCCCGCTATGGCCCCTCGTTTTTCCTGGAACGTGAACACATCCGCCAAAATCTGGCAGGGATGCTCGTCATCGGTCAATGCGTTGATGGTTGGGATGCGGGCATGATGCGCAAACTCCTCGACATCATTTTGCGCGAAAGTTCGAATGACTGCCCCATGAACCATTCGGCCGAGCACCCGGGCGGTATCCTTAATCGGTTCGCCGCGGCCAAGTTGAAGTTCACTGGCGCTGAGAAAAATGGCCTGGCCACCCAATTCACGAATTCCCACCTCAAAGGACACGCGAGTGCGGGTGGAGGATTTGGAAAAGAGCAGAGCCCAGGTTTGCCCGGTGAGTGGCCGGGAATGATCGCCAGACCGCTGCTTTTTGAAGACCGCGCTCTGCTCCAAAATTGTTTCCATGTCCTGGCCAGACAATTTCTCCAAACTCAAGAGATGTTTCATTGATTATGTTCCTTGTTGTCGCAACGCGCAGTCAAGAGCAAGTCCTGACCGAGCCGGCGCCATTCCACCTCGCGCAAGCCAAGCGCATGGCGCAAGTCATCAACCCCTTGTCCGCTTACCGCTTTGATGGCATCGTGTCCGCCGATTATTTTGGGCGCATAAAAGAAGACAATGCGATGCGACAGGCCTTCTAACAAAAAGGAGGCATTGACCTCTCCTCCACCTTCCACTAGCAAACTGGTTACATCCTCCTGACCCAGCTTCTTGAGCAGCCAGCGCAAATCAATCAATCCCGCACGGGCTGGCGCTACCCAAATCTTGACCCGTTTAGATAACGCGAGGACACGCTTCCTCGGAGCAGCCTTGGTCACCACCACTGTGGTGAACGCGGCAAATTGATCACTGGCCACTTGGGCATCCAACGGAGTCCGCGCCCGTGAATCCAGAACAATGCGAAGCAAGTGTTCCGGTTTGCTCACCCTCTGATCTCTTACTCGTCCTTTCGGGTTTCTCCAGGAAAGTCTCGGATCGTCAACCAGAATCGTGTTGACCCCGACAAGGATGGCATCTGCTGCCTGCCGCAATTTCATCCCATAAGCGCGCGCCTTCTCGCTCGTGATCCATTTGGATTCCCCGGTCGCCGTTGCGATTTTTCCATCCAGGGTCATGGCCGCTTTGACTGTCACAAAGGGAGTGCGATGGACGATCGAATGGTTGAAGGCCTCGTTCATACGAGTTGCTTTTGCTTCGAGGACCCCCAAATTAATCTGAAGGCCCGCCCGCCTCAGGAGATCAATGCCCTTTCCGGCGTGGGCCGGATTTGGGTCGATCGCCCCGACTACAAGCCGTTTAATGCCAGCGTCCTGAATTGCCTCGGTACACGGCGGTGTTCGCCCGTGGGTGCAGCATGGCTCCAGAGTTACGTAAAGGGTCGAACCTTGGGGCCTCTCTTTGCGCGCCTGGGCCGCCCGGATCGCCTCGATTTCCGCGTGCGGTTCCCCGGCGCGCCGGTGCCAGCCCTGGCCGATGATTTTGTTGTTCTTTACGAGCACCGCGCCCACGAGGGGGTTGGGGGAAGTCGCGCCCAAGCCGCGTTCGGCCAGACTCAGGGCCACACGCATAAATAATATATCGGCTGAGGGGTTCCGGCTCACGGGTGCTTCTTTAGACAGGTCAATTACCCTTCACGCATATCACTGGCCAGGATTACCCGCCAAATAAAGCCTTGGCAAATTGCCCGGTGTCGAACGGCTGGAGATCATCGGCTTTTTCGCCGAGACCCACAAATTTGATGGGCAGACTCAGTTCTTTTTGTATGGCCACCACCATGCCGCCTTTGCTCGTGCCGTCAAGTTTGGTTATGATAAGGCCGGTCAGAGTCACCAATTTGTGGAACTCGCGAGCCTGATTCAGCGCATTCATGCCCGTGGTGCCATCAAGGACAAGGAGTATTTCGTGCGGCGCACCCGGCAGTTTTTTATCCATGACGCGATGGAGCTTCTGAAGCTCCTGCATCAGATTATGCTTGGTGTGCAGGCGTCCGGCGGTATCCACGAATAGGTAATCGGCGTGGCGCGCCTGGGCCGCCACCACCGCGTCGTGCGCGATCGCCGCTGGGTCAGCCCCGTATTCACCGGCAATAACCGGCACCCCCAGACGTTGGCCCCAAACCTTGATCTGTTCGATGGCGGCGGCGCGAAAAGTATCGCAAGCTCCCAGCAAAGCAGTTTCGCCTCGCCGCTGGATAAAGTTGGCCAGTTTGGCGGCGGTGGTCGTCTTGCCCGTTCCGTTCACCCCGACAATCGAAACCACGGTCAGGCCGGTTGGATTACGGCGCAGTTCCGCTTGGTTTGACGAAAGACTCTTCTCCACTTCCTGTTGAGCCACCGCCATCATTTCCAGACCCTCCCGGCCCTGCGTTTCGTAGGCTCGCTTCACGGCAGCGACGATTTGGCTTGTCATAGCCGGCCCCAGATCCGCCCCGAGCAAGGCTCCTTCCAGGTCATCCAGCGTCGAGCTCGTCAGCTTCGGCGAAAGGGTCACGATGCGTTTGACTTCGTGGAACAGCTTCGAATGGGTCTTCTGCAAGCCATCCTTGAATTTTTGGAATAAGCCCATAAATCTGGCGCCTCAATATGGAACTCTGTTCTCCGTAATCCAATGGGTAATCACAACTTAAACCTCGGTGACTGGACGGGATGGCCGTGCGATTAGAAAACCGCCCTCGACGGCGCGATGCAAAATCGCGTCCTTCATGCGCTCGACCAGCCGATAAGGAATTCTGACCGTCCCGATGAGCGGTTTGCCCTTGCTCAGACCGTGGCAATCGGAGCCGCCGGTGACGAGAAGATTATGGGCCTCGGCTATCTGCAGGTAGTGCTCCGTCATGGAGGTGGAATGCTTAGTGTGAAAGCATTCCAGACCGTCCAGCCCGGTTTTGACCAATTCCGGAATGATTTCATCGGTGCGGTTTAAACCGGGGTGGGCCATCACGGCCAATCCGCCTGCCTGATGGACCAGGTCGATGGCATCTCGGGCGGATATTTGGAATTTCGGCACCCAGGCGGGCTTGCCCTTCCTGAGGAATCGCTCGAATGCCTCGTCCAGACTCGCGCAATAGCCTTCCTGGACCAGCGCCCGGGCCACGTGCGGCCGGCCGGGGGCGCGACAATTGGCCAGGGCGAAAACGGTTTCGGCCTTCAGCGGCACGCCGGATTGATTGAGCTTCGCGCTCATTTCATGAATCCGCCCCTGGCGCACCTTCTGAAATTTCGCCAATTCGCTCGAAAGTCTTTCGTTTTGGGCATCGAGGAAATACCCCAGCAAGTGAATCTCATGGCCATGGACCTCGGCTGTCAATTCGGTGGCGGGAATGAATTCTATCCCTGCTTCCTGGCAGGCAGCGGACATGCGCGCGCAGCCTTCCATCGTGTCGTGGTCGGTCAACGCCACCGCCTTCAAGCCTTTGTCCTTGGCGAGCCTGGCCACTTCCTCGGGCGAAAAGGTCCCGTCGGAAAAATAAGTATGAAGATGGAGATCGGCGCTCATTTTAACCCTCGCGCGGGGCGCAGCAGTTCGCCTTTGATCTTGTCCAAAATTCCATTCACAAATTTGCCGCTGTCCTCCGTGGAAAATTTCTTGGCTATATCGACGGCCTCGTTGATGCTGACCACCGGTGGAATATCCTCGCGATGCAACATCTCAAAAATGGCAAGGCGGAGAATATTTCGATCCACCGCTGCCATCCTATGCAGGTCCCAATTCTTGGCGTGTTTCTTAATGACCTCGTCCATTTCTTCGCGATGCTCCAAGGTGCCGCGAATGAGAGGATCGGCAAAAAGGCGGGTCGATGTCTCATCCACAGTCGGCGGCGGAAGTTCAGCCTTCTGGCCCCAAGTGGCCGAGCCCTTTTCTTCGGCGATAACGGACGCGCGTTGCGACTCCCAAAAGTGGCCCAAAGCCTGGTCCAGGTTCTCGGGCGGATTCAGATCATATTGAAATAAAAATTGGACGGCGCGTTCTCGCGCCTCGCGTCGTTTACCCATAACATCAGCATCAGAGGGAACGCAGAGAAAAGCAACTGATTAGCGCAAGAGTGTCGGCGGGAGTTCAAAAGGAGAATTCTGCGGGAGCTCAAAAGGAGACAGATCACAGCGAGTAGTTTCCCAAGATTTCCGGCCAGATGTTTTGAGGGGGAAGTGGGGGCTGGGCCACGGCCCAGAACTGGCGTAACGGA
>JBBRPK010000159.1:0-12579 GCA_038228235.1 Verrucomicrobiota bacterium
GGAAAGGGCTGGATGGCGAGGCGCGACGAGCGAGCATACCCGCCAGGGGTCTGTGACCGAAGAGCAACAAAGGTAGTGGGCGTACGAAAACCCTCCGGGCGGCGGGTCTTTTGTCTGCGGCCTGCGTTGACTCGGCCATCAGAGCCCGCTGAGCGGATGCTCCGGCCTCGCCGCAGGACCCCACGCAATTTTAAAGCAGGCTCTCAGCGCCCGGATCGCCTTCGGTAATGGATGCGCCTGCTTCCAGCTATGGGACCTAATACTCGCAATGCGCAACTGGTTGTGCTTGCCTTGAATGGCGCCGTAGGAACGCCCCATTTTGCGCGCCAATTCTTTGTCAGACATGGTCCCCAATCTCTTGATTTCCTCCGGCGACCACTTGACCGTTGGCGGTTCGAGCATTTTAATTCCGAGTCCCACTCGTCTTGCGTGGACGCCATGGCAGGTTCGTTTTAAGCGTCGGGCGACTTCCGCATCGGGCATCGTGCCCAAAAGCTTTACTTCTGCTGGCGTCCAACGCCGGATTTTTATCCCCTTTCGTAAGGGCTGAGGCCCACAGAATCACATATTGACAACCGGCTCAGGTTTTGGCTGGCCATGCGCTCATGGCCGGCGCTGATCTGAAGTTAAGATTTCTATATGAATTTGGCCGAGGCTCGGCCTAAATTCCACCGTGGATAACGTGTTTCCAGCAGTGACGATTGTGATACCAACTCGGCCCGGGCAGGCCCTGATTCCTGCACTCGCGGCGAGCCGCCAACTGGACTACCCTCGTGAACAATTGGAAATTATCGTCGCGCGGGGCCGCCAACCAGCGGTGCAACGCAACGCGGCCATGAAAGCGGCTCGCGGGGAATTGGTTTATTTCCTGGACGACGATTCGTGTCCAGCGCCGGGAAATTTGCGCAGAGCAATCTCCCATTTCGGCAGACCGGAAGTGAAAATAGTCGGCGGGCCTAATCTTTGTCCTGCGGATGCACCGCCACTGGAACAGATCTTCGGCGTCGCTCTCAGCAGTTGGCTGGCGTTTGGACCTAGCCGGGCGCGTTATGACTCGGTTGGCAAGCTGCGTCCAAGCAACGAAAAAGAGTTAATCCTCTGCAACCTGATCGCGCGGCGTGACGCGTTGCAGGCATCGGGCGGCTTCGATGAGGCGCTCTATCCCAACGAGGAGAATGCTTTGATGGATGATCTTCAAAAAGGTGGCGCCCAACTGCTCTATGACCCGGATTTCATTGTCTATCGCCGGCCCCGCCCAACCCTCAAGGCCTTCTGCAAAATGCTGCTGAACTATGGCCGCGGCCGGGCAGAGCAGTTTCGACTGCATCCGACCTTCGGTTCGGCCTTGAATTTTGTCCCGCCGCTGTTCTGCTTGTATCTGGCGGTCTGGCCTTTGCTTGGAGCGCTTGGCCTGGCGCCTCTCGTGGGCTACGCTCTGGCGCTGGGAATTCAAACCCTTGTGTCCTCCGTCAGAAAAGGCCTCGGGAGGAGTGTGGCTGCCCTGCCTCTTTTGGTCCTGACTCACTTGCTCTATGGACTTGGATTCTGGCGCGGACTTTTCACGAGATTAAAACCTTCGATTGAAAAATCTGCTGGGCCGGTCGAGTTGGAGAGGATCGATCCTCAATGAAAAAGCTGGCGGTGAGGCGCAGGTTTCCAAACTCAATGTCATTAGCTTTTGAACAGCACCTTCCCGGAGGGATGATCGAGAATAGCCCAGCGTTCCAACGCTGGGGACCGCAGCCAAGAGATACAACTCCCGAAGGGACGGCCGAAGTCGCTTGTCTCAGCCGTCCCTCCGGGACTTATCGTGAGATCGAACCACACCCAGCGTTGAAACGCTGGGCTATTCTCAGATGTCCCTTTGGGACCAGGACGAAGCGTGGCTTTCTCAGCGGCGATCTTAACCCAAATCCTAGTGGCATTAATGACGCAGAAAGCAATTCTAACCAGGGCCATAACACAGGCGCCTGCGCCTGAACGGGCGCGCCGAGGCTTCGATCAACTGCTCCAGACCAATGGAGCGCGTGCGGGGCGAGAGCTTTCCTCGGAGCAAGCGCGCATTCTCGCTGCGCTCTTCAGCGGCTCCCCAGCTTTGGGAAATCTGCTGCTGGCGCACCCCCTTTGGTTAGACACACTGCTGAGTCCGGAGAATCTACATCATGCTCGCCAAGAACAAGGGCTGCGACGGGAAGTGGAGGCTTGGCTGCGACCTGCCTGGCGGGCTCGGGATTACGCAAACGCATTTTCAAAACTGCGCCAGTTCAAACAGGAGGAGATGGCGCGCATTGCCGCCCGCGATTTGGCTCGACTGGGGAATGGTCCCGAGATTACCCGGGAGATCTCCAACGTCGCCGATGTCTGTTTGGGTGCGGTGCTTCAACTCTGTTGGCAGCAGCTCGCCGAACGGTTCGGCCAGCCTTACCACCAGGATCCTGAGCAGGGGTGGCACGCGACCGGTTTCGGCATCATTGGGCTGGGGAAATTGGGTGGACAGGAACTGAACTATAGCTCTGACGTGGACGTCATTTTTGTTTATGCTGAAGAAGGAACCGTCTTCAAGGCTCCGCCTGGCAAGGCTAAACCTCCCGCCCACGCGATGAGCAATCACCAGTTTTTCAAACGTTTGGCCGAAGCTTTCATCGCGGAAGTCACCCGCCAGACCCCCGAAGGCTTTCTCTTCCGGATCGATCTGCGATTGCGGCCCGAAGGGGACGCCGGACCGCTTGTCCGTTCCCTATCGAGTTACGAGAATTATTATGCGCAGTGGGGGCAGACTTGGGAGCGGATGATGTTGATTAAAGCCAGGGGCATCGCCGGGGATGCGGCGCTGGGGGCGGAATTTCTCGACTTAGTGCAGCCGTTTCGGTATCCGCGTTCCTTGAGCGAAGGGTTCCCGAGCGAAATCGCTTCCATCAAAGCCCGGATTGAAACCGAGGTGCTGAAAACCGGCGAAATCGATCGCAATGTCAAACTTGGGCGCGGCGGCATCCGAGAAATCGAGTTTGTCGCCCAAACGTTGCAGTTGTTGCATGCCGGTCGCATCCCATTTTTGCAGGGCGCCCAAACTCTCCCGGCCTTGCAGAAGTTGAAAGAATACGATCTCCTCTCCGGAGCAGAGGTGCAGGCGCTTTCGGCGGCCTATTGTTTTCTGCGGGACGTGGAGCATCGCCTGCAAATGGAGAATAATCTGCAAACCCACACCATTCCCACCGGTTTAAAAGCGCGTGAACGTCTGGCTGCCTTGATGGGGTGCAGCCGGCTAGGCGAGTTCGAGTCGGCGCTTAAAAAGCACACCGGCCAGGTCCGTCACGTTTATGACAAACTTTTGAAGGCCGAAACGAGTGAGGCCAACCCCGCTTTTCCCGGACAATTTCAAGGCGCCGAAAAAGAGTGGCAAAGCCTTCTGGCCGAGCATTCCTTTAGGGACGTCGAAAAATCTCTCCGCCTCCTGAAGGAATTTGCGCATGGGCCTGGCTACGTCCACGTTTCGCCTCGCACCGTCGAATTAGCGTGGCAACTCCTCTCCAAAATTTTCGCGCTATGTCCGAAGCAAATTGCTGGCAATCCAGACCAGCAGACTGGTCATAGTCCAGGAAAGGATCAATTCAAGCCGGCAACCTCCACTAATGCCGCGCACGGACCAAACTCGAGGGTCCTCTCCGACCCGGATCGGGTGGTGGCGCGGTTGGATTCCTTTATCACTGCCTACGGTTCCCGGGCGATGCTCTTTGAAACATGGGCCAGCAATCCTTCTCTGTTTGAGTTGTTGCTCCTGCTCTTCGACCGCTCTGAGTTTCTGGCTGAGACGGCCATTCGCACCCCTGACCTGGTGGACGATCTCGTGCTCAGCGGGCGTCTGCGCCGCCGCAAAACGATGGAAGAAACGTTGGGCGATCTTCGGCATGGCCGCGCGGACACGGACCAGCGGCTCTGGCTTCGCCGCTATCACCAAGCCGAACTGATGCGGATTGGTCTGCGGGGCATCCTGGGGCTGACAGACCTGGAGCAAAATCTCACCGAACTTTCCTGCCTTGCCGATGCCTGCCTTAATTACGCGCTCGAAATCGTCTTGCGCAAGAATAACCTGAAAAAGCCACCCTTCGTTGTCATAGGTCTGGGGAAACTCGGCGGCAAGGAAATTACCTACGGTTCCGATCTCGACATTATTTTCGTGGCCAGAGACAAAACAAAAAACTTGCCGAGACTGCAACGTCTGGCCGTAGAATTCATGGACCTTCTTTCTAGCGTTACCGAGATGGGGGTGGCCTTCGTAATGGACGCTCGCTTGCGTCCCGATGGAGAAAAAGGCCTGCTCGTCAACAACTTGTCAGCATACGAGGAATATTATCGGGGCCGTGCGCAGCTTTGGGAGATTCAATCCCTTACCCGGACGCGTCCGGTCGCGGGCGACTTGGCGTTGGGTGCCCGATTCCAACAAATGGCGGCCGTGCTGACCGATTTCCGGCCCCAGAACGTCGCCGCCAATTTTGCGCGGCGACCGCCTTCCCCTGAACCTCCTAGCAGCCGAAGTGCCTCCGCTCATTATTTTCCCCGGAAAGATCAGAGCCGACTCACATCGGCTGCTACGGTTCAGCGGTTGGACGCGCGAAACTTCGTTGCGGGGGATTCTCGCCCCGAGGGCCCCATAATCGGTCTCGCGGCTTACACGCCGGATTGGAAAAAGGTTATCGCGCGCATGCGTCGGCGGATTGAAAAGGAGCGCACGCCCCCGGGTCGGGATGGTCTGGCGATTAAAACAGGTTCCGGTGGATTGATGGATGCGGAATTTATTGCCCAGACTTTGTGCCTGGCCAATGGCTGGCAAGAAGCTAACACTCTAAATGCCTTGCGCCGCGGGCAACAGACGAAGGGACTCAATCCGGCAGAAGCAGATTTGCTTCTCCAGAATTATCGGGAGCTTCAACGGGTCGAAGGCGTTCTTCGGCGGTGGAGCTTTGAGGGGGAAACGGTTTTGCCCACTGATCCGCGGCCGTTGTACCGAGTAGCCATCCGTTGTGGATTTGCCTCGCCGGAAACCTTCCTCCAGGCAATAGTCGGGTACCGGGACGCCATTCGCAGCGTTTACAGCAAGGTCATGGAGGAGAGTCGCTCATGACTCCTGCCTGAGCACTGATGACTGATTCAACTCTTTCCTCTCTGCCGATTCGCTTCGTAAAGAAAAACGGCGCTCGCGCTCCCAACGTTTAGCGAATCGACGCCAGGGCTCATGGGAATGGCCACGGCCTCAGCACACACCCCCAAAACCTTGGGCGAGATGCCGTAGCCTTCGCTTCCGAAGACAATGCAGCAGTCGGTAGTGAAATCAGCTTGGGAAAGCATTTTGCGCTCGGTGTGCGGGTGGGCGGCGATGCAGTGGATGCTTTGCCGCCGTAAGTCTTGCAACGCGGAGCCGAAGTCGGCCAATTCCACGACCGGCAACTGAAAGATCGTTCCCATAGAACTGCGCACTGCCCGGCGAAGGAACGGACTGCTCGAAGTCTCACTCACCAGCAAAGCCTGGACACCGAAAGCAACGCTGTTGCGAACCAGCACGCCCAAATTTTCTGCGCTCGCCAGACCGTCCACTGCCGCAAACAAAAAGGGCCTCGCGCTGGATTTCAACACGCTTTCCAGCGTAGCGAGGCTGGGAATTCTGCCCATAGCCAGGACACCCTGATACATGGAAAAGCCGGTCAGCTTTTCCAGAATTTGTTTTTCCGCCACATAGACGTGAATTTCTTCAGCCCGGGAATTCAAAAGCGGTTCGAGAATGTGGAGCCATTTTTCCGGCAGCAACACTGACACCACTGTGAAGTGGCTTTCCAGCAATCGCCGGACGACCTTCTCTCCTTCGGCGATAAAAATCTGCTGATGCCGATGCTCCAGTTGTTGCCGCATCGTCCGATACGGCTCCAACTCCGGCAATTCGAGCGAATCAATTTTATGAATTTGCAGCACAGAGAGGAGGAGAACGCAAAGGCGTTAGAGTTTGCATAAGTTTGAATACTTTTTTCACGAATTAACACGAATCGGAGACTTATCCCTCTCCCCGCGACGCAGGAGTGGGGAGAGAACTCCCCGAAACGAAACTTCGCGCATTGAGCCCCTGAACCGCAGCAGCCGATGTGAATCGGCTTTGATCTTTGCGGGGAAAATAGGGAGCCGATTCACGTCGGCTGCTACGCTGTTCATGGAGAGGGAGAACTCCGCCTCTTTCCCGTTCATCGGCAGTTGTAGCATTTAGTCCATCCCATCACGCGCTCACGCTCAATATCTGTCCTTCAGGATTTCTCGCGCCGCGTTGTAGCCGCAGGCGCCCATTACCCCTCCGCCAGGATGAGTGGCGGCGCCGCACAGATAAAGCCCTTTGACCGGGGTTCGATAGTCGGCGTAGCCCGGCAGCGGCCGCATGAAGCCAAGACTTGAGAGCGACATGGCGCCTTGCATAATGTTGCCACCAGTAAGACCGAAGCAGGATTCGAGGTCAGCCGGCGCCAGCACTTGATAATTCATTACGGATTGGCGGAAGTTCGGAGCATATTCGGTCATAATGTCGATGCAGCGCTCGGCGTAGCGTGTTTTGTTTTCTTCGAGCGTCCCGGCATCGGGCGCCAGTTTGTATGGGAAATATTGCGTGAACATGGACATCACGTGCTTGCCCCGGGGCGCAACCGTCTCATCGATGGAACTGGGGATGGTCGCTTCGATGACTGGATTTTCCGAGATGTAGCCGTACTTGGCGCAGTCGTAGGCTTTCTCGATATAGTTCCGATTGGGACTGATGTGAATGGTGCCGCGATGTTGAGGTCCAGGCGTGTTGCCTGGGAGGCAGATGAAGTTGGGCACTTCAGAGAGCGCCAGGTTGATTTTGCAACTCGCGCTCGAATAATCCAGATGCTTCACCGATTGAACGAAATCGGGCGGAAGATCTTTGTGGTCCATGAGCCGGAGAAACGTGAGCTGCGCATCAAGGCAGGACACGACTCGCGCTGCCCTGTATTCGGCGCCGTTGGCAAGCACCACGCCGCTCGCCCGGCCATCCTTGACCAGGATTCGGGAGACAGGCGCGTTGACTTTGATTTCCGCGCCTCGTTCTTTGGCGGCGGATGCGATGGCGTTTGAAAGCGCGCCCATCCCGCCGCGAACGTACCCCCAAACACCGCGCACACCATCGCATTCGCCCATGACATGATGGAAGAGGACGTAGGCTGTGCCCGGCATGGAGGGCGTTGCAAATGCGCCGATGATGGCATCGGTGGATATGGTTGTTTTTACTTCCTCGGACTCGAACCAGCGGTCCAGAATCGGATTGGCCGCGCCGCTGAGGATTTCGATTGCTTTCTGGCCGTCCACTCCGAGTTTGCGGAACTTCAACGCGGTTTTCGCAAGCTGAAACAGATTGCGTGGTGCCAATGACCACGGGGTGGCCGGGGTCTCCATCAGCATTGGTTCCAGGAAACTGGCGACACGTTCAAGCATGGCCTCAAATTTAGGCAAGCTGTCGGCGTCCTTCTTTGAGAATTTTGAAACCTCCCGATGGGTCATTTTTTTGTCTGGTCCCAGCATCAAGTAGCGGCCCGGGGCGCCGGACCCAGAGGACTGAATATTGGACAGGGGCGTGAAACTCGATGGGCTGCGCGGCAGCATTGTAAAGCCATGGCGCTTGAGTTCCAGATCCCGGATGATCTCAGGACGGAACAGGCTGTTGACGTAGCTGGCAGTGGAGACTTTGAAACCGGGCCAGAGTTCCTCGGTGACGACGCACCCTCCTACTAGTTCTCGTCGTTCGAGCACGAGGACTTTTCTGCCTGCGCGAGCGAGATAAGCGGCCGTGACGAGGCCATTATGACCTGCCCCGATAATGATCACGTCGTAATCTGAATTCATCCCAATTGCCAGCGTTCCAGCCATGTTGCTTGAGGAAATCCGTCAAAATCCACTAAAAAATGTCGTTGAATGAACAGCGAGAAAGCCAAACCCTCGCTGGCAGCAGCGGCGGCGCGCGGCCAACGGAACTCGACTGGCGAAATCGCAGTTTTGAGTTTTGAGACTCGAACCCCTGCGCTTCCGTTGGTTATTCCGGGAAACGGGAATGAGTCTGAAATGGGTCAAGAGCAGGCCGCGGCCCTGGGCAAACGCCCCCTCGAGCGGTTTCGAAGCGCCGCTTTTTCATTGTTTGCGTTCGCCCCAGCTAGTTACATTGAGCCAAGACTATTCATGGATGCGCAGCCGATAAATTATCACGGTGAATTTCTGAAAAGTCCGCACCATGCCGGCTTGGGGTTGCTCACGCTCGGTTTGGGGTTCGTGAGCGGAGCGGCCTTGCCTCTCGTCATTGGCGGCACGCTCTATGCCTTGGGTTGGGTTTACTTGCCGGATCTCTCGCTTTTCCGCCGTTGGGTGGATCATCGCCACCAGGCCGCGCAACATGCCGAAGAGATGAAAAAAGTGGCCGAATTTGTCCAGCGGCGGGACGCCCTGGTAGCCTCTCTATCTACGCACTGCCGGGAGCAATATCGAAACCTGGCGGAGGTTTGCCGCGATATCGAGGTCGCTAGCGCAGACAGTCCGCTGGCGGTGGGCGCTTCCGGCACCGACCCTCGGCTGCGCAAACTCGATGAATTGATGTGGACTTACCTGCGTCTCCTTGGCATCGAAGAGTCGTTGGAACGATTCCTGGAAACCGAAAGGCGCGAAGACCTGCCAAAATTGATAAAGGATGCGGAGCAGGAAGTGGCGGTTCTGTCCAGCGATGTCGAGACTCTCAAAACGAAAGGAGTCAGCCCTGCGCTCGAAACCAGGCAGCGCTACCTGGGCTCGAGAATGGAACGGCTCGAAGTTCTGCGCAAGCGCCAGCAGCGCATTGATCAGGCTCGAGAGAATCTGGCCCTGGTCATCTCAGAACAGGAACGTCTCGATCAGCAGATCAAACTTATTCGAGCCGACGCGGTCGCGACCAAGAACGCAGACGCTCTGACCGCGCGCATCGATGCCACAGTGGAGCACCTCGATCAAACCAACAAATGGCTTTCCGAATTGGACGAGTTCAAAGACCTGGTTGGAGACATGCCGGCGACAGAGATGCGCGTCGGCTTTGATACCACCGCGGCGCCGCCGGTCATCGAGCAGCCTATGCAGAGGGCCCGTAAACAGAAGGAGAAGGCTTGAGTGCTAACAACCCCCCTGCGACGCCCCTCGCGCCCACTCTGAATACTGCCGGTGGGAAGACCCGCCTGCCCCTGCGCGCATGGTCTCTGGAATTGGCCCGGCGATGGAACGGAGGCACTTACTCGGTCTTTGTGTTGCATGGCAATATTTTCGATGTATTTCCAGTGCAGAGTGGAGCGGAAACCAATTATGTGCCGCTGAAAACTTTTCTTGTGCAGCGCCTCTTCCCGGACCGCGCTTGCGTTCTTTTTTACGACATCGGAGATGGGTTGACCTTTGGTTCCGGAGAAATGCAGCGCCGATTTTTTGAATGGCTGGAGGTCTATGACCGCGTCGAAAACACCAATTTTCAGCAACAAGGCCCGCCTCGGGACTTCATGAGGCTGGCGCCTCTGTTGCGCCGGTTTTTCCTGAAAGTTTCAGAGGACCGGCAAGAGTGGAAAGGCATCACGCTCATCATTGATTTTCCGGAGAAGCTCATCCCTGCTTCCGATCAGGCTGGCGCCAGCCTTGATGAGCGAATAAATCTGGTGACCCTCTTGAAATGGGCTTGTTCAGCGGAGTTGCGGCAACTTGATGTCGGCATTCTGTTGGTGACAGAATCCGCCGCCCAACTCCATGCTGATCTGTTGCAGAATCCGCATGTTGCCCAGGTTCGCATCGATTTGCCCGAGGCCGAAGATCGCGCCCGGTTCCTGCAATCTGGCTGGGCCGAAACGGTTGCCGATGGCAAAGCTCTTACCGAATGGAGCGATTTTTCTGCCGCCGAATTGGAGCCGCGCACGGCCGGGCTAAATTTGCTGCGCATCCAACATCTGCTCGCCGAAGCGGTTCGCAATGGCGCCCGCGTCACCGCCGAGCATGTGGCCACGAGCAAGAAGCGGCTGATCGAGGAGTATTGTCAGGGGTTGGTGCGCTTCAAAGATCCAAAACCGGGAGTCAGTTTGGATCTAGTGGCCACTCATACCGCGGCCAAGCAAAAACTGCGCGAGCTGGCGTGGCTGATTAAGAACAACAAAAGAGACGTGCTCGAACGCGGCATTTTGTTGCCGGGGCGAGTGGGTGTGGGCAAATCCTTTCTGGTCGATTGCTTCGCCAGCGAATGCGGCTTGCCGGTGATGGAGATTGGCGATTTCCGCTCTAAATGGGTGGGCGACACCGAACGCCAGCAGAGCCGCATTCTTATGACCATTCGCGCCCTGGGGCCAGTCATGGTCGTGGTCGATGAAGCCGACGCGGTCTTCGGCACGCGCGAAGCCGATGGGGATAGCGGCGTTTCCGGACGCGTCTTCGCCGCCTTTGCTGCTCACATTGGGGATGCCACATTGCGCGGGCGCGAGCTTTGGATTGCCATGACCTCGCGGCCGGATTTGCTCTCCATTGACATGAAGCGGCAGGGCCGATTCGGCCTGTGCATTCCCCTCTTCCCCGCACAAAATCCGGACGATGTCGTGGAACTATTTACGACGGTGGCACGCGTTAAAAAGATCGCCCTGGCGGAGGGCATCATCGCCTTCGCGCGCCAACAATTGGGCCCGCTTCCACTGACTGGCAGCGATATTGAATCGATGTTGATTCGAGCCAAGGAACGCGCCGTGCTGGCTAAGCATGATGACGACGTGCAGCTCTCCGATTTGGAGGAAGCGGTAAATTCCTTCATCGATCCGCTCGACCCCGAACTACTGGCCTTGCAGGAACTGGCTGCGGTTTTGGCCTGTTCTGACCGACGCTATCTTCCTCCTCGATTTCAGAAAGCGGATCGGGCCGAGTTGATGATGAAATTTGCGGGCCTGCAACTCAGAGCTGGCCGACGGTGAACTGTTCAGAAATAATACGCGCGACTCCTGTGCGGCGCAACTGATTGAAAGGTATGCAGGCCAGAACCATTTTCATCACCGGCACTGACACCGGCGTCGGAAAAACCCTCCTAACAGCTTCTTTGCTCCATCATCTCCTACAAAGCGGGGTCAATGCATTGGCGATGAAACCGTTCTGCTCGGGCGGACGCCAGGATGTGGGCTTGATCCAAGCCATTCAAAGCTCCCGTTTGCCCGATGACGAAATCAATCCCTTTTATTTCGCTGAACCAGTGGCCCCATTAGTGGCGGCTCGCAAGGTGGGCCGCCGGATCTCCCTGGCCCAGGTCCTGGGAAAGATCAAAGTCCTGCAAAGCCAGTGCGACTGTTTGCTCATTGAGGGTTCGGGCGGCCTAATGGTTCCCCTGGGGGAAGGCTATTCGGTGGCAAAGCTGATCGAGCGATTGGGTTGCGAGGTGATTGTGGTCGCACGAAACCGATTGGGGACTCTAAACCACACCCTTTTAACGGTGGCGGCCCTGCGCCGAGAGAAAAAAAGGCCTTTAAACGTGGTTTTAATGGACGAAGCCGAGCCGGATTTCTCGGCCTCCACAAACCGGGCGATACTAGCGGAAACATTGGCTCCCACTGAGGTTTGGCCTCTCCCGTTTTTGGGGCAAAAAGCCCTCGAAGCCGAGACGCTAAAAAATAATGCAAAAAAAGTGAAAAAAAGGCTTGCGTCGATTCTGAGGTCAGATAAGGTCTTGGAACGTTCTTTTGAACGAATGAGACTGAGCAGTGAGAAAAGCATTGACAGTCCGGCACGGCGTAAATAATTTCGCTGTGCAGTAACGATGGTCTGAGAGGCCGAGTTAAAGGGATGAGAATCGGCTCTCGGACTTTTTTTCCCTGCATGGGAAAACGACTTAGGGTTTTAAGCCCGCAGATTTTTGGGTGGAAACACCCGCTGCTCATTGAAAATTGAATTGTGCGATAAGTTAGAGCCCCTTCAAAAATCATCAGTTAGTGGTGAGATTTGAAGAGTTTTAAAATTGTAATAGTCCGGTTCAGTACCGGACGAGATTCAGACTAACGTTTTTAACGGAGAGTTTGATTCTGGCTCAGAACGAACGCTGGCGGCGTGGATAAGACATGCAAGTCGAACGCTGATTATGGGGTAGCAATATCTCGTAGTCGGAGTGGCGCAAGGGTGCGTAACACGTGGGTAATCTGCCGTGAAGTTTGGGATAACTCGCTGAAAGGCGAGCTAATACCGGATGTGACAATCGAGAGGCATCTTTTGATTTTCAAAGCTGGGGACCGCAAGGCCTGGCGCTTCATGATGAACCCGCGGCCTATCAGCTAGTTGGTGAGGTAACGGCCCACCAAGGCTAAGACGGGTAGCTGGTCTGAGAGGACGACCAGCCACACTGGAACTGAGACACGGTCCAGACACCTACGGGTGGCAGCAGTCGAGAATTTTTCACAATGGGCGCAAGCCTGATGGAGCGACGCCGCGTGGGGGATGAATGGCTTCGGCCCGTAAACCCCTGTCATTTGCGAACAAACCTTGTAATTTAAAAGATGACAAGCTGATTGTAGCGAAAGAGGA
>JBBRPK010000160.1:0-12566 GCA_038228235.1 Verrucomicrobiota bacterium
CACAAAATTTTTGTGCTGGGAATAGGGTAGGTCTGCACTACAGCCACTTTTAGGCATCCAGGAGCAAGATTCCCCCGCAATTTGATGGGTTTGATCAGCGAAAAAACTTTTTCCGACGTCGAGTCCGCTAAGTCGGGCTAACCACCATTAATTTTTCCGGCGTCTTGGCCCCGTTTGCCATTGGGGGGGACACCAATCTGTAGAACCGGTCCGAGGGATTGAATGGGGTATTGGTCACTTCCTGTCGAAACTTCTGAATTGCGCCCCACTTTTTCCAGTCCATAATGATGGAACTTATAACCCATCATGAGAACTGTCGGGCGCGAATTGAAGCTGAATGCGCAATTAAACACTTTTTGGGCCATCGTCATTATGGCCATCTTCACGGCTCTGGCGCAGGCGGCCGTTGCTGAGACCGCCGGGATACCTCCGGCAGTGGAACGCAAGAACCCACAGGACCACTGGGCTTTTAAAGCTCCCAAAAAGCCGAAGCTGCTGCCTCTGAAAAATAGGAGTTGGACGCGTAATCCGGTTGATAATTTTGTTCTGGCGCGGTTGGAGCGGGAAAAAATGAAGCCGGCCGCGGAAGCGGACAAGATTACCTTGCTCCGCCGGCTCAGTCTGGATCTGGCCGGGCTGCCGCCAACCATCGCCGAAGTGGACGCATTTCTCGCCGACGGGAGTCCAGAGGCCTATGAAAAGCAGGTCGAACGTTTGCTGAACTCTCCGCATTACGGAGAACGCTGGGGAAGGCATTGGCTGGACGCGGCGCGATACGCGGACTCCGACGGCTATGAGAAGGACATGTCGCGCAATGTCTGGTTTTACCGGGATTATGTCATCAATGCGTTCAACCGGGACCTGCCTTACGATCAATTTATTATCGAGCAACTGGCCGGGGATCAGCTTCCCGGCGCCTCGCAAGAACAAATAGTGGCCACGGGATTCCTGCGCAATTCCATGCTCAACCAGGAGGGGGCAATCGATCCGGAGCAATTCCGCATGGATGCCATGTTCGACCGCATGGATGCCATTGGCAAGAGCGTCCTCGGGCTAACCATCCAATGCGCCCAGTGCCACAACCATAAGTTCGATCCGTTTTCGCAGGAGGAATATTATCGGATGTTCGCTTTCATCAACAATGATCACGAGCCGAACCGCATTGTCTATACATTGGCGGAGCAGCAGAAAATGGGCAATCTCAAGGGACAGATGCGCGAGATTGAATCCGAACTGCAACATCATGCCACCGATTGGGCGGCACGGCTGGCTAGATGGGAGGAAGAAGTCTCGCGAGACCAGCCGGAGTGGAGCGTCTTGTCTATAGAATATCAGGGCGACAAGGACGAGAGATATTATGCGCTCAAGGATGGTTCTTTGCGCGCGGCGGGCTATGCGCCAACCAAACATACCACCACTTGGCGGGCCACCAACAATCTCCCTCGGATCGGCGCGTTTCGCTTGGAACTCCTCAACGATCCGAACCTGCCGTGCGGGGGTCCGGGCCGTTCTTTTATGGGGACCTGCGCGTTGACCGAATTTAAAGTCGAAGCGGTTGATGCGGCCAATCCCACTAACAAGGCGCGCGTGAAGATTGTCAAAGCGACCGCTGATTACTCGAATGCCGAGCGCAAATTAGAGTCGAATTTTTACGACAAATCTACCAACGCCCGCTTCACTGGGCCGGTAGAATTCGCGATTGATGACAAGGACAACACTGCTTGGGGCATTGATGCCGGACCGGGCCGGCGCAATCAGCCGCGCAAGGCAGTCTTTGTCCCTGATAAACCCATCGAGTTTCCGAATGGAACGATTCTCACCCTCCGCCTTGCCATGAATCATGGCGGATGGAATAGCGACGATCACATGAACAATAATCTTGGTCGTTTCCGCTTGAGTGTCACCGGCTCCACTAATGCCGTGGCTGATCCGCTGCCGGCGCTCGTTCGCGAAATCCTTTCCATCCCCAGCGAGAAACGTTCTCCGGGACAACTGGCCGCCGTGTTCAGCTATTGGCGCACGACGGTCCCCGAGTTCAAATCGGCCAACGATAAAATCGAGGACCTCTGGGCCCAATGGCCGAATGGCTCAACTGCGCTGACACTCATGGCCCGCGAGGAACCGCGCGAGACCCATGTGCTGAAACGCGGAGACTGGCTTAAACCCTCGGATGCCGTCACGGCTGGCGTTCCAGCCATTCTACACCCGCTTCCTGCTGATGCGCCGCCAACGCGCCTGACCTTTGCCAGATGGCTGGCGGACCGAAAATCTCCGACGACTGCTCGCGTTTTTGTAAACAGGATGTGGCAGGCTTATTTCGGCATCGGCCTGGTGAGCACAGCCGAAGATTTCGGCACCCAAAGCGAGGCGCCGTCTCACCTGGAGCTGCTCGATTGGCTCGCCTGCGAGTTTATGGAACCGAGCGAGGCTAGCGCCTCGCCTTGGAGCATCAAGCACATCCATCGGCTGATCGTGACGTCCTCGGCTTACCGGCAATCCTCGCGGGTTACACCCGAGCTTTACGACCGCGATCCGTATAATCGCCTGCTTGCTCGTGGGCCCCGTTTCCGCGTCGAGGGCGAGGTAGTGCGCGACGTGGCTCTCGCCGCCAGCGGCCTGCTGAATTCGCAGATTGGTGGCCGCAGCACCATGCCCCCGGCGCCGGCCTTTCTTTTCCAACCGCCCGCCAGTTATGCCCCTTTTCCGTGGGTTGATGAAACCGGGCCGGAAAAATATCGTCGCGCCCTCTATACCTTTCGCCGCCGTTCCACACCCTACCCGGTGCTGCAAACCTTCGACGTTCCCAATGCGGACATGTCGTGTGTGCGGCGCCAGCGCTCTAACTCGCCGCTGCAAGCCCTGATCTCGCTCAACGAACCCCTCTTCATGGAATGCGCTCAATCTCTGGCGCATAAAATCCTGGCTGAAGGGGGGAACACGGATGCCCATCGCCTGACCTACGGGTTTCGTCGAGTGTTAGCCCGTCTGCCCTCCGACGAGGAGAAGCAGGAATTACTTACCTTGCTCGCCACGCAAAAACAGCGTATTGCGGAAGGCTGGTTGAACCCAAATGAGATTGCCACCGGCAAGGGCGAGGTCGCATCGAATCTTCCCGAGGGCGCCACACCCGCGCAACTAGCTGCTTATACGGTGGTCTCGCGCGTGCTGCTGAACCTGGACGAAACCATCACCAAAGAATAAGACCATGACCAAACAAGAGCACTTCTTCAACGATTATCGAAGTCAGATCACGCGCCGCTGGTTCTTCAAGGAATGCGGCGTCGGTTTGGGCGCCATCGCTCTCGGCTCGCTCTTGGGAGAAGGCAAACTTTCTGCCGCGGGCAAAAATATCGGGACCAATCCGCTCGCTCCGAAAGCCCCGCACTTCGCTCCGAAAGCTAAACGGGTCATCTTTCTTTTTATGGCGGGGGCGCCCAGTCATCTGGAACTATTCGATTATAAGCCCGAGCTTGCAAAATGGGACGGGAAACTCCCCCCCGAGGAGTTGCTTAAAGGCTACCGCGCGGCCTTCATCAACCCCAATTCCAAGCTTCTCGGTCCCAAATACAAATTTGCCCGGCACGGCAAGAGCGGGGCGGAAATCTCCGAGTTGCTGCCGCATCTGGGGGGGGTTGCGGACGATATCGCCATTGTCAAATCGATGCACACGGACGCCTTTAATCATGCTCCCGCGCAGATTTTCATGAACACGGGCTCGCAGCAATTTGGCCGGCCAAGCATGGGCGCATGGATGACCTATGGTTTGGGCAGCGAATCTGCCGATTTGCCTGCCTATGTCGTGTTCAGCACTGGCACCAAAGGCACCAGTGGCGGGTCCTCCAATTGGGGTTGCGGCTTCCTCCCTTCCATTCATCAAGGCGCCTTGTTCCGCAACACCGGCGACCCGGTTCTCTACCTGTCAAATCCTAAAGGGGTGGACCAGCAGTTGCAGCGCGACTCCATCGAAACCATCACGCGGTTGAATCAGAAACACTTTGATGTCATGGGCGATCCGGAAATTCGCACGCGCATCAATTCCTATGAAATGGCTTACCGCATGCAATCGAGCGCCCCGGAACTGATGGATTTGACCAAGGAGCCGCAACGCGTCCTCGACCTGTATGGCGCCGAGCCTGGCAAGACCTCCTTCGCCAGCAGTTGTCTCCTGGCGCGCCGATTGGTCGAGCGCGGGGTCCGTTTTGTACAGATTTTCCACGAAGCCTGGGATCAACACGGGAACCTCACCGCGGACATAAAGAAGAACTGCGAAAAAACCGACCGGTCATGCGCTGCCTTGGTGAAAGACCTCAAAGAACGGGGCATGCTCGAAGACACACTCGTAATCTGGGGCGGTGAATTCGGCCGCACTCCCATGGTCCAAGGCGGGGGCAATGACGGTCGTGACCATCATCCAAATTGCTTTACGATGTGGCTGGCCGGCGGCGGGGTGAAGGCGGGGACGACGATTGGGGAATCAGACGAGTTCGGTTTTAACGCCACCACAGACCGGGTTCACGTGCACGATCTGCACGCGACCATTCTCCACCTGCTCGGCTTCGATCATACCAAGCTCACCTACCGCTTCCAAGGCCGCGATTTCCGTTTGACCGATGTGCATGGGAAAGTCGTGGAAAAACTCCTGGCGTAATTTGTGGAGTGGCGCGCGCGTCTCTGGGCCGTGGTCCACCGCTATCATTACTGAAATCTGAAGATTCGCACCATCATATTTTTGCTCTGCCTTGTGGTCCAGCCAGTTTTAGCCGATTTGCCTGTGGCGCGATTGCTCACAATCTTCCCGCCCGGCGCTGGGATTGGAACCACCGTTGAAGTCAGCTTGAGCGGAGTGGATCTGGATGATCCCGATCAAATTCTTTTTTCAATCACGAACATCGCGGCGGTTTCCAAGCCCGGCGACCCCGGCAAATTTGTCGTGACAGTGGCCTCGAATGCGGCTCCTGGAATCTGCGACGTAAGATGTTTGGGCCGGTTTGGGATTTCAAATCCGCGCGCTTTTGTGATCGGGGATTTGCCGGAGCTCATTGAAAAGGATGGCAATCGCACGATGGCTGCGGCTATGGAAATTCCATTGGGCGCCACCGTGAATGGACATGCCGATGCCAGCGGCACAGACTTTTTCAAGTTTTCGGCGAAGCATGGTCAGCGAATTCTGGTGGAATGCGCAGCCAAAGCCCTCGATTCGCGGATGGATGCCGGACTGGTTCTCTGCGCCAGTTCGGGACGCGAGTTGGAGCGAAACAGGAAGGGAGGTCTAATAGATTTCACAGCCAAGGTGGATGGGCAGTATTTTATCAAGGTGCATGACCTCCTCTTTCGCGGTGGAACCGATTATTTCTACCGCCTATCCATCAGCGCCGGCCCGCACATCGATTTTATTTTTCCTCCCGCCGGCCTGCCCGGCACAAAAAGCAAATATATGGTTTACGGACGCAATCTCAGAGCGGCGGGCCTCTCTGACACGGCGCACGGAACTCCCCTGACGATGGACGGTAAAGCTTTGGAGCAACTCGAAGTGGAGATTGAATTACCAGCCGGCTCCATGGGCTGCGACAGGCAACTGGCACTTTGGAATTGCGTCGTGGATGGTTACGCCTATCGCCTTCAAACCCCACAAGGCGTTTCAAATCCTATCCTGCTCTCTTTTGCCACTGGGCCGGTCGTGGCCGAGAAGGAACCCAACGATAAAGCCGGGCAGATCGTCTCTCCGCCCTGCGAAGTGGTGGGCCAGTTTTATCCCGCAGGGGATCGAGACCGATTCACCTTCGCGGCGAAGAAAGGGGAGGTGTATTGGGCGGAAGTTTT
The DNA here is from genome assembly GCA_038228235.1 of Verrucomicrobiota bacterium. Lineage (GTDB taxonomy): Bacteria > Verrucomicrobiota > Verrucomicrobiia > Limisphaerales > JBBRPK01 > JBBRPK01. Next base: position 5,821 of record JBBRPK010000160.1, read on the forward strand.
CTCGCATCGCCTCGGCATGGCCACCGGCCCGTTTCTCCTGGGCCAGCGCGTCACCAGTCACGGTAGTGAAGAGAAGACCGCTGACCTCTCGGAAGTGTATGGTTCGGACAGCAACATCGGGGGCACAGAATTCAAAACCAGCACATTGGATCCGGTGTGGCGATTTGAGGCCCCGGAGAATGGAACCTATCGGGTTGAGGTCCGCGATCTGTTTAACCAAACACAGAGCGACCCAAGCCACCTCTATCGACTTTCGCTCCGCAGGGAGACGCCCGACTTCCAGCTCATCGCTTTTTGGCCCGCGCCGAATCCTGGAAAAAAAGATGCGCGGGAGGCCCATGTCTGGAGCGGGTTCCTGCGCCGAGGCGAGACCATTCCACTCAAAGTGATGGCTTTTCGCCGCGACAACTTCAAGAGCGAGATCGACATCACCATCGAAGGACTTCCGCCGGGCGTAAGTTACAGCCACACCAGGATCGAAGCGGAGAAAAATTCAGCAATAGTGCTGTTGACAGCCGCTAATCCTCCTTCAGAGGGGCTTTCTGTCCTGCCTCTCGCAACCAATTTGCCCGTGAACTGGGGCGGAACTCTGCGAATTCTTGGCAAGGCCAGCACGGCCAGGACCCCACCCGCCTCGCAGGGAGTCAACCCACAACTGGTCCGCGAAGCGCACGGGGGAACGGTGGTTTGGGATGTGACTGATTACAACACCGAATCCGTTCCGTCCCGGCTGACTCACGAAGTGGTCCTCGGCTTAAGCGGCCAGGAAGCGGCGCCGATTTCGATCGCAGCGGAAGAGGAGAGTGACCGGCTCCCCAAGGGCGGGCACGGCAAAGTGTGGGAAGTCAAAGCGGGCAGTAAAGCCCATATTCCCCTAAGGGTAATACGTCGTGGCGATTTCACTGAAGGCCTGAAGTTAAAAGCGGTCGGGATTCCCGCGCTCGATTCACTTAAAGAGATAGAAGTGGACGGCAAAGCAACGAACGGGACGGTGGAACTGGATCTTGCCCAATTGAAAATCCCCTCCGGCCCGTGCGCCTTTTATCTGCAGACTCAGACTAAGGGGCGTTACCGCAACAATCCAGAGGCCGCTCAAGCAGCCGAGTCAGCGGCAAAGGAAGCGGCCAAAGCCGCTACTGATATGGCGGCCGCCGCCAGGCAGGCCAGCAAGACCCTTGGCGCCGCCAATAAAAAAGCTCTGGATGCCGAGGCCATGGCCAAATTAGTCCTGGACAAGCTGTCCAAAGCCAAAAATGCCGCCGAGGAAGAGCCGGACAACCAGGAGTTGTCGGCCGCTAGTGTCGTTGCCGAAAAGCAAACCGTTGAGGCCGTGGGCCAGGCTAGTGCCGCCTCACAAGCCAAAGCCGCCGCGGAAAGAGCCTCGGCTGAAGCCTCGGTCAAAGCGAAAGAAGCAGAGGCGACAAAAACCGCTTTGGCCAATCGAGCCAAAGAACTGGCCGAGAAAGCCAAGCCCAAAGAAATCACGCTGACCGTTTACTCAGCGCCTATTCGCCTGAAAATTATCCCGGAAGAAAAGAAGTAACCCCCGCTATCCAGGACTGCATGGGAACGCCACTGACACGCTTGAGCACGAAGATGAGAAAACGCCTTTTGCTGGCGCCTTTCGGAGACTCCGCGTCCGCTGGTTTGCTTTTGGTTTTCGTGACCCTGCTTCCTTTGCACACCGTTACCGCTCAAGACGCGAAGCCATCCGTAGCGCGTGGGTTGAATCCCATCGTGGAGACCACACGAACTGGCATAGTCGATTTTGAGAAGGAGGTCCTCCCTGTCTTAAAAAATAATTGCCTGGCGTGTCACAACCAGACGAAAGCCAAAGCGGATCTCATTCTCGAGACTCCTCAGGCCATTCTTAAAGGCGGGGAATCGGGTCCGGCCGTCATGCCTGGAAAGAGCAGCGAGAGTTTGCTGTTGAAGCTCGCCTCACACCAGGAGAAGCCCAACATGCCGCCCAAGGACAATAAAGTGAACGCGTCTGATCTGACGCCGCAGCAATTGGCTTTGATCAAGCTGTGGATCGACCAGGGAGCTCAGGGTGAAGTCCATGCTGCTGTGCCAGTAGAATGGCGGTCTCTGCCGGCGGGCGTGAATCCCATTTACGCAGTGGCAGTGACGTCGGATGGGCAATTCGCGGCTTGCGGGCGCGCCAATCAGATTTTCATTTATCATATTCCTTCCGGTCAACTCGTTACTCGCTTGAGCGATCCGCAATTGGACAGTGAAGTCCAAAGTTCAAGGTCCCAAGCTCTCGGTGTGGAGACATTGGATCCAAAAACTACTGGAGTCGCCCATCGCGACCTCGTGCATTCGCTGGCATTTAGTCCCGATGGCGATCTTCTGGCCTCCGGTGGCTACCGCGAAGTCAAGCTATGGCGGCGTCCGAGGAACGTCCACGAGCAACTGTCGATGGACGGATGGCAACCGCCGAATGACACAGGTGCGGGGCCCGCGCTTGCGGAATCTCGAACCCAGGATCGAAAATCAGCGACCCCGCAAGCCATCGCGGTGAGCGCCGACGGAAAATGGCTCGCAACCTGCCGCTCCGACGGGGCCATCAGATTATGGGACACTGCCAGCGGAAAGGAGGCCCGATCCTTCGGAGCGCGGCCGTCTGGGGGCGCAGCAACTTCCGAAGCGCGGAGCACGTCTGAGGCCGCTCAGACTGAACGCGGGGGCTCGGTGGGCGTGCGTCAACAGCACAAACCGGTGGTCTGCCTGAATTTCTCGCCGAACGGTGACCGCCTCTGTTCGGCCGCCGCGGACAACACCCTTCGCATTTGGGCGGTGCCGGAGGGCACCTTGTTGGCGCAAAGTAATCTAAATGCGGGGATTGGCGCCTTGACTTGGCTCAGTGGAGGATCTGGCCTTGCGACGTCCGGAGCAGATGACCTGATTCGTATCTGGCAAATCAGGGAGGGAACTAACAGCATGCTCATTCTAATGAGCGAACTTAAGGGCCGCGGAGGCGTGATCACTTGTTTGGAATCTCTTGCTGCTGGGCCACAGGCGAATTGGACTATTGATGGCTTCGAGCTTTGGAGTGATCCCTTAGCCGGGGACTGGCCTCAATTGCCGACTCCCTTGCTCCCTCAACCCACTTTCCTTTTATCCGGAAGCGCCAGCGGAATTGTCTGCCTTTGGAATTTTAAGACCGGCAGGATAGTCCGGGAAATGGACCAAGGCGCATCGGTGACCGCAGTGGGGTTTAGCTTCCAGGGAGGGCGGGTTGCGGCTGCGGCGCTGAATAACAGCGTCAAATTGTGGAACGCGGAGGACGGAACGCTCCTGGCTCAAATGAAGGGGGATCGTTATGCGCAGGAATTTGTGGCCGAGACGGAGCGAAGCGCGAGCGTAGCCGCGACCGAAATCACTTATCGAAAGAATGCTTTGGTCGAGGCAGAGAAGCAACAGAAGTCCGCCACGGAACGTTTGGGCAAGGCGAACGAAGGCTTTGCCGCCGCCGACAAGACCTTTAGCGAAAAGCAAAAACAGCTCCAAGCGGCCCTCGAATCCCGGACTGCTGCCGAGAAGGGGCTGGCAGCCTTGAACTCTGTGTTGAAAAAAGTGACGGAGGATTATGAGAGCGCCGACAAGTCAGCCAGACAAGCCGCTGCGGAGGCCAAAGCTACCCTGGAACGGGCCACCAACGCCAAACTGCTTGCCGACCAAGCCACTCAGACGAAGATTGAAACCGAACGAATCGCTGCCGACGCTGCGGCGGTCGCATCCCGAAGCAAAACTGCCGCCGGGGGCAATTTAGCCGATCCCACCAAGGCAGCCGCTGAGAAAATGGCTGCCGGCGCTGCCGACGTGGCCGAAAAGGCGAAGGCTTTTGCGGAGAGCGCGGCAGGGGACGCCGCCGCCAAAGCAGCCGCGGCTTCCGAGGCCAAAATAGCGGCTGAGAAGGCGATTGACGAAGTGGCTGCGAAATCATTTGCGGTTGGCCAGATGAAGCCGCGATTCGACACGGTCACCTCGGAGTATCCTGAGAAGAGTAAACAAGCCGCGGAAAAACTCGCGGCCGCCACAAACGCGCTGGCGGGCGTCGATAAGGAATTCAAGAAAGCGGAGCAACCCAAATCGACTGCGGAGCAGGAGTTGGAGTTGGCGAAGACCGCCGTCCAGCAAGCCACGGACAGTGCCACCCAAGCCAGAGGCGCCCTTCTCTCCGCCGAAGCCGGCCAGCAGACGGCCGAGGCAGCGGTGCACAGCGCAAAGAAAATAGCCCTTGAGTCCGAAAGGCCGGTGCGGGCGCTCGCCTTCTCCCCTGATGGTCGCGTACTCGCCACTGCCGGCGACGATCGAAATATCCACACCTGGAGCGGCGAGACGGGGGCAGCCTTTGAAACTTTCAAACCAGGGTCGAGCACTCATGCCGGGTTGCCCGGCGATGACCCATCACTCCTCCGCGATTCCAACCTCTTTCTCGCCTTAGCCTTTACAAGCCCTGATAGGCTCCTGTCCGCCTCCCCGGCAGAGGGTTTGACCTCTTGGAGTTTAAATGCTGCCTGGAAGCTGGAGCGGATCATTGGCACGGGCGGTCCGGGCTCCCCGTTGACTGACCGGGTCAACGCGCTGCGTTTCAGCCCCGATGGCCGATGGCTGGCCACGGGCGGCGGAGAACCCAGCCGGGGTGGTGAAATCATTCTCTGGAAGACTGCCGATGGAACGATGGAAAAGGAATTCATGAATGCCCACAGTGACACTGTCCTCGCTTTGGATTTTTCACCCGACGGCAAATCCCTGGCCTCCGGCGCCGCGGACAAATTTGTGAAAGTGATCGAGTTGGCCAGCGGCAAAGTAATAAAGTCCTTCGAGGGCCATCTGCATCATGTTTTGGGTGTGAGCTGGAAACGCGACGGACGCACCCTGGCCAGTAGCGGGGCCGATAATGTAGTCAAAGTTTGGGACTTCGCCAGCGGCGAACGCAAGAAAAATATCGAAGGCTTCAATAAGGAGGTCACTTCTGTGGCTTTCATTGACGCCACCGACCAAGCCCTGGCCTCTTCCGGTGATAATCAAGTGAGACTGGTGCGTGAGAATGGAGAGAGTGTGCGGACCTTTAGCGGAGCGACGGACTATGTTTATTCCGCGATGGCCACCCCTGACGGAAAAATCGTGATTGCCGGGGGGCAGGACAGCATGCTACGGGTCTGGAACGGCCTGAACGGAAAACCAATCACGAACTTCCCCCCCCCATAAGCGAAGTAAAGTCTCAGAACATCTTCGTGCAGTGGCGTTTTTTTTCTCCTCTGCTAAACTTGTAACATATTAAGCCAAAGATGGTTGCGTTCATAATCCGACATTCCTTGGGGTGCTGATTGGCAAGGAAGTTGCGGGGGCCAGCGTTTCGTATTGCCATCTTAGCCTCGATCCGTTACAAGCATTTTCGCTGACCACCGTACCGTGTATGGAAATGAAACTTTCCCAAATATATGGCTGACAAGCTTCGCTGCGGAGTTATTGGCATCGGCGCCGTTGGACTGGAGCATCTCCATAGTCTGATCGCTTGCCCCCGGGCAGCGGCGGTAGCGATCGCCGAGAACCATCCCCAACGCGGGCGAGACGCCAGCGAACGGTTTAAGATCCCGCGCAGCTATGTGGATTTCCGTGAACTTCTTGAACAGCCCGATCTTGATGCGGCTATCATTTCAACCCCCAATCATTTGCACGCTTCCATGGCCATCGAAGCATTGAACGCCCGTAAACACGTTTTGCTCGAAACACCGCTGGCTATGAATCTCAAGGAGGCGCTCAAGATTGCCGAGGCCGCGAAAAAAATGAAGCGGACGGTGATGGTGGCGCAAACCTACCGTTTCCATCGCCAGACTCAATTAGCCAAGATGCTGATCGAGCGCGGCGACTTGGGGGAGGTCTATCACGCTCGATGTTTCTGGTTTCGGCGCAATGGCATTCCCCGCATTGGCTCATGGTTCACGCAGAAAAAATTTTCTGGGGGCGGTTGCACGAGCGACATGGGGCTTCATCTCTTGGATACCTGCCTTCACCTGCTCAAGGACTTTGAGGTCAGTTCGGTGATGGGACAAACTCATGGCAAATTTGGCGCGCGCGGTTTGGGAGAATGCGACTGGGGCAAAAGTGAAGTCGATCCCAAGCGGCCCTTTGATGTGGATGATTTCAGCGTCGCCATGCTTAGAATGAGGAGCGGCAAGACGGTTCTGATGGAGGCGGGTTGGGCGGGTTTCGCTTCTACGGATGGGCGCGAGTACGGAATGGACTTATTGGGCACCACCGCCGGATTAAGCCTTTATCCGGCCCGGCTCCTGCGGAACTGCCCGGATGGCCTGGAAACGGTCCAACTCCAGTCGGCTAAGAGTCCTTACAGCGAAGATCGCGTCCATCATTTTGTTAGTTGTGTGCTCGATGGAAAAAAGCCCATCGTACCGCTGGAGGAGTCACTCAAAGTTCAGGAAATTCTCGACGCCATTTACCTCTCCTCGGCCAGCGGCAAGGAAGTGCGGATCAAGAGTTAGTTGCGCGAGATGCCGGCAGCCGCGACTGCTTAACTAAAGGGTGGGGTACCGCACGGCCTCCAAGACGGATGCTTTTCGAGCACGCATGATTTCCTGTCGGGGCGGGTACAAAAGGGGACGGCTGCGAGTTCAAAAGGGGACAGGTGATGTGGCGGTTGGAACTGTCCCTTGGTCGAGGGCTTGAGGAGGCCTGAGCGTAGCGAAGGCCGACGAAAGCCCTCGACCAAGGGACAG